>JARFXP010000001.1:1522500-1825351 GCA_029194675.1 Nitrospira sp. | reverse complement strand
GAGACGGAGATGAAGGAGAAGAAGGCCCGGGTCGAGGACGCGCTGCATGCCACCAAGGCGGCAGTGGAAGAGGGGATCGTCCCCGGAGGCGGCGTGGCCTATCTCCGCTGCGTGAAGGCGCTCGATGGACTCAAGGATGTCCCACTGGAGCAGAAAGTCGGGCTCGACATCGTCCGGCGCGCGCTCGAAGAGCCGATCCGACAGATCGCCGCGAATGCCGGGGCGGAAGCATCGGTCATCGTCGGCAAGGTTCGGGAAGAGAAGAACGTCAATGGTGGGTACAACGCCGCCACGGACGAATATGTCGACATGATCAAGTCCGGCATCATCGATCCGACCAAGGTGTCGCGGACGGCGCTACAAAACGCCGCCAGCGTGGCGGGTTTGATGCTCACCACCGAGGTCATGATCACCGAACTCCCCGAGGAAAAGAAAGAACCGGCTATGCCGGGTGGCGGACACAGCCACGGCATGGAGGGAATGTACTAAACTCAGTGCTGAGTGCTGAGAATCTGGACATGCGAAGGGCTCGGTGGGAAACCATCGGGCCCTTTGTGTTTCCAGATCGATCATACCCCGGCAACACCGTCACCACACGTACCACAGGCTCACATCTTTCATTGCCGATATGTACGATCTGGACCGATCATGATTATTTGAGAAGTGGCCTGCTTTCCACTGTTCTTGAGAAGATTCGCAAGAAGCTCAGTCGCATTCGATCGAGATAGAGATAGACGACCGGCGTTGTATAGAGGGTAAGCAACTGACTGACGAGTAGGCCGCCCACGATTGCGATTCCGAGTGGCCGTCGCAACTCCGATCCCACACCCATTCCTATGGCCAATGGCAAGGCGCCGAACAAGGCCGCCATCGTCGTCATCATAATCGGCCTGAAACGCAGCAGGCAGGCCCGGTAGATCGCCTCCTCCGGCTGTTCGCCGTCCTTCCGCTCGACATCCAAGGCGAAATCGATCATCATAATGGCGTTTTTTTTCACGATTCCGATGAGCAGAATGATGCCGATGAGCGCAATCATGCTCAATTCCGTCTTGAACAGGAGCAGCGCGAGCAAGGCGCCGACGCCGGCGGACGGAAGCGTGGAGAGGATCGTCAGCGGATGGATATAGCTCTCGTACAAAATGCCCAACACAATGTAGACCGTCAGGAGCGCGGCAAGAACCAGCACTGGTTGATTCTCGACGGATGATTGGAACGCTCTGGCTGCTCCCTGAAAACTACCTTGAATACCGGCCGGCAGTCCAATCTCCCGCATCGACTTCTCAATGGCCTCCACCGCCTCGCCGAGCGAAATGCCGGGTGCCATGTTGAACGACAGCGTCACGCCGGGAAATTGTCCCTGATGGTTGACGAGCAGCAGCGTGTTCGTTGGTTCAAACCGCGTCACCGCGCTCAGCGGCACCTGTTCCCCCGTCTGAGACCGCACATAGATCTCCTGAAGCGTGGACGGGTTCTGCCAGTATGGCGGTGCCACTTCCATCACGACGTGATACTGGTTCAGCGTCGTATACAGGATGGAAACCTGGCGCTGGCCGAATGCATCGTACAATGTGTCATCGATGAGCTGAGGGCTGAGCCCGAGTCGAGAAGCGGTGCTCCGGTCGAACACGACCAGCGACTGCAGCCCCTTGTCTTGCTGATCGCTATTGACATCCACAATTTCGCTGAGCGTTCGAAGCCGGCGCTCTACTCTGGGCGCCCAGGTGTTCAGCTCGGCTAGGTCCACGCTTTGAAGGGTATATTGGTATTGCGCGCTGCTTACCCGACCGCCGATGCGCAGATCCTGAATCGCCTGCAGCACCGTCGGCGCGCCCGGCACCTGGGCCAGCTTGGGACGCAAACGCGCGATAACATGATCCACGCTGATCTGCCGCTCCTGAAGCGGTTTCAGCGTAATGTACATGCGGCCTGAGTTCGTGCTCCCGCTGCCGCCGCTGAATCCTGTCACCGTTTCTACCGCTGGATCGCTCTTGATGAGATCCACAACTTCGGTAAGCTTCTCACGCATGGCTTGGAACGAAATGTCTTGTGCCGCCTGAATGAACCCGAACATGCGACCGGTGTCCTGCTGCGGAAAAAATCCTTTGGGAATGACGGTGTAGAGATATACGCTCAAGGCCATGGTGGCCAGCGTGAACGCGAGCATTCCGCGCGGATGGCGGAGAACCCAGGAGAGACTCCTAGCGTATCCGGCGCGCATCCCTTCGAAAAACCCCGCGCTCAGGCGGTAGCACCAGCCGTGAGATTGTCCCTGGTCTGGCCTCAGCACCCTCGCGCACATCATGGGCGTCGTGGTGAGCGACAGGACGAGCGAAACGAGAATCGCCACCGAGAGTGTGACGGCAAATTCCCGGAACAGCCGACCCATCATCCCCCCCATGAAGAGGATGGGGACAAAGACGGCGACCAACGACAACGTCATCGACAGGACGGTAAACGTGATCTCCCGCGCACCACGCAGAGCGGCCTCCATGGGAGCCATGCCCTGCTCACGATAGCGGCTGATGTTTTCCAGGACGACGATCGCGTCGTCTACCACAAATCCTGTCGCGATCGTGAGCGCCATCAGTGAAAGGTTGTCGAGACTGTACCCGAGGAGGTACATCACCCCGAACGTGCTGATCAGCGAGACAGGGACCGCCACACAGGGAATGAGCGTGGCACGGACGTCCCTGAGAAACAGGAACACCACCAGGATCACGAGGAACACGGAGATCGCCAGCGTCCGTTCGACGTCATGCAGGGAGGCACGGATGGCCGGTGTGCGGTCGCCCATGACCGAGAGTGTCATCGTCCCGGGAATGGACGCTTCCAGCTGTGGAAGCATGGCCATCACCCGGTCGACAGTTTCGATAATATTCGCTCCGGGCTGCCGGCTGATAATGATAAGCACCGCCGGGGTCCCGTTCGCCACACCCATGGTTCGTAGATCCTCGACCGACTGCTCCACAGTCGCGATGTCCGAGAGTCGTACGGCTCTACCTTCGCGATAACTCACGATCAGCGGCAAATAATCTTCAGCCTCGTAGAGCTGGTCATTCGTCCGAATTTCCCATGTCCGCTTCCCATTGGAGAGCTGACCTTTCGGACGATTCACGTTCGTCTCGCTCAACATCCGACGGACGTCGCCCAGTCCGATCCCGTACTTGTGGAGCGACGTCGGGTTGAGATCGACGCGCACGGCGGGAAGCGAGCCTCCTCCCACATAGACCTGACCAACACCGTCGATCTGCGACAGGTTCTGCTGAAGGACACTGGAAGCAACATCGTACATCCGGCCGCGACTCACGATCTCCGAGGTCAAGGACAGGATGAGAATCGGCGCATCGGCTGGGTTGATCTTGCGATACATAGGCTGGCTCGGGAGGTTGGCCGGCAGATCGCTGCGCGCCGCCATGATCGCTGCCTGAACATCGCGCGCAGCCCCGTCGATATCGCGGCTCAGTTCGAACTGTAGAGTGATGTTCGAGGAGCCGAGCATGCTGGTGGAGGTCATCTCCGTTACGCCGGCGATACGCGTGAACTGGTGTTCAAGCGGTGCCGCGACCGAAGTCGCCATGGTTTCAGGGCTCGCGCCGGGCAGCCCGGCCGACACGTTGATCGTCGGAAACTCCACTTGCGGTAGAGCGGCAACAGGAAGGAACCGGAACGCCACGACGCCGATGAGGGTCACGCCGACGGTCAGCAAGGTCGTGGCCACCGGACGCCGGATGAATGGCGAAGAAATATTCATAGCGTGCCGGGAGTCACCGCTTCCGTCCTGAGTGTCGAAGACTGCCGCAAACGGAGACGGCGCGCCAGTCGGTCGAATGCGAGGTAGACGACCGGCGTGGTGTACAGCGTCAGAGCCTGACTCAGTACGAGCCCGCCGATGATGACGATTCCGAGCGGATGCCGCAGTTCGGATCCGACTCCGGAACCGATGGCCAGCGGCAGTGCTCCGAGCAGAGCGGCCATCGTCGTCATCATGATCGGCCGGAAGCGTAACAGGCAAGCCTCGTAGATCGCCTCTACCGGCGGTCGTCCTTCCTTGCGTTCCGCGCCGAGCGCAAAGTCGATCATCATGATCGCGTTCTTCTTCACGATCCCGATCAAGAGAATGATCCCGATCAGTGCGATCACACTGAATTCGGTTTGGAAGAGCATCAACGCCAGCAGTGCGCCGACCCCCGCCGATGGCAGCGTGGACAGAATCGTAAGCGGGTGAATGTAGCTCTCGTACAGAATCCCGAGTACGATGTAGACGGTGACGAGCGCTGCGAGTATCAGCCACGTTTCGTTCGCCAACGATGCTTGGAACGCCTGGGCGGTGCCTTGAAAACTCCCCCGGATGCTGGCCGGCAGCCCGATCACTTGCGTCGCTCGTTCGATCGCCGTCACGGCCTCACCGAGGGAGGTTCCCGGTCCCAGATTGAATGACAGGGTGACGGCGGGAAACTGCCCCTGACGGCTGATCGCCAGCGGGGTCGTCGTTTCGGAGAACTGGGTAAACACGTTCAGCGGAACCTGACCTCCGGTCCACGACCGGATGTCGAGAAACTGGAGAGCCTGCGGGCCGTTCTGGAATTCCGGCATCACTTCGAGCACGACGCGATACTGGTTCAGCTGAGTGAACATCGTGGAGACCTGTCGTTGCCCGAACGCGTCATATAGGGTGTCGACGATCAGTTGAGGTGTGATGCCGAGCCGCGAGGCGGTGCTGCGATCGATGACCAAGAGGGACGCGAGCCCCTTGTCCTGTTGGTCGCTGCCCACGTCGCGCAATTCGGGCAAGGCCTGCAGCGCCTCGACCAACGTGGGAGCCCATCGATTCAATTCCTCCGGATCCGCGTCTTCCAACGTATATTGATACTGGGTGCGGCTGACACGATCCTCGACGGTCAAATCCTGCATCGGCTGCAGGAACAAGGTAATGCCATCCACGTTCGCCACATGATCTTGCAGCCGAAAAATCACGTCCTGTACGCCGACCCGGCGTTCGGCCAAGGGTTTCAGATTGATCTGGATCCGTCCGCTGTTGAGCGTCGTGTTGATCCCATCCACGCCGATGAAGGAAGACAGGCTGGCCACGGCCGGATCGGCGAGGATGGCGCGGGCCAGTGCTTGCTGGCGTTCGGCCATGGCGGTGAACGAGATCGACTGGGCCGCTTCGGAAATGCCCAGGATCGCCCCCGTATCCTGCACGGGGAAGAAGCCCTTGGGCACGGCCACATACAGCACGATCGTGAACAGGAGCATCCCGACCGCCACTGCCAGCGTGGCGGACTGATGGTTCAGTGCCCATCGGAGCGTCCTGCCGTAGGCCGCGATGGTGCGGTCGAACACCCCTTGCGTCCGGCGGTAAAAGGCTCCCTGTTCCGCCGCACGGCGGTGGCGCAGCAGTCGGGCGCACATCATCGGTGTCACCGTGAGCGAGACGACGGCCGAAATCAGGATCGTGATACTCAGCGTGACGGAAAATTCTCTAAATAAGCGCCCCACCACGTCCCCCATGAATAGAAGCGGGATCAGCACCGCGATGAGCGAGATGGATAGCGAGAGAATCGTGAACGCGATCTGCTCCGATCCTTTGAGCGCGGCCTGAAACGGTGACTCACCCCGCTCAATGTATCGCGAGATGTTTTCGATCATGACGATTGCGTCGTCAACGACGAACCCGGTCGAAATCGTGAGGGCCATCAAGGTCAGGTTGTTGAGGCTGAACCCCATCAGGTACATCGCGCCGAAGGTGCCCACGAGCGACAATGGAACCGCCACGGCGGGAGTGGCCGTAGCCGACAGGGTGCGAAGAAAAAGAAAAATGACCATGATCACGAGGGCAACGGCGAGCATGAGCTCGAACTGCACGTCGCGGACGGATGCCCGGATGGAGGTGGTCCGGTCGGTCAGCATCGTGACCTGCACGGAGGACGGCAACGCGCTCTGGAGTTGCGGCAGGATCTGCTTGATTCGATCCACCACTTCAATGACATTGGCTCCCGGTTGCCGTTGGATATTGACGAGGATGGCCGGCGTCTCGTCCATCCAGGCCGCCAGCCTGACGTTTTCCACGTCGTCGACGACGTCGGCGACGTCGGATAAGTGGACGGGCGCGCCCTTGCGGTAGGCGACGATCAGCGGCCGGTACTCGCGGCTCGACAGCAACTGATCGGTCGCGTTGATGATGGAGGCTCTCCGCTGTCCATGGAATGCGCCTTTGGCCTGATTAACGTTGGCGGCGGCCACGGTCATGCGCAGATCTTCCAACGTCAGTCCGTAGGCCGACAGGGCTCGGGGATTCGCCCGGATACGCACGGCCGGCCGCTGGCCGCCGCTGATGCTGACGAGCCCCACGCCGGAGACCTGGGAAATTTTCTGCGCGAGCCTGGTTTCGGCCAGGTCCTGGACCTGAGGCAACGGCAACGTACTCGACGTCAAAGCCAGGGTCAGGATCGGCGCATCGGCCGGATTGACCTTGTTATAGACCGGCGGGTTCGGAAGATCGCGCGGGAGGAATGTGGAGGCGGCATTGATCGAAGCCTGTACCTGTTGCTCGGCCACATCCAAGCTCAGATCGAGGCCGAATTGCAGCGTCACCACTGAACAGCCGTTCGAACTCGTTGAGGTCATCTGATTCAGACCAGGCATCTGCCCGAACTGTCGTTCGAGCGGCGCGGTCACAGACGATGCCATGACGTCCGGACTGGCGCCTGGATAAAAGGTCAAGACCTGTATCGTGGGGTAATCAATCTGGGGAAGGGCCGAGACCGACAACTGACGATAGGCCAGCACTCCGGCCAGGAGGATGGCAACCATCGATAAGGCGGTCGCCACAGGCCGCATGATGAAGAGCCGGGACGGATTCACGATCTGGCGCCTTGCTGCGGCATCTCGGATCCGGATGGAAGCGCATCAAGACCTTTGACTGGCTGGTCGTTCTGGTTCCGCACTTCGACCTTGCTGCCTTCGCGGAGTTTCTCAGTGCCGTCCACCACAACCAATTCATCGGGCGAGAGACCGGAGGTAATCGATGTGTCCTCGCCTTGAGATGCACCGACCGCAACGGTCCGTACGGCCACTGTCCAGTCGTTATTCACAATATAGACAAAGGTGCCTCTTGCTCCCCGTTGAACGGCGACGGATGGCACGATCGTGACGCCATGTTTCACTTCCAACAACAGGCGGGCGTTGACGAACTGATTCGGGAACAAAGCGCCGTCCTCGTTCGGAAACACCGCCTTGAGTCGCACGGTGCCGGTGTTCGGATCGATCTGATTGTCGACCGTCAGGAGCACGCCGGTGGCCAGTTTCTTCTTCTGCTCCCGATCGAACGCGTCGACGGTCAGTCGTTCGCCCATTTTGAGTCGTTCCAAAACTCCCGGCAAATTATCCTCCGGAATGGCAAAGACGACCCCAATCGGCATGAGTTGTGTGATGACCAGCAGACCATTGTTGTCGTTTGCGTGGACCATGTTGCCGGGGTCCACCAGACGCAAACCCACCCGCCCGCTGATGGACGCTGTGATGTGGCTATAGCCCAGTTGCAATTTGGCATTGTCGATCTGGCTTTGGTCGGCCTTCACGATCCCTTCCAGCTGACGCACCATGGCATCCTGAGTATCCAGTTGTTGCTTGGGAACGTATCCCTGTTCATACAACCCCTTGTACCGCTGCCAGTCCAGCCGCGCATTGGTCAATTGCGCCAGATCGCGAGCCATCTGTCCCTCAGCCTGGAGCAATTGTACTTCGAACGGTCGCGGGTCGATCTCCGCCAAGAGGTCGCCCTTCCGAACGAGCTGCCCTTCTTGAAACAACACCCTCATGAGTTGTCCATCGACCCGGCTCTTCACATTGACGGTATTCAACGGCACAACCGATCCGAGTCCGTTGAGATAGATACCGATGTCGCCTGTTTTTGCCGTCGCCACCACCACCGGAAATGGGCGTGCGCCTCCCGATGCCTGACCGGCGCGTGACGGATTCTCGCCTGACTTCGCCAGGAGTGCATACCCTCCCAGGGCAAGGAGACAGGCCGCGGACAGCCCTAACACCCAACGTTTCAGTGTAGTTGCAAAGCGAATCGGTTCAGACATGCCGCTGCCTACTAGGGCTGTGCACCCTTTTTGTGAATTTCCAGATAGCCACGGGAAAGTTGCCACCGCTGTTGCAGTCCCGCATACATCTCATCCAGTTCCGACTGCTGCTCCGGGGACAGCTTCTCCTTTATGTCCGCCAGTCCCTCGCTCAAGATCTGTTCAATTTCCCCTTGATGCGAAAAGCGCAGCTCGAGAATTGCGACATGAGCGCGACTGACGATCGGCTCGATCTCCAGTTGCTGTCGGGTCGTGAGCGACAGTCCCTGCGTGAGACGTTTCATGATCCGCTCGTGCTGGGCAGCCGGGCCCCTCTCTCCCCGATGCACCCGTTCGGCGTCTCCGTATAGGGAGGTTCAACAGGCACATTCCCGAAATTGCAGGCACCTCTCAGATCGATAATGCGGCTCATGATACCACCCCACGTCTGAATCGAACCACCGAGGAGCCTGTCCGACATTGACCTGAGCGCCGGCTGATCGTTCCAGGTGAGCCCGTATTCGCGGACCCACAGACGGATGCGCCTACGATCTTCGACTACCCGTAGACGTTCCGCTCCGCCTTCCGGCTTCTGCCCACTGCCCGTAGCCCCTCGCCGGGGCGTCGCCGTTGCCGACAGAGGGCGGTCCAGAGCTTACGCACATTGGGGGTCGGACAGATCAGCGCCCATTCCCCACGCACCTGCCGCATCCCGCGTAACAAGAACTGCCGATAGCCCCGGCCCTGCGTGATCTGACCGAAGACCGGCTCGCCAATCGCTTTGCGCTGAGCATAGCATCGTCGCCCGCGCGTCGTGCGGAGCGTGCGGCGCATCCGATCGGCGACCGACAAGCCCGCGGGCGGTCGTCCACGGGAAGCTCTCAGCACCACCGGGCTATGGAGTTGGCGATCCGGCGGGATGAGCGGCGTACAGCCCAGCGCCGTGAGGGCCATGACGTTCGCCTCGCTGCAAGAGCCCGCGTCCATCGTCACGATCCGGGGGACCTGCTCGGTATTCACCAGCACCTGCTCCAGCACGGCCTTGGCGGCCCGAATGGTCTGGAGCCGCTGCTCGCGGCGCGCAAGTTCGGCGGGCCGTTCATCGCCCCGCCGGTCGGGGCCATACGCCGCATCGTCCTGAGCATCGGTGGCTTCCGCCTGCGTCAACAGCCGTTCGACTTCCGCCGTGAGCCGCGCGGCTTCCGTCACCATCCGACCATAACGCATGGCCTTGTTCGAGGCATTGGCCTTGACCTTCGTCCCATCCAGCGCGATGTGCCTCAGCTTCACCAAGCCCGCCCGCTGGCAGAGCTTCAGGACCTGCACAAACCGATCAGCCAATGCTGTCAGATGCGGCTTCCGAACGTCACTGAGGGGCCGGAAATCCGGCCGCTGATTGGCCGCCAGCACCCGAAACGCCACATCCTCTTCCAGTTCCCGCGCAATCTGCCGCGAGGCCGGAATCCCCACGGCATAGGCATACCGCAATACCGTGACCAGCAGCTGGGGATGATACGGCACCGTGCCACGCGTTACGCCGCCATAGGTGGCGAGGATGGGCGTGAGATTCAGTTCCTCCACCAGATCCGTCACGAAGTACGCCAGGTGGTCCTCCGGCAACCACTCGCGCGGTGACGGCGGCAACAGTCACAAGTCATCAGGATCGTAGGGGCGAAAGGTTCGAGTGGTCATCACGTAGCCGCCTCACTCGGCACTCCGTCGATGACCGAATCCACGGCTGCACACAAGTGGGGGGTCAATGTCGGCCAGGCTCCTAGAAGGAGGTATACGGTGAACGTGGAGCACAACGTGACGAGCGTCACCGTCACCGCGACCCTTCAGGACACAAATGCCAGCATGGAGGTCAATGGACAGGAAACCAGCTCAGGCCAGGCGCGTGAAATCTTTCTTGGAGATGAGGGGGTCGAGCACCAACATTATCATTCGCGTTAACCCGCCGAATGGAAACGCCAAGACCTACCGCATAACCGTTAACCGCGCATCCAAGGGAGATAACGGAAACAATGATGGAGACGGAACCAGCGATGACAATTGAAATAGAGGGCAGAATGGAGACCATGAATATAAAGAAGATGACGACTAACGCAAATGGGGCTCTTTAGTTATCAGACCGGGTGATGACGAGATTCTTTCCATGTAATTCCAACCCTCGCTCGTATCTCGATCACGACGTACCCATTCATCTCGTTCAGATTCGAACCGGGACCACCCGGAGAGCGGTCACACTATCCAGCATCTGGTCGCCCTCGCACTAGCAGAGGTAGACCGGACCGATTATCCTCCTGTAATATCGGCATCCATGGGTGCGGTTCAAAAAAATGAACAGTTCCCCACTCACAACATCGAATGAACACGACCGGCTTTACATGAGACGGAATCATATCTACCCTGGACAACGGTTCGTCGCCGTCCTTATCTCCGCAATCGGCTTGAGCGCTTATGGCTGCAAAGACTCCGCGTCGATCTCGGATGAAGTTCAGGTACCGCTTTCCAGCCTGGCGGTCACTCCCGGCGACCTCCAGCCGGCGTTTTCCAGCAATACTACCGACTATACGGTCGATGCGCCGACATCGGCGACCGCCGTCACCGTGACAGCCGCCCCTAAGGACAGCACGACAACCATGACAATCAATGGGACCCCAACCTCTGTCGGGCAGGGGAGGTCCGTGCCGTTAGGCGCACCGGGAACAACCACAACCGTCTCCATCGTCTTAACGTCACAGACGGGCCAGGAAAGCACCTATACGGTCACCGTCACGAGACTCTTATCGAGCGACAACAATCTGTCGGCGTTGACGGTGGAGCCAGGCTCCCTTGCCCCCGCATTCGCTGCCGGCACACTGAGCTACACGGTGAATGTTGCAACCGACGTCGCCAGCGTGACTGCCTCCGCCACCAAATCCGATCCGAATGCCGTGATGTCTGGTTCGCTGACTGCTGGGGCTGGAATCGCAACCGGACAAGCCACCATTCCGCTCGGTGGGCCGGGAACAGCCACCCCTGTGTCAATCGAAGTAACCGCACCAAATGGCAACAAAAAAACCTACCACATCACTGTGAACCGCCTCTCAGGCGACAATAATCTGTCAGCCTTGACCGTGACGCCGGGATCTTTGACTCCTGCTTTTGTTGACCCGAATCACCTAACCTACGCCGTGGACGTAGCGACCGAGGTCACGGAGGTGACGGTCTCCGCAACCAAGTCAGACCCGAATGCGGTCCTGTCCGGTTCGATCGCTGATCCCGGGGTAGGGCAAGCCACCGGTCAAGCGACCATTCCACTCGGTGGGCCAGGGACGTCGACACCTGTGATCATCACCGTCACTGCCCCGAATGGAAACAGTAAGACCTACACCCTCACGGTCAACCGAGCGGCGCCCTCGAGTGACAACAATCTGTCGGCCTTGACGGTGACGGGAGGCTCCTTGGTTCCTGATTTTGCTCCAAGCACGACAGCCTACACGGTGGGCGTTCCACCCAGTGTCGCCAGCGCGACGGTCTCCGCGACCAAGTCTGATTCAGATGCAGTGTTGTCCGGTGACGTCACGGCTGGGACAGGGGTCGCAACAGGCCAAGCAACGTTTCTACTCGTACCATTGATACCAAGAACGGTGTCGATCATCGTCACGGCACCGAATGGAGCCTCAAAGCCATACACCATTACCATCACCCGAGCACTCTTATAGTACGCTTCACGCCTCTAGCAGGCTGCGGAAAAACTTGGTTAACGCCCACAATATGACTTTGAATTGTCCATATGGTGATCACGTCAGAATACCTTCAGGATGCTCAAAAAGGCTGTCCAGCAAGGCCGCAGCGAGCGAAGAGGCGAGGCGTACGCTTCGGTACGTTGAGCCTCTGAACGATGCGAGAACGCCGCTGGCGGACTGTTTCAGCATCCTGCTAGAGAAAGAGACTAATACCCCATGACCATGCATACTGTGACCGTCGTGAGACAGTATCTAACCGCCGTCTTGCTTATCGTGATCGGCTTGATAGCCGCTGGCTGTGGGGACTCGGCGACCGTAAATCCAGTGGTCGAACTCGCCAGCTTGACGGTCACTACCGGAACCACTACCGCAACACTCCAACCGGCCTTTACCGGCGGCACCACTGAATACAATGTCAACCTCACCAGCGACGTCACGAGTGTGAGGGTCACCGCACAACCGGCCGTAGCGGGCGATACGGTCACGATCAATGGCCAGGCCACGACAAGCAGCGTTATTCCCCTGGGCGCGGCAGGCACGACGACGCCGGTGAGCATCGTCGTGTCGGAATCGGACACGAATTCGAGGACCTACACAGTCCTTCTGGTGAGAGCCGGCCCAAATGGGAACAACTCGTTACAGAACTTAACCGTTTCGCCGGGCACCCCGCCCATCGCATTCAATGAGAACACACTCAACTACACAGTCGATGTTGCCAGCACCGTCGGAAGCGTCGAGGTAACGCCGACCCTTCAGGATCTTGCCGCGACAATAGCGGTGAATGGGCAGGCCGCAACCTCCGGGCAGGCCCGGCCAATCACCCTCAATCCCGCCGGTCAGAACACTCTCATTACGATCGAAGTGACAGCCCAGGACGGAACTAAGAAAAGCTACACGATTCTCGTGAATCGTGGCGGGTTATCGAGCATTAACACCTTGCAGAGCTTAACTGTTTCATCGGGAACTGGAACTACAAACCTGATCTCGTTCAGCCCTACCACAACCAGTTACCCGGTGAACGTCGCAAGCACCATAACAAGCGTGACGGTGAGGCCGGAGCTGCCACCGAATTCCAATGCGAGCATGAGCCTAATAGTGAACAGCGGGCAGCCATCCAACATTAACTCCGGAGAGGCTCGCCTCATTGCGTTGGGCCAACCGGACTCGAACACCATTATCAATATAATAGTCACCGCACAGAACGGGAATCGGAATATCTATGTCGTAGTTGTCGATAGGGCTCCGTCAAACGACAACAACCTGTCGGCATTGATAGTGAGGTCAGGCAACGCGATTCAAACCTTGTCTCCACCCTTTGCTCGGAATGCCACGACCTATAGGGTGGACGTTGCATCCAACGTCACCAGCGTGACGGTTTCAGCAACCAAGTCGGACCGGAATGCCGGCATGACCATTGGTAGCGTAACGGTTCCGGCTGGGACCGCAACGGGGCAAGCACACGTTACACTGGGCGAGCAAGGATCAGAAACACCTGTGTCGATCACAGTCACACCCCAGATTGGAAGCCCAAAGACATACAACATCATCGTAAGGAGGCTCTCGAGCAACAACAACCTGTCAGCCTTGACCGTGACGACAGGCACCGTGGCTCAAAATTTGTCTCCGACCTTCGCTCCGAACATTACCGCCTACATGGTGAACGTGGCGACCGGCGTCACCGAGGTGACCGTGTCAGCTACCAAGGCCGATCCGATTGCAACGATGACCGGCTCAGTGACTGCCGGAGCAGGGCTTGCAACGGGACAGGCGACCATTTCGCTGAATGGAGCAGGGACACCCACATCAGTGTCCATCACCGTAACGGCCCAAGATGGAACCCCGCAAATATATTCCATCACCGTAAACCGCGCAGCATCGGATGACAATAATCTGTCGGCCTTGACGGTGGAAGGCTCCTTGGTTCCTGGCTTTGCTCCAAGCACGACAGTCTACACGGTGGGCGTTCCAGCCAATGTCGCGAGCGTGACGGTCTCCGCGACCAAGTCTGACTCGAATGCGATCCTGTCCGGGTCGATTGCTGATCCCGGGGCTGGACAAGCGACCGGTCAAGCGACCATTCCGCTCGGTGGGCCGGGGACGGCCACACCGGTGACGATCACCGTCACGGCACCGAATGGAGTCACAAAGTTCTACACCATTACCATCATCCAAGCACTCTTGTAGAAACGATATCGCTATCGCATTTAAGGAGTCCAACAGATCAGAGAAGACGCCCGTTTGGCATCGCCACAAGAACAGATCTGCGAAGCGTCGCGCGACCAGTCTGATTCCGTATCAGCTTCTCTCGAGGAGAAGACAACGAAGTACCAGCAGGATCGGTTATAACTTTATCCTCTCAGCTCTACCGTCGGTCTTGAACCAGCTCAACTTGCTCATGCCGGCTCCCTACCTCTCGAACAGGAGCCTCGACCTCACCAGGAAGATCGGCCCTAGGCATACTCACTAATAAGCTCTATGCCTAATAGGGCTGCTCGCCATTCGCCCTTATACCTAAGTAGGTATGGACCAATCTTTAGGCCTCCCGTAATATCCGCTATCTTAACTTAGGTTAGCTATTAATTAAGAACACGATCCTTATCGCCTCTAAAGAAAGAGGTCAAGTCACCATGATGCGTACCATCCACGTCGTGAAACAGCATCTCGCTACCGCCTTTTTCGTCGCGATCGGCTTGATGGCCTCTGGATGCGGGGACGTAGCGACCGTCACCCCTGAGGTGGAACTTGCCGGCTTGACGGTCGGGCTCACGAGTGGCCCGGCAACACTCCAACCGGCTTTTAGCCCTGCAACGACAAACTACACCGTTAGTCTATCCAGCGACATCCAGAGCGTGACTGTGACAGCTCTACCGGCTGTATCCGGTGACAGCGTGACGATCAATGGACAAGCCACGACGAACAGCGTCATTCCCTTAAACGAAGCCGGAAAAACCACGGTCATTAATGTCATCGTGTCGGAATCGACCGCCAAGTCGAGAACTTATACGGTCGTGATCAACAGGGCAGGCTTAACAGGCGACAATTCGTTACAGAATTTGACCCTGTCGCCGGGGACCCTGCCTCCCCCTGGATTCAATCGCAACACGTTGAACTATTCGGTCGATGTTGCCAACAACGTCGAAAGCGTCAGTGTCACCCCTACTCTGTCGGATTCTGCTGCGAAGATGACTGTGAATGGGCAAGCGGCTCCCTCTGGGCAGCCTCGCACAATCACCCTCGGTCCTGCAGGTCAAACCACCAATGTCACGATCGTGGTTACGGCCCAGAACGGAAATCCAAAAACATACCTCGTTACGGTGAGTCGCGGAGTGTCCAGTAATAACAACTTGCAGAGCTTGACCCTATCACCGGGAACGTTAAACTTCAGGCCTAATATCACTAGTTACACCGTGAATGTGGCAAGCAATGCGACCAGTGTTGTAGTCACGCCGAGACTACAAGATGCCACCGCCAGCATGACCGTGAATGGGCAATCCACCAACTCCAGCCAGGCCCGAACCATTCCATTGGGCGCACCGGGTTCGAATACCATTATCAACATTGTTGTAATCGCACAGAACGGCACCCAGAGAATCTACTCCGTCAACGTCATTCGTGCCGCACTTGGCGGGAACAATAATCTCTCGGCGTTGACCGTATCGCCCGGCACCCTAACGCCCGCCTTCAGCGCTGGGACAGAGGACTATACCGTTCACGTGGGAAGTACCGTGACCAGCGTCAGGGTCACGCCTCGTGTGCAAGATACCGCGGCGACCACGACTGTGAATGGGCAAGGCACCAACTCCGGTCAAGCACGAACCATAACGTTGAATGGAGCAGGATCGAATACCTTAGTCAATATCGCTGTGACCGCCCCGAATGGCAGCCAGAAAACATACTCTGTCAACGTCATTCGTGCGGCCCTTGGCGGGAATAACAATCTGCGGAGTTTGACCGTGTCGCCAGGCATCCTGGCTCCCGCATTCAGGGCGAATCGGACCGGCTACTCGGTGAGCATCGGTAGTAACATCGACAATCTCACCGTGACCGCTACCTTGGAGGATGCAGGGGCAACCGTGATGATTAATGGTCAAGGAGCCGGCTCGGGTCAGTCACGCCCAATTCCATTAGAGCCGCCCGGCTCAACTACGGAAATTGCCATTATAGTGGTCGCTCCGAATGGAAACCCTAGGACATACCAAATCGACGTCAACCGCGAGGCGCTCGGGGGCAACAATAATCTGTCAGCGTTGACCGTGTCGCCAGGCACCTTGGCCCCCGCCTTTAATGCAAACACCACGGGATATACGGTGAACGTCGGGAGCGCCGTTACCAGCATTAATGTCTCTGCAACCAAAGTCGACTCGAATGCCGTGATGTCCGGTTCGGTGACCGCCGGGACAGGTGTCGCAACAGGCCAAGCCGCTATTCCGCTGAATGGAGCAGGGACAAGCACACTCGTGTCAGTTACCGTGACTGCTCCGAATGGTAGTTCCAAGACATACAGCATCAACGTCAACCGAGCGGCGCCAACGGCACCACCGGCGCCGGCAAGCGCACCGGATCTGACGCCGGAGAGTGACTCCGGGTTCCTCCCCGGCCAGGATGCCGACAATATCACCAACGACTTGACGCCGAGCTTCACAGTGGCCCCGCCTGCAGCGGGAGAAACTCCGAGCCTTTACATAGATGGGGTTAAAGTCAAAGAAGGGTTCGATCAGGGAGCCAACACCCTCACGCCGATGAACCCGCTTCCTGGCGGTGAATACGATATTACTGTTACCAGCACGGTGACCAATGCAGCCGGCCTTGAGTCTCTCCATAGCCCGTCCTTGAGCGTGCATATTGACAACGTAGCCCCGGGATTCCAGTAGGCCCGGGACCATGCCGATGTGAGCAATACCGCCAGGGGGATCGCCCGATTCTCCTCGTGCCATTCACATCCTCATGGCTCGTGATCCGGTCTGTTGCCTCTTGCCCCGACCAGCACAATCACTGATACGTTCAGCGTACTTTGCCTTACCTAAGTAGGTCTGGACCAATCTCAAACCCTCTCATACCATCCGAATCTGTCATCTGACCTTTTCAGGGATCGAGAGACGCATCACTTCACGCATTTCGAGAAAGTGGAGCAACACGACCATGAGGGGTACTCTGACCTTTGCAGGACAACGCTTAACCGCTGCTCTTATCATCGCGATCAGCTTCAGCGCCTCAGGCTGTATGGACTCGGCAACCGTGAACCCAGTGGCCGAACTCGCCAGCCTGACGGTCACCCCCGGAACACTCCAACCGGCCTTTACCGGCGGAACAACTCAATACACCGTCGATCTCACCCGCGAGGTCACAAGTGTGAGGATCACGGCGCAACCTGCCGTGGCGGGTGATACCGTCACGATCAATGGCCAGGCCACGACGAGCAGCACCATTGCCCTTGGTCCGGAAGGGTCGACCACTTCCGTAAGTATCGTCGTGTCGGAATCAAGCAACAATTCCCGTACCTATATCGTGCTTCTCAAGAGAGCGAGTTTATCCGGGAACAATTCGTTGGCGAGCTTGGCCGTGTCGCCCGGCACCCTGGCTCCCGCATTCAACGCGAACAGACTGAACTACAGCGTCGATGTCGCTAACAATATCGGAAGTGTCGATATAACCCTCACACTCCAGAATCTCGCTGCGACGATGAGCATAAGTGTCAACAACGGACCACCCACCAACATCAACTCCGGGGAGACACGAACCATACCGTTGGGGGGAACGGGTTCAAGCACCCTTATCGATATAGCGGTGACCGCTCAGAACGGCAATCAGAAAACCTACCGCGTAACAGTAAATCGCGGAGGATCAGGCAATAACTTCTTGCAGAGCCTGGCGATTTCACCAGGCACGTTGGTCCCGGATTTCAGCCCCGGCATAGAAGGCTATACAGTGAATTTGCCGAGCATTTTACCGGGCAACCCGACCAGCATGACGGTAACGCCAACGTTGCAAGATCTCACCGCGAGGATGAGCATAAGCGTCAACAACGGACCACCCACCAACATCAATTCCGGGGAGACCCGAAGCACTCCGTTGCCCACCCCTGGTTCAACCACCTTTATTGCTATAGTGGTAGCCGCGCAGAACGGCACCACGAAAACCTACTCCATCAACGTCATTCGTGTCGCACTTAACGGGAACAATTTTCTGTCGGCGTTGACCATTTCACCAGGCACGTTAGCCCCCTTCTTTAGCGCTGGCATAGAAGCCTACACAGTAGATGTGGCGAGCAGCGTGTCCAGGATTACTGTGACACCGACGCTGCAGGATGCCACGGCAAGCATGACCGTGAATGGAACTCCCACCAACTCCGAACAAGCTCGAACCATTTCATTGGGCGGACCTGGCTCGAACACCGTTATCAATATCGTGGTGACCGCGCAGAACGGCACCCCGAAAACCTACTCTATCAACGTCACTCGTGCCGCACTCAGCGGGAACAACAATCTGTCGGCGTTAACCGTGACACCCGGCGCCTTGTCACCTGCTTTTTCATCGAACACCTTGTCTTACACGGTAGGAGTGGCGAGCGACGTGACCAGCGTCACAGTAACCGCGACACTTTCGGATACAAATGCAAGCATGATGATCAATGGACAGGGAACAAGTTCAGGTCAGGCACGCACCATTTCGCTGGGAGCTGACGGATCAAGTACGGCAATAGAAATCATCGTGACGCCTCCAAATGGCAACTCCAAGACCTACACTGTTACCGTAAACCGAGCGGCGCTCTCCGGTGACAACAATTTGTCGGCCTTGACAGTGACACCAGGCGCCTTATCACCTGCCTTTGCTGCTTCGGCGCAGGCCTATACGGTAGGAGTAGCGAGTGACGTCACCAGCGTCACAGTAACCGCCACACTTTCGGATACAAATGCGAGCATGACGATCAATGGACAGGGAACCAGCTCAGGCCAGGCACGTGACATCGGCCTGGGAGCTCCTGGACCGACCTCAATTCAGATTGTTGTGATTGCCCCCAATGGAATCTCCAAGACCTACACCGTCACGGTGAATCGCGCGGCGCCGGCAAGCGACAACAATCTGTCGGGCGTGACGGTGACACCAGGCTCCTTGGTTCCCACCTTTGCATCAAGCACGACGAGCTACACGGTGGACGTGGCGACCGATGTCACAGAAGTGACCGTCACTGCTACGAAGTCCGATCCGAATGCTGTCCTGTCTGGAGCGATCACTGATCCAGGGGCGGGGCAAGCGACCGGTCAAGCGAACATTCCGCTCGGTGGGGCGGGGACAACCACTCCTGTGACGATCACCGTGACTGCCCCGAATGGAAACAGCAAGGCCTACACCATCACGGTGAATCGCGCACCGTAAACCAACGCCAGCGGACTCTATTCGACCATATCCATACCGACTGTTCCACTATGGCGAAGCCCTTCTGTCGCCAGGCCGAACCGCGAAATACAAGCTTGGTACTGAAAAGCCCGGCATCGAACCACTCGGATCGTACACACATCGGGTCACTACCTCTCGATTAGAAATCGATTAGAAGTCTTGACCTCATCAGTAGGATTGGCTATATTCGAAAATCCTGCTCAGTGCTTGCAGAGTTTGGGACCCTCTCGTAGCCTCGACATCTACCGTTTGGGTTCACCGCAGCAATCTATCGTTCCATGCACCAAAAGAAGTGACCGGTATTACTATGACGCGCATGTTCACCATCACCGGACAATATTTCGCCCTTATCATTCTTGCCATCATGGGTTTGCTTTCCTCTGGTTGCGGTGATTCCGCGTCGGTCTCGCAAGGGCCAGATGTGCCTCTCGCCAACTTGACGATCAGTCCTGGGGCGCTTCAGCCGCCTTTTTCGAGCAACACCGTCACGTATGGAGCCAATGTGTCACCGGCAGTCGGCGCTGTTACGGTGACGGCCACCCCTCAAGACAGCACGGCGACGGTCACGATCGCTGGAACAGCGACTCAAAGTCTTACGGTTACACTCGGAGCGCCAGGATCGAGCAAAGATATCACGATCATAGTGACGTCGACGAACGGAAGTCAGAGTACCTATACCATCACGGTCCACAGAGCAGCCTTATCAGGGAACACCGCCTTATCGGCACTGACTGTGACACCCGGCACCTTGGCTCCCGCCTTTACTCCAAGCACCATGAACTACACGGTGGACGTGGCGATGGATGTCGCGAGCGTGACGGTCTCCGCGACCAAGGACGATCCAAGTGCCGTCTTGTCCGGCTCCATCCCCAATCCCGGGCCGGGACAAGCAACAGGGCAGGCGACCATTCAGCTGGGTGCGCAGGGGTCAGCCACACCTGTGTCGATCATCGTCATTGCACCGAACGGCAACTCCGATACATACCGTATCATTGTGAACCGAGCTGCGCCGTCAAGTAACAACAAACTATCGGCCTTGACCGTGTCCGCCGGCACCTTGGTTCCGGCGTTTTCCCCTGATACGGAAAACTATACGGTGGGTGTGGCAGCTGCCAACGGATCCGTGACTATTTCTGCGACCAAGTCCGATCCGAATGCCGTGATGGCGCTGGGTTCGGTGATCGTCGGGGCGGGGACGCCGACAGGTCAAACGTCCATCCAATTGGGCCCTGGGGCAAGCCTACCAGTGAACATTATCGTGACGGCGCAGGATCAAATAAGCATAAAGCAGTATACTGTTACCGTGAGCCGACCGTTATCGTGAACCTCTTCGAATGCGAATCCCCTTGCCGGACAGAAATTCCTACCGTTTTGGATCCAGCTCGATCAAGCCCTTCCGGATGGCGAGGATGGCGGCTTGCGTGCGATCGTAGACTTGCAGCTTGTGGAAGATATTCCGGACGTGATTCTTCACCGTCTTTTCGCTCAAATCAAGGTTGTTGGCGATCTCTTTGTTGGTTTTTCCGTCGGCGACCAATCGTAGCACCGTAATCTCTCGATCCGTCAAATCATGCTCGGCCCAGGCCGACTTCTTGCCTTTCTTTTGGGCCATCAATGAGAATTCCGCCAAGATTTTACTGGCCACGGACGGATGGATCAGCGATTCGCCTCGATAGATGGCACGAATGGCCGCAACGATCTGGGACGATTCAGAGTCTTTCAAAAGATATCCGGTCGCTCCCGCGCGGACCAGATCGAAGATGTACTGTTGTTCTTCGTACATGGTCAACGCGACGATGCCGATGTGTGGAAACTCGCGCTTGATTTGTCTCGTCGCCTCGACGCCGCCCATCCGCGGCATGCTGACATCCATGAGAATCACATCGGGGAGCAGCGTACGCGCTTTTTCCACCGCTTCCATCCCGTCTTGCGCTTCGCCGATGACCTGAATGTCTTCCTTGGTCTTGAGAATGGCGGCCAAGCCTTCCCGAACCACCCGATGATCGTCGGCGATCAGAACCTTAATTTTTTCCATTCCCTGGCTCCTCCTTGTGACCCAGCGGCACCTCGACGATGATTTTCGTGCCTTTCCCCGGTTTGGACTGGACGCGCCCTTCGCCACCCACCAAGCGAGCTCGTTCCAAGATCCCCTTGATGCCAAAATGATCCCACTTTTCGGGGTCACGCAGAACGGTTTCCAGATCGAACCCGATGCCATTGTCGGAAATCGTTACGCGCAACAGATCCATCTCGATGTCCAGGTTGATTGAGACTCGGTCGGCCTTGGCGTGTTTTTCGACGTTGCTCAAGGCTTCCTGAATGATTCGAAAAAGAAAGATCTTCGTCCGTGGAAAGAGAATCTGCTCATCCCCCGTGACCGAAAACTTCGTGGCGATGTGGGTCTGGGTCTGATACGACTTGAAATAATTCGTGAGGGCTGGAATCAATTCCATCTTGTCGTAGTGCAAGGGGCGCAGATTGAAGATGACTTGGCGGGCTTCCTGTATGGCCAGCTTCAGTTGGGCCTTACTCTCCTTGAGGGTCGCCAAACTGGCTCGCGGGTTCTTCCGAAGAAGTTGCTGGCAAAGATCCAGCTTGAAGTTCACCCCCGCTAAGCTCTGCACGAGTCCGTCGTGGATCTCGCAAGCGATTCTGGTTCGTTCTTCCGTCACTGCAGCTCCGGTTTCTTTGACGTACAATCGATAGAGCGATTGGTACTTGTTCAGTGCCTTTTCAATCTCCCCGGTCGCGCGAATGCGGGCTTCGATGAGTTCCCACATGAATTTCGCGCTGGCACCGCCGATGATGGTGACACCCATACGATGAAAATCTTGGAGAAACTTCCGGACTTCTCCATCACCCGATACATCGATGATCAGATCGACAGGTTCCATCGTCAGCAGCTGTCGATAGTTGCGCGTAATCGGGATGTTGAGCTGTTTGGCCAATCCTAATCCCGGCGCTTCCGGATCACGTTCGGCAACACCGACGATCTGCACCAGTGGATCAATTGCAAAAATCTCCATGAGCGCGGTGCCCCCGCGGCCGGCCCCGATAATTGCGACGCTCGTCGCTCCGGACGTCGGCGTGTTCCGCCTGGCACGCTGCTGGGGAACCGTCTTATTCATGGATTCCACACCTCCTACACAGCTCATCGGGGTCAACAACGGACGAATGTCGAATCGGACGGGATTCCCGAGAGCTGGAAAGAGAAAGGATGGGGTCCGAAGTTGCGTCTTAACGTTCGCGACGCTGCTGAGTAAGCGTCTTCAACTCGTCCATGAACTGGTCGATGTCCTTAAATTCCCGGTACACGGATGCAAACCTGACATAGGCGACCTGGTCCAGCTGATGCAACTCCTTCATGACTTCTTCACCGACGACCCGGCTTTCAATTTCCGTCTCGCCCATCTCCTGAATCCGTTTTTCTATCCGGTCGGTGACGGCTTCGATGGTACCGATACTGATCGGCCGCTTTTCACAGGCTTTTTTCAGGCCGACGAGAATCTTATTGCGGTCGAACGACTCGCGGCGACCGTCCTTCTTTACGACAACGGGAAGAATTTCTTCGACCCGCTCGTAGGTGGTATAGCGGCGTTTGCAACCAAGGCACTCCCGGCGGCGACGAATGACCTCGCCTTCCTTGGCCATACGAGAATCGACTACCTTGTCCTCAACTTCATCGCAGAAGGGACATTTCACCGCCGTCGACCCTGCTCTCTACTATGGGCGTATCGGCCGGATGACCAAAAAGGCCATCGTTCCCATCCGCCTCACCCCGCCGTCCCAAGACGCGCCGTTCCACAGGCAAGGCCACAGCGAGCGAAGAGGCGAGGCATACTCAGGTCCGTATGGTGAGCCTCTGAGCGACGCGAGAACGAAGCTGGCGGACTTTTTCAACATCCTGTCAGTAGGAATGAATGATGGGAAACCCAGCGCACAACGCTTTGGCTTGTCTGCGAACTTCTTCCAACACCGCCGGCTCTTGTCGGTGCTGGAGGACACGATCGACTAATTCGACGATCCGCTCCATTTCCGGTTCTTTCATCCCGCGCGTGGAAACGATGGGCGACCCCAGGCGGATCCCGCTGGCCACCGCCGGCGGCTTTTCATCGTACGGCACGGCGTTCTTATTGACGATAATGCCGGCGGTGTCCAGCGCGGCATCCGCCTCCTTCCCGGTGATCCCCTTGTTCGTGAGGTTCAGGAGCATCAGGTGCGTATCGGTTCCCCCTGAGACGATCCTATAGCCGCGATCGACGAACCCTTGTGCCAAGGCCTTCGCATTGGTCAAGACCTGCTGCTGATAACGCTTGAATCCCGGAGACAGAGCCTCTTTGAAGGCGACCGCCTTGGCCGCGATCACATGCATCAAAGGTCCGCCCTGTAGCCCAGGAAATACCAGTTTGTCGACGGCCTTCGCATACTCGGCTTTACACATCGTGACGCCCCCACGCGGACCGCGGAGCGTCTTATGAGTGGTCGTCGTGACAAAGTCGGCATAGGGAACAGGATTCGGATGAAGCCCCGCAGCGATAAGGCCGGCAATATGCGCGATATCGACCAACAGATAGGCTCCGACTGATTTGGCGATCTGCTGGAAACGAGAAAAATCCAGCACGCGGGCATAGGCACTGGCTCCGACCACGACCATCCGCGGACGACATTCCTCTGCGACCTTCTGGACGGCGTCGTAGTCGATGGTTTCGGTCCGGCGATCGACACCATAGGAGAAGACACGGAAGAGAAGACCGGAGAAATTGACTTTGCTCCCATGCGTAAGGTGACCGCCCTGGGCGAGATCCATTCCAAGAATGGTGTCGCCTGCCTTCAGAACCGACAGATAGGCCGCCATGTTGGCTTGTGAACCCGAATGCGGCTGCACATTCACGTGTTCGGCGCCGAAGATTTCTTTGCACCGCTGAATCGCCAAATCTTCGACGGCGTCGGCATGCTGACATCCACCGTAGTACCGCCTGCCTGGATAACCTTCCGCATACTTATTGGTGAGCAAGGAGCCTTGTGCGGCCAATACCGCCGGGCTGGCAAAATTTTCCGAGGCGATCAAGAGTAGCTTCTCGCGCTGACGAATTTCTTCCGCCTCAATCGCGGCGTAAACCTCGGGATCTGTAGCCCTCAGGGCATCCCATGAACCGATTGCATCGCCGACCATTTTATCCATATTCACATTCCTACGCTGAAGGCTCTTCCGGCTCTTGCTTCTTCACCACATGGACGGTCACAGTCGCCACCACATCCCTAGGCATCTTGATGGGGACCGTCACCGAACCGAGTTCCTTGATCGGTTGCGCCAATTGGATTTTTCGCCGATCCACCGTGACACCTTGCGCGGCCAATCCCTCCGCGATGTCTTTGGCGGTGACGGAACCAAACATCTTATCGTCTTTCCCGACCTGCGCTTCGATCGTCAGGGCGATCGCCGACACCTTCTTGGCGTAGGATTCGATTTCCAGCTTTTCCTTCTTGGCCTTCTCGGTAGCCACTCGTTTGGCATGTTCAACGGCCTTGATGCTTCGACCATCGGCTTCGACGGCCTTGCGACGTGGCAAGAGATAGTTCCTCGCAAATCCATCGGCGACGTTGATGAGATCGCCCAGATGCCCCACCCCTTCCAGGGTTTCTTGAAGAATGACTTTCATGCCCCTACTCCTTCACATAATAAAGTGGTAGAGGATACTGATCCGGCTGCAAAATGTCAATTCTGCGAATTGAGTCTGTCAAGCCCAAATAGAAATGTCCGCTTTCTCCCAAAGTAGAAATGTCCGGTTTATGTTCCGGCCGCCGCCGGGTGGTGTCCTCGTTCCTGCCGCCATCGCTTGCGCCATGGATGATCCGCCGGCGGTTTGATCGGGCGCTGCGATCGGGACACCGCCGTGACCGCTGCCGCCGACACAGGTCGCGCCGCGATCGCGTGAAAGGCGAGCGCCCGTCCGTGGTGCGTGAGCCGCATCGTCCCATCCACATGTTCTTCGACCACCACACGAGTGGCGCGGAGATTGTCGTGAACCTGATAGAGCCGCCCTTCATGAGCAATGGTGAAGTCCTTCCGCAGACACCGGGATGTCTTGATACACAGGCTTCGCTCCAGCACCTGGGCCGTCGGCTTCGGCCGATGCAGATTGACTGCGTGCGCCGGCCGCACCGCGAACCGGCGGTTGTAGACCGGCAGATAGCCCTCCAGGAATCGGTTCGCCGCCTCGAAGGTCCCAATCCGTGCGAGGCGCAACTCCTTGACCAGTCGATCCTGGAACGTCTTAAACAGCCGCTCCACCCGCCCCTTGGCCTGTGGGGAGTGCGCCGCGATCAGCTCAACCCCCAGCTCATCCAGTGCCCGTCCGAACTGACTCTGGGGTGCCTCCCCGGCCAGCTGCTCCGCCACCGTGGGCTCAGCTGGCGACTGGTAGGTCGTATGCTTGTCCGCATAGATGGCCAGCGGAATCCCCTGGTGCCGAATGTAGCGCTGGAAGCTGTCCATCGCCGGGATCGTGCCCTCGTACTCATAGAACCGAGCAAAGACGCGACTGCTCGCATCGTCGATGTAGGCCATCAGGACACCCCACGGGCCGCGCCCCTCCAACCAATCATGATGGGACCCATCCAGTTGCACCAGTTCCCCGACATGCGCCTTGCGCGCACGCCACGCGCGATGCGGTCGCTTCCGGCGTGCGAAATGATCAATCCCCCGCTCCCGCAACCAGCGCCGCAGAGTCTCGTCGCTGACCTCGAGTCGGTGCCGCTCCGTCAACTTCTCCGCCGCCAACGTCGGCCCAAAGTCTCCATAGCGTGTCTCATACAGCCGCAGCATCTTCGCCTTGACCGGCTCCGCGATGCGCCGATTCGACGGCTTCCCCCGTCCCCGATGGACACGTCCCTGGTCGCCCTCCTCCTTTACCCGCCCAAGAAGGCGCCGGATCTGACGCTCCGTCAGCCGCAACATGGTGCCCGCCTCCTGTTGTGTGATCCGCTTGTCCCGCACCTGGCGAATCACATGGATCCGCCGCAACTCCTTGGCACTCATCATCACCCTGTCCTCTCCCACCATCCCGTCCTCCTTTGAAGAACGGGCAGTCTATCAACGAAGAGGACATTTCTACTTTGGTGAAACCGGACATTATCATTTTGGGATTACATTCTGCGAATTGAGTCTGTCAAGCCCAAATAGAAATGTCCGCTTCTTCCCAAAGTAGGAATGTCCGGTTTCTGGTCCGGCTGCTGCCGGGTGTACGCCCCGTTTCTGTAGCAGCCGCTTCCGCCACGGATGGTCCGGCTTCGGCACGATCGGGCGCCGAGGTCGCTGACCCGCCTTGACCGTCACGGCGGGGACTGCGGGCCGCACCGCGATCGCGTGGAAGCCGAGCGCCCGCCCCTGGTGCGTGAGCTGCAGGATGCCATCAAGCTGTTCTTCCCCTGCACGTGCATGGCCCGAATCGTGTCGTGAATCTGTATAGAGCCGCCCCTTGTGCGCAATGGTGAAGTCCTTCCGCAGACATCGAGTGGTCTTGAGGCACACGCTTCTCTCCAACTCCCGAACCAGTGGCAGTGGCCGATGCAGGTCGGCAGTCTGCCCCGGAGGGACGACAAGCTGCCGGTTGTAGCGGGGCAGATACGCCTCCAGAAACCGATTCGCGTCCTCCAGGGTCGTGACGCCTGCCAGCCGCAGTTCCTTCCCACTCATGAGTACCCTGTCCTCTCCGACCATCCCGCCCTCCTTGTGAGAGCGGCCCGTCTAGCAACGAAGAGGACATTTCTATCTTGGCCAAGCGGACATTATCCTGTTGGGATTACAGATGAAGGCGGGAGGTACTGAAATTACTTCATCCGATGGAATTCGACGACGTCGCCCTGCCCATCGAGCTCCACCGTAATAGGGGTCCCTTCTCTTGTCCCACTCAGAGAAGATTTGGCAAAATCTGCCGGGTAAGTCTGTTCACCCTCAGGGGTCCAAAGCCTGACACTGGATCGATCCGGATCGGCAAATTCCAACGGACCTGTGATGAACCGCCGGATCGGTGCAGAATCCGTGGAAGCGGAGAGGTCCGCCACGAGGTGGTGGTCATGCATACGCAAGGTCAAGATCTGCCCGACCTTGGCATTTTTGATCCCTATCTTGGCGTTGACGTTGACAATGCCGATGGGAGTCCGAAAGAAAATGAAATTGGACTTCAGTTTTGAGATGGTTCCGGTCAGCAACACGTGCGCCTTGGATCCATTGGTAGCCACTTGACCGATCTGAAGGTCGAACTGGAGGTCGTGCACGCCGATGACGGTGTCCGTGCCGTCAACTTCGACCGTCACTGACTGGCCGTCCTTGCGGGAACCGAGCGCCCGTTCATATGCGCCCATGTGGAATGCCTTCTCGCCTTCCGGTGTCCAGCTCATCAACTGGGTGCCGTCCTCGTGGTCTCGCTTGAACGGTCCGGTCAGATAGCGGTGGACGAGTGCTCCATCGGTTCGCTTGACAATATCAACGCCGACATGGTCTTCGTGGATCCAAAAGAATACTTCTTGAGAGGCGGGGAGTGTTTTGAGCGTGGTCTTTGAACTGAGCGACATAAGCCCGATCGGTGTTTTCAGAAAGACGATGCCAGGCTTGGCTCGCCAGACTCGACCTGTCAGCACGATGGAAGGGTTCGCTTCAGTGAGAACGGGCGCCGGAGGACTAGGTTCCTGTTGAGCAGTCGGCGGATTGTCTGTTTGTGGCTGAGCGGCCGGAGGGTTGTCGGTCTGTGGCTGGATGGCTGGCGGATTGTCGGCCTGTGGCTGGCCGACCGGAGGAGTGTCAGGAGACTGAGGAGGCGGAGTCTCGCTGGTCTGAGGCTCTACAGCTGCAGGACTCTCATTCTTAGGGGGGGCAGGTGCAACCTCCTCGGCCTCGGGTTGATTGGGCGCAGTCTGATTAGTCTGGGGCTGCGTAGCTGTAGAGGTATCGAGCTGAGTTTCCAAGGGAGTAGGATCGGAGGGCGGTGTCTGGGTCTTCTCTCCGTCCGCGAGACTTGCTGTGGCGCACCCAGCATTGACTGTTCCCAGGAGAAGCAACGCATGCAATAACCGTCTGGTGTATGAAAACCGGTCCATAGGAGGCGAATGTGTTCAGTATGGAGGTGGTGAATCTGTTGTTCTGTCTAAACGGAAACCCTTTCGAGCTTCGAAATCATGGTGTCAAGATCAATCTCACGTCGCTGATCGTCTATGCGAATAACATGAGCTCGGGACGGAGTCAACTCCAAAGCGGGGGTTGCGCGATAGAGACCAGATCGTGGTTGTCGGTCTATTTCCAACGCTTGCACCAGCAGCGGCAAAAGATTCGCGGGCTTGATCCGCAGGACGGTGTTATTCCGTTCCAGCGTGAACGGCGTGTTCACCGGTACTCCGCCGGTCGAGAGCACCACCGTCTGCTGGGTGATCGAGGTGAACGCCACCGGCTCGGAGAAGAGGACGGTCACAGTGGCATTGACGGGAGCGTTTGCGTCCCGGTTCGCGGGCTCGCGTGCAGAACCGTCGGGTCTCTTCCCATAGTTTGCATCTTAATCGGTCTATTTCCAGTCACGGGGATTATTGGAAATCCGGCCAGTCCCTCGTCTGTCTATTTTCGGGTTCAAAGGCTCAGATAAAATATCGAGAGTCCGCAGCGGATTATGTCCGAATGGAGAGGAGGACTCAAGGATGCAGACGAATGCCGCCGAGGTCGTCCGAGCCCATGATCTCACACACGATGTCCGTGAGATCGACTTGCGATTGATCTTGCCTGCAACACTGGACTTCCGACCGGGGCAATTCATTTCCTTTGAGATTCCCGTTGAAGGGAAGCCGCATCCGATGACACGTGCCTATTCGATTGCCTCACCGCCCAGTCAACGGAGCATCCTTACATTGGTCTTCAACCGTGTGGACCACGGTCCAGGGTCGACATTTCTCTTTGGTCTCAAACCCGGCGATCAGGTCCATTTCAAAGGGCCAGCGGGAAGTTTCCGTCTGCGCGACGATACACCACGCAATCTCCTGTTTGTCGCGACCGGCACGGGGATTGCCCCGATCCGGTCTATGCTCCATACCCTGTTACCCAAAGCCACCCAGCAGGTCGTGACCTTGCTATGGGGTCTCCGAGCCCAGCGGGATCTGTACTATCAGGAGGAGCTGCACGAACTGGCGACCCGACATCCCATGTTTCACAGTACCATCACATTGTCTCGTCCGGATCCGGGATGGACCGGTCCAACCGGTCGCGTCACCGCTCTGGTGCAGGAGCGTGTCAAGACGGTGGACACCCTCGCCGTGTATCTCTGCGGAAATGGCGGCATGATTAAGGACGTGACCGACTTTCTCCGCTCGAAAAGTCTTTGCCCGATCTATCGCGAGAAGTGGTACGACGAGGAGAATGAAGAGTCATGACATTGCTGTTCATGAGCTGGGCCGGATTTAGTGGTGACCAGGCAAAGATCCGCCCAGAGCGACGCGAAGCGGACGGCTCATTTGCGTACACCTAGTCCATCAAGGCAATGGTTCCTGACACCTTTCTCTCTTGCATAAGCAGTCATCCTCTCAGCAAAAAGTGTGACTATAAGCTCTATGATATGATGAACGGGATTATCATTTCGTTTCCAATTCGATGAACCCATGCACTAAATAGAGGAGAGCAACCCATGAGACTCAAAGCGAAGGACGGTAAATTTGTGAGCGATCTGGAATCCGGAAAAGCGATGTTGGAGTACCAGATTCAACTCACGAAAGCTGAGTTGAAGATGACTCAATCTGAAACAAAGCCAGCAAAAGGGAAATCAAAAAGGGTGGTGAAGAAAGTGACCATGACAAGAATCACGCCTACAGGCGTCTCGAAGCAATCGTTCTATAAGAATGAAAAGTAGTGAGGATGATCGAGAGACTTGTATCTATGATGCAATATTTGGGTAGGGTTGAAACAAAGGGGTCGAGACCACTCTTGTCCAAGGGGTCGAAGAAAAGGGAGTCTTTTCTTAACGAATGAATATGTTGCGGAAAATAAAAGGTGTCAGGAACCATTCTTATCAGGTTTTTTTCGGTCGGCCACGGAATCGCAGTGTGGACTCCAGCGACCACCGCCCGCTCTCCTCCACGGGCACGGTAACACGGTCGAGACCATTGGCGTACAAAACGGTCGGTTCTTGCACGGACGAATCGTGCGCCGTCGGAAGACAAAAGAGGACTACGCGGGAAAGACAGGAAATTTCAAAGAGAATGTTTACTTCTTTCTGACCATGAGGCGGAGTGGGGTGCCGGTAAATTGGTATGTCTCGCGCAATTGATTCTCCAAATATTTCAGATAGGAAGGCGTGAGGTCTTCCGGATGGCCGACAAACAACGCAAAGACCGGCGGTTTGGTGGCCACCTGCGTGATATAGGCGGATTTCGTCACAGCTGACGGCTTGTGCTTGCGAACCGGCAACGGATGGCTGACTAAAATCTTCTGCAGCCAGGCATTCAGCGCGCCGGTGGGGACACGCTTGGTGAACATGCGATGCACGTCCTTGAGGAGTGGGAAGAGACGCTGGACAGATTCTGGTTTCAGGGCTGATCCATACAAGATCGGAGCCCAGGTCAGAAAGGGAAATCGTCGGTGAAGTTCGAGTTCATACGCTTGGCGCGCCTCTGGATCTCCTGCCCGCAAATCCCACTTATTGATCAACAGAATGCAGGCACGCCCTTGCTTTAGGATAGCTCCGGCGATCTTGGTGTCTTGTTCCGTGACTCCTTCCAGACCATCGAGTATGAGGATCGCGATGTCGGACCGACCGATGGCACGGAGTGATCGTAGGACGCTATAGCCTTCCACCCCGCGGTCGACCTTGCCTCGCCGTCTGATGCCCGCCGTGTCGGTGAAGACATAGCGTTGATCGTGGTGCGTGACCAGTGAGTCGATCGGATCACGTGTCGTCCCCGGAATATCGCTGACCACGACCCGTTCCTCTCCAAGCAGGGTGTTCACGAGCGTGGATTTGCCGACATTCGGACGTCCCACCACGGCAACGCGAGGGAGTTGCTGCAGCTCGTCGGACTCGGCAACAGACGGAAGGAGCGGATAAATGGCGTCCAACAGCTCGGCGACACCGAGGCCATGCTCGGCGGACACAGGGTAGAGCTGGTCGGTGCCCAATCGGTAGAAGTCGGCCAGTAAGGGCTCGGACTTGGGCGTGTCGATCTTGTTGATCGCATAGAACAGGGGTTTCGTCACCCCGCGCAGCAGCCGCACGACTTCGTGATCCGGCGGGGTCAATCCTGAGCGACCGTCCAAGAGCACGATGAGGATATCCGCTTCAGCAATCGCCAGTTCCGACTGTCGTCGAATCAAGGACAACATGCTGTCGGAGGCAGACAGATCTAGTCCCCCCGTATCGACCAGCCGAAACGTTCGATTGCGGTAGGTGGCATCGGCATAGTTACGGTCGCGGGTCACACCGGGGACATCGTCCACAATGGCGATCTTCGCGCCCAAGATCTTGTTGAACAGCGTCGACTTTCCCACGTTCGGTCGGCCGATGATGGCGACGAGGGGGGGTGGTCCGCCTTCTGTTGAAAGCAACGGCAGTGTCGATTCTTGTTCGGGAGCGGATTTCGCGCGCGGCATAAGTTTGTCGGACGGTAACATAGGATTTTTCTCAAAGACAACCCGCGTCCTTCGGGTATACTTTGCCCCATGACTCACAACTCAGCACTCAGCCCCGAGCATTTCCCCAACTGGGCGCAGATCGACGACGTGCTGCTCGATATGGACGGAACGTTGCTCGATCGTCATTTCGATAATTTCTTTTTCGAGGAGGAGCTGCCGCGTCGCTATGCGGCGTTGCACGCTCTCCCATTTAAGGAAGCTCGCGATCGCCTGATGGCGATGTATCGGTCGGTCGAAGGCGAATTAGCTTGGACGGACCTGGACTACTGGACGAAGCGGGTCGGCATCGACGTGGTGGCGATGCACAAAGAACTCGATCACATGATCGGCTTTCTCCCCGGTGCCGAGGAATTCTTGCGCCATCTTCGGCAGCTCGGGAAGCGTGTGACCATCGTGACGAACGCCCATTCTACGGGGGTGTCGGTCAAAGTCGCCAAGACCGGTCTGGATCGCTACGTCAACCGGATCGTGGATGCCTTTGAGGTCGGCTATCTCAAGATGCGACCGGAGTATTGGCCCAACTGTCAGCGTTTGTTGGGTTTCGATCCGTCGCGATCCCTGTTCATGGATGACGATGAAGGATGTCTGATGGCCGCGAAAGCATTTGGGGTGGCTCACCTTATCCACAGCGCCAAGTCGAGTTCGCAATTGCCGCCGTCTCCGCTCTCCCAGTTTTTCTCCATCACCGGATTTGCTCCGCTTCTCAACGGTCGGTCACCGGTCTAACCAGCTCCGATCGCTGTGCCTTGGTACATCTCACCGCCTAGTCTAGGCACATCCTGCATGGTGAATCGATCCAGATGTGTGATTTTCAGGCCGGCTTGAATGATGAGCCGATCGATCTGGCGATTGAGATTACATCCGCAACCGATCACGTTCTGAATCGGATTGAGCCGATCTTGCCAGGCAGCGATCTTTCGGTCGTCGCTCCGGCCATGTTCCAGGAATACAAACTTCCCTCCTGGTTTGAGGACACGCCCGACCTCTTGCAGCGAGCGCACCGGATCGGGAATCGTACAGAGTGTCCAGGTACTGACGACATAATCGAAACGTCGATCGGCATAGATGAGAGTCTCGGCGGTACCTTTTTGGATGCGAACGGGAAACGAGAGGCGGGCGCTGCGTGCTGCGATTGTTTTCGGGAGGAATTGGGCTGGGTCGACCGCATGCAGCTCTGTGACGGTCTCCGGATAGTGCGGCAAATTCAGACCGGTTCCTATCCCCAGTTCTAGGACTTCACCATGGGCTGAAGCGAGTAGCACCTTGCGCAAGCGAAGAAATTCATCACCGACCATGACCCACTCCATGAGACGGGGGAAGATATGGTCGCAGTAGAACCCCATCGCGCAGCTGGTATAGCAAAGCCTAAGAAGGTAGAGTTCGAAACTGGGTGCAGTAACTCGCTTACACGACTTGTGCGCCGTCACTGGCTAGGATGCCTAGCGACAACCCACACTCACTACTGGGTACGGTGATACATCTCATGATGTTCCGGATGGTGCTCTCACAGCGAGCGGGAAGGGGCTGGAGTAGCGAAGCGACCCTAACAGCGTTCTGGTCTCTGACGCATTGGATATTTCCGAGTCTCACCATCGGCGTGTGAATCACAGCATGGTGTCCGTCGGCAGACGAGGTCATCACATCAATGGCATTGAGAACTGCTAGAAATCATCTGATGCAGCGAGTTTCTGTAGAGCGCTGTGCAGTGCCTTTGCGGCCGTCCTTCCCATCACGGCCTCGTAACTCCGTTGGGCTTTCCGCCACTGTTTCTCTGCATCAGTATACTTTGCGGTCCCCTTTGCGGTCAGCGTCACTCGACGTGTCCTTCCGTCGGTGACATCGGGCTCTAACGCCACCAAGCCTCTGCGCAGAAGCGGTCTCACGTTATGCCCAAGCGTCGAGCGATCCATCATCAAGTATTCCGCCAATTCATTCATGGTTGGCGGTGGCGATTGATGTCGACCTAATTCTCCCAGCAACGCAAATTGAGTCGTCTTCAGTCCGGTGCTCCTGAGGTGCGCATCATAGAGCACCGTTATGCGGCGGACAACTTTTCTCAAGACGGCGCAGTAGCAAGGAGGTTGTGGCGATTTCTGGTGAGCCATAGAGCTTCAGCGACGTCACTATGATTGAACGGTGATTCATTATACTCGGTTATTGATGCCCTGTCCAAAGGGCTTGACTTCAGGTGGCGCTATCGTGTAATAGGGGCATATGCGCATATATAGGGGCATATGCACACGACTCGACACTATGATCCACAATCAACCGAGGAGGTTACCCATGGCAACATCAGCACGCCCACCCAATGAGCGGCGCTATGGTTTGTCGAAAGAGATCGCTGTCGATGCAACGTTCTACAGGATGGGATGGTTACTCGGGTTGGCCGTTGGAGCTTTAACGGCCTACTATCGTTATGCAGCCTGAACGGTCGGAGATTAGAAGAGTTCCTTATCCTCATACAAGGAGATCTGAATCATGGCATCATCAACACAAACACATAATGATCGTGGGTATGACATCTCGGAGTGGTATGACTCGAAGCCGGTGAAGATCGGCTGGGCGGCGATCCTGGGGATCGGGATCTTCTGGGTCCTGTATCAGCGGGCGTTTGGGTATTCGCACGGGTTGGATTCGATGACCCCGGAATTCGATTCCGTGTGGATGGGGCTGTGGCGGTTTAACATTTTGGCGAACGCCGTGTTCTTTGCCGTGACGATCGGTTGGATCTGGATCACACGGGACCGAAATCTGGCGAATCTCGCCCCAAAACTTGAATTAAAGCGGTACTTCTACTGGATGGGGTGGTTGGTGTGCTACATGTGGGGCGTCTATTACGCGGGCAGCTATACGCTGGAGCAGGATGCGGCGTGGCACCAGGTGATCATCCGGGACACGAGCTTCACGGCGAGCCACATTGTGGCGTTCTACGGGACGTTCCCGCTGTACATCACGTGCGGAGTGGCGACCTACCTGTATGCGCAGACGCGGTTGCCATTGTACAGTCAGGCAACCTCATTCGCCTTAGTGGCGGCAGTGGTGGGGCCGATGTTCATTCTGCCGAACGTGGGACTCAATGAGTGGGGCCATGCGTTCTGGTTTGTGGATGAGCTGTTCTCGGCGCCGTTGCACTGGGGCTTTGTGACGTTGGGCTGGTGCGGGTTGTTCGGGGCGGCGGGCGGAGTGGCGGCGCAGATCGTGAGCCGGATGTCGAATCTGGCGGACGTGATCTGGAACAACGCGCCGAAGAGCATTCTGGATCCGTTCCCCAGCCAGGTGAATCCCAACGCCAAGGCAGGGTACTAAGCAGGAAGGGTGAGCAGTCCAAATAATTAGCGGTCGGCGTGAGACCAGGGGTTCGGCGCTTCGAGGTACAGAGCGCCGGGCCTCCGCCGCCGACTGCACTCCGGGAAAGAGCTTCACGTAGATAGGCTATCTGACGCTACGGACTCATCGTAAGAGGCTACCCTTGAATACCAAAATTCAAAAACTACTGTTTTGGTCGGTATTAGGCCTGTTCCTGATTTTGCTTCTCAACCTGTGGAGTGCGCCGACGCGTGCACTCGAGGAACAGGTCATTTTTAGCGATTTCATGGCGAAGCTCGAAAATGGCGACGTCGTAAAGGTGACCATCAAGGGACATCATGTCAGCGGCGTGTTGAAGGATAACTCCCGGCTTCGAACTTACTCGGCGGACTATCCTGATCTCGTCCAGGTGCTGCGAGAGAACGATGTTCAGATCGAGGTCAAACCACCCGATGAAAGCCCTTGGTATATTAGTTTTCTCGTGACCTGGGGGCCGCTCGTTCTCTTTCTCGGTCTGTGGTTGTTCTTCATGCGCCGGATGCAGACTGGGAATGCGGCCCTGTCCCTCGGGAAAAGCAAGGCCCGCATGCTGACGGATGACCGGAAAAAGGTCACATTTTCCGATGTGGCGGGAATTGATGAAGTGAAAGAGGAAGTAGAGGAAACGGTTGCTTTTCTGAAGGACCCGCGAAAGTTCCAGAAACTCGGTGGACGCATTCCCAAGGGTGTGTTGGTCGTGGGTCCTCCAGGAACCGGGAAGACATTACTGGCTAAAGCGATCGCCGGCGAGGCAGGCGTGCCCTTCTTTAGCATCAGCGGGTCGGATTTTGTCGAAATGTTCGTGGGCGTCGGGGCCTCTCGCGTTCGGGATCTGTTCGAGCAAGGGAAGAAGCATGCGCCCTGTATCATTTTCATCGATGAGATCGACGCCGTCGGACGATCGAGGGGAGCGGGGCTTGGCGGCGGGAATGATGAACGTGAGCAAACGCTCAACCAGTTGCTGGTCGAGCTGGATGGATTTGATACAGCGGAGGGCATCATTCTGGTTGCCGCGACCAATCGGCCTGATGTGCTCGACCCGGCACTGCTCAGGCCAGGCCGATTCGACCGACAAGTGGCGGTGAATCATCCGGACCTTCGAGGCCGTTCGGAGATCCTGAAGGTGCACACGAAGAACGTCCCGGTCGCAGCCGACGTAGAGCTAGAGAAGATTGCGAGAGGGACCCCTGGTTTTTCAGGTGCCGACTTGGAAAACTTGGTGAATGAGGCTGCCCTTTGGGCTGCTCGTCAGAATAAAAATGAAGTCGGAATCGTAGACTTCGAAATGGCCAAAGACAAGATCTTGATGGGTCCCGAGCGCAAGAGCATGATTCTGACCGAAGAGGAGAAACGGGTCACGGCCTATCACGAAGCGGGGCATGCTTTGATGGCCAAGCTCTTGCCGGGGACTGATCCGGTGCACAAAGTCACTATTATCCCCCGTGGGCGGGCGCTGGGTGTCACGATGCAGCTACCGACCGAGGACCGGCACAACTACACCAAAGAATTCTTGTGCAACAGACTGGCGGTCCTGATGGGGGGGCGCGTGGCAGAAGAGCTTATCTTCAACCATGTGACGACGGGCGCGGGTAACGACTTAGAGCAGGCGACGGATCTCGCCAGAAAGATGGTCTGTGAGTGGGGCATGAGCGACAAATTAGGGCCGCTCACGTTCGGGCAGAAACACGACTCGGTCTTTCTAGGGCGGGACTTGATCGCCAAACGGGATTGCAGCGAACGCGTCGCGAAGGAGATTGATTTCGAGGTGAAGCAGTTTGTCACCGAAAACTACGAACGAGCCAAGCGCGTGTTGACCGAACATATGACCGGCTTGAAAGCATTGGCCGAGGCACTCCTGGCGAAGGAAGTGCTCGATGCGCTGGACATCGACCGAATTTTGACGGAGTCCACCACGAGAAATGTGGCTGTCTAGGGAAGGGCTCAAGATCGGCGCGTGTCCTGGTCGTCTTCTTGGAAAAATTCAAGATCGATTGAGAATCCTCGACGAATAAATTGTGGAACCCTATATCCGATAAGAGGCCAAAATCATGTTCGATTCACGTCGTGGGCCAATCTGGCCGGCCAGGGAAAACAACGCTGATGGCCAAAGTTGTTGTGTCCCATGGGGCATCTCCTCGGAACGTCATGCGTATTGACAGAAACGCGGCCCCTCCACCGGTCCCTACCCAAGGCCCATAGCCCTCTTCCACCCGCTGTCCGAGGATCTTTCCGAAACGCTCTTCCCATGCAGGCGTCAGAATCTTGTGACCCTAAGAGGGCTATGTTAGATTCGCTGAATTCGGTATCGGGTCGGCCGCCGCTCTGAGAGGAGACCGGCTGATTACCAAAGGATGAACGCTTTCCCCTTACTTGGTTATGAGCAAAGGATACGATCACCGAACGATCGAGGCGAAATGGCAGCAGTACTGGGATCAGTACCGGACGTTCCGCGTCACGGAAGATCCCGGCAAGCCGAAATTCTACTGCCTCGACATGTTTCCGTACCCCTCCGGTTCCGGACTGCATGTCGGCCATCTTGAGGGATACACCGCCACCGATATTGTCTCACGATACAAACGGATGCGCGGGTTCAATGTGCTGCACCCGATGGGCTGGGACGCGTTCGGTCTGCCGGCCGAACAGTACGCGGTGAAAACAGGCATTCATCCCGCCATGACAACAGCCGAAAATATCGCCACCTTCAAGCGCCAGATGAAGCGGGTGGGGCTCTCGTATGACTGGGAGCGAGAACTCAGTACCACCGATCCGCAGTACTATCGCTGGACGCAATGGATTTTTCTGAAGCTCTTCGAGCGAGGATTGGCCTATGTGGCGGAAGTTCCCGTGAACTGGTGTCCGGCGCTCGGTACGGTGCTGGCGAATGAAGAAATCGTCGACGGCAAGAGTGAAGTCGGCGGTTTCGACGTGATCCGCAAACCGATGCGGCAATGGGTGCTCAAGATCACCGCCTATGCCGATCGATTACTTGAGGACTTGAAACTCGTCGATTGGCCTCCCAGTACGCTGGAGATGCAAAAAAATTGGATCGGGCGATCGATTGGGGCTGAGGTTGATTTTTCACTGGTCGATCAGAACGGCGTGATCCGCGTGTTCACAACCAGACCGGACACACTGTTCGGCGCGACCTACATGGTCTTGGCGCCTGAACACCCGCTTGTCGACGTGGTCTCGAGTGGGGAGCAAAAAGCTGCCGTCCAGGCCTATCGTGAATCTGCTGCGAAGAAAAGCGATCTGCAACGACAAGAGCTTGATAAGGAGAAGACCGGAGTCTTTACCGGAGGCTATGCCGTCAACCCGGTGAACCAGGAACGTTTGCCGATTTGGATTGCCGATTATGTGCTGATGAGTTACGGGACCGGCTCGATCATGGCCGTGCCGGCGCACGACGAACGAGACTGGGCGTTCGCGCAGCACCATCATCTGCCTATCCGCGAGGTGATTGCAGGTGGGAATGTGCAGCAAGCGGCCTTCACCGACACGGATGGCGGCAGGGTCGTGAATTCTGCGACCACTGACGGCAGTTTTTCGATCAATGGTCTCACTCCATCGGAAGCGATTCCAAAAATTACTGAATGGTTGGCGAAGCAGGGCAAGGGAACCAGGGCGGTCAATTACAAACTACGCGATTGGCTCTTCGCCCGACAGCGCTATTGGGGCGAACCGTTCCCGATCGTGTGGGTCGATGGAGAGGCGCGTCCGCTTCCGGAGGAGCAATTGCCTCTCGTCTTACCGGAAACGGGCAGCTTCAAGCCCTCCGGTACCGGTGAGAGCCCACTGGCCAACTTGGATGCGTGGCTGGCGACGATCGATCCATCCACCGGTAAGCCGGCACGGCGCGAAACCAATACCATGCCTCAGTGGGCCGGCTCTTGCTGGTACTACCTGAGATTCATCGATCCCAAGAACTCAATCCAGCTCGTCGACCCGGCAAAAGAGCGCTATTGGATGCCCGTGGACCTGTACATCGGGGGCAGTGAGCACGCCGTTCTGCATCTCCTGTATGCTCGGTTTTGGCATAAGGTCCTGTTCGATATCGGCGTGACGAGCGTTCCCGAACCATTCCTGAAGTTGGTGCACCAGGGCATTGTCTTGGGAGAAGACAATCAGAAGATGTCGAAATCACGCGGCAACGTCGTCAACCCGGACGACATGATCGATCAGTTCGGCGCGGATGCGGTGCGGCTCTATGAAATGTTTATGGGCCCCCTCGAGGCAATGAAGCCTTGGAGTACAAGAGGTGTGGAAGGCGTGACCCGTTTCTTGGAACGAGTCTGGCGGCTGATGGTCGATGAGCAAAGCCGGCTTTCGAGTGCTATCGTCTCGACCGCGCCGAGCCTCGACCATCAACGCCTGCTTCACCAAACGATCAAGAAAGTCACCGAGGACATCGAGGCCTTGCGTTTCAATACGGCGATCTCCCAAATGATGATCTTCACGAACGACATGACGAAGGCCCAACAGCGGCCGCGAGCTGTGATCGAGCCGTTCGTTTTGTTGCTATCGCCGTTCGCGCCGCATCTCGCCGAGGAACTTTGGGGCATGCTGGGACACGAGCCGAGTGTTTCGCAGCAGCCTTGGCCGGCCTTCGATCCGGCGATGACAGTAAGCGAGCGCATGACCATTCCCATTCAAGTGAACGGGAGACTCAGGGCTAAAATCGATGTATCCGCAGAGGCGGCGCGTGAAGAGATTGAACGGCTGGCACGTGCGGAAGCGGCGGAGTGGCTCCAAGGCAACAAGCCCAAAAAGGTGATCTACGTCGAAAAGAAGTTGCTCAACTTTGTCATCTAGGAGTGCTGAGTGCCGGGAGCTGAGTTCACAGTGAGCGGGAATCAAGAGAGAAGAGGGCAATTCTATCTTATTCTCAACACTCTCGTCCCAGTAATCATCGCCTTGGCGCTCGTCGCCTGCGGTTATCAGTTTCGAGTAGAGGGAGCGGGACCGACTATCGGAGGAGCATCTGCCACAACGTCTAAAGAACCACGGCCACGCCTCATCATTCGAACGTTGATCAACAGTAGCTTTGAGCCGAATCTGGAAACACGATACACCAATTATTTCCGAGAAGAATTTTCCACCGGAAGCGGGGCACAGATCGTGTCGGATTCCGAAGCGGCGGATCTCGTGCTGACCGGGCAAATCCTTTCGGTGATCGCGTCGTCTCTCAGTTTTACGCTGACGGAGACGTTCGAAAGGAGGGTTGAGGTGATCGTCTCGGTTCGAGTTGAAGGCGTTCGGTCCGGCAAAATGGTCTGGACACAAATCGCAAAAGGTGCATCGGAGTTCTTCGTGTCGACCGATCTCCAATTTAATCGGGCGCTGCAGGATCGCGCGGAGGAGCAGGCGGGTCGCTTTGTGGCGGCCGACCTGGCGGCGCGTTTCCTCTTACAGCTCGAAACGAGCGGCTTCACGAAGCAAGCGTCAGCACCGGCTTCTGCATCTCAATAAAAGCGAAGGTTTACCCGATGGCATCGGCGGTGAATTACGTGCAGCTGGAGTCGGCGTTGAAACAGCGGGGCGTTGGGTCCCTGTATCTTGTCGTAGGGGAAGAAGACCTCTTGCGGGATTCTGCCCTCGCTGCCATCAAGCGCGCAGCCATTGGCAGGGAAGGGGACGAATTCAATTTCGAACTATTCTATGGAGATGAAGCGAGCGGAACCGATATCAGGGACAGTGTGTCAGCAGTACCCGTCTTCGCGGAGCGACGCGTGGTCGTCGTGAAGGGGGCGGAGAAACTGACTGCTCGAGAAAGCGACCTCCTGCTCGGCTATTTGGAAAAACCTGTGGAATCCACGACGCTGGTGTTCGTGAGCTCCAAATTGGACGGTCGGTTGAAATTCTCTCAGGCTCTGACACGAGCGGCAATCGTAGTCGATTGTTCACCTCTCCGCGATGCGCAGCTGCCCGCTTGGATCGTCCGTGAAGCAGAATGGGTCGGGCTTCGCTTGGATGATGCGGCAGCCCAAGTGCTGCAGGAGTCGTGTGGTGCATCACTGTATGGCCTGCGGCGCGAATTGGAGAAGCTGGCCTCGTATGTACCTGCCGATCGTTCTGTCACCGCTGACGATGTCCACCTGCTGCGCGGCATGGATCCCGGCGTCTCGGTGTTTGATTTGACCCTCGCCATCGCAGAGTATCGTCGGGGACGAGTCCTTTCTATCCTGGCGCGCAACCTGGAAGCAGGCGAGGCCCCGCTTCGGATCCTCGGTTCTCTCGCATGGCAGTATCGCCGCCTCTGGAAAGTCAAAGAGTCGCTGACCAACGGCGGCCGTGAAGGAGAGGTGGCCAGGAGCTTGCGCATGGAGCCCTGGAAAGTCCGCGCTTTCCTCGATCGGTTTTCTGAATCACGTCTTCAAGGGACGCTGCGCCAGTTTCTCGACACCGATGGGAGACTCAAGGGTGGAAGCGGGAGTCGTCCGAAAATCGTGCTGGAGCGTCTGCTGTTGAAGCTCTGTGAGGACACTGCCGAACGTCGCGTTGAGCCCTCTCCCCGTCCTCCGGACTCACCAAAGAAGGTTCCTCCGCGAGTCGTGTCGAACGTGCGAACGATTAAGAGCCGGAACCGGACAGGTCATTGACGCGAAGAGCCAAACGTGAAATTCGGCGGGATGCGGTGTTGCGATGAAGGATGCCTTTCGAAACAGCTTTTCCGATCGCCGAGGTCGCTTCCAGCAAGCCGGCCCTGGCCTCGTCTGCGTTCTTCTCCGACACGGCGGACTGAACCTTCTTGATGAGCGTCTTGACCGTGTTGACGGTGGCCCGATTCCGCTCATGTCGCCGCTCGGCTTGGCGAGCGCGTCGAATCGTTGATTTATGAGTCTGAGGCATCGATCACTCCTAATGGATAAAGAGGTGGATTAGTATCATAGGGCGTCGCCGATCGTCAAGGATCGGCCTGAAGAAGGAGTAATGGCACGGTGAAGATCGCGGCACGAGACCGACTCATTTTCGCATTGGACGTGCCTTCAGCGGCAGAAGCAGATCGGCTCTTGGACCACCTTCAGGGACATATCTCTTTCGTCAAGGTGGGCCTTGAGCTCTACACCGCGGCAGGCCCGGCCATGGTCCAGCGGATTGTGGAGCGAGGCATGCGGGTGTTTCTTGACTTGAAGTTTCTTGATATCGAAGAGACGGTTCGTCGCGCGACGGCACGGGTCGCGTCGATGGGAGTGGATTTCTTAACCGTTCATGCGAACCGCAAGGCGCTCACGGCGGCCGCGCAGGGGCGAGAAGGGTCATCGCTCAAACTGTTGGCCGTGACTGTGCTGACGAACTTCGACAGCAACGATCTTCGCGAAATGGGCATACAACGGACAGTGCAAGATCTTGTCACAGCCCGGGCGTTGCTGGCCTCAGAGGTCGGCTGTGACGGCGTGGTGGCATCTGGTGAAGAAGCTGCAGCCATCCGCCAGAAAGTCGGTCCGCGTTTTGAGATCATCACGCCGGGTGTGCGTCCGGCGGGCAAAGGAGTCGACGATCACGCCAGAGCGACGACTCCGACCCAGACGATCGCCTCAGGTGCCGATTATCTCGTGATCGGCCGACCCATTCGTGACGCGGCAGACCCGCCGGCGACCGTCCACGCCATTCTTGCCGAGATGCAGGCTGCGTTCGACGCTCGAGGGTGAAGAAGGTCAATGGTCATGAGTCACTCGTCATTAGTTGAGGAGTGCCAGTGGTCGAAGCGTTTCCTCCTATTGACCAATGACCCATGACTAATGACTCGTCCATCGGAGGTCCTCGGTTGCGACGGCAATCCGCGCTTTGTTAATATCATCCTTCCTCAAACCTCTCGTGGTGGGTGTAGCTCAGCTGGTTAGAGCGCCGGATTGTGGATCCGGAGGTCGCGGGTTCGAAACCCGTCATCCACCCCAAAACGCTTTGAGTTTCCAATCTCCGCTGATCTCATTGACTCATAGCAGAATTGCGGCGAGCTTGAACGCCAACTGCGCGCGGGAGTGGACCTGGCACTCATACGCGAATTCAAAGAAACGGTGGCGGGACTGGTCCACCGAGCCACTCGATTTCGAGAAGCGCTTTTCAGCGAAGCTCTCAATGCCTATCTGGCCGGCGAGGGAGCCCAAGGGAAGGCCATGCTTCGGGATCTCATCAACGCCACCAGCGGAGTCGAAGAACTGGGCGCCACCCTCCAGGTATCAAGCAAGAGCTTACACCGCATGCTTTCATCTACTTATCCCATTGTCCGCTCATCTTCTCGCCGTGTTGCCGTTACCCATCCCTTCCGATAGAGTGAGTCCTACGGAATCGGAGGGCTCATTCAATGGAATTCAGCTCGGTACGTGATACGGAGTCGGAACTCCGTGTGAGGGTCTTACCGCGCGATGAGGCCCGTGAACACCTGATTGCGATCGCGGACATTCTTGCCAAGGCGCTGGATACGACGATCAGAATTCCCGGTACGTCGTGGTACATCGGGTTGGATCCATTGTTAGGACTCATTCCTGGTATCGGGGACGTCCTGGCCAATCTCATTGGAACGATCATCCTTGGGCTGGCCGCGCGTTTGCAACTTCCCCGGATTGTGTTGGCCCGCATGAGTCTGAATCTATTGATCAATGGGACGGTCGGCGCAGTCCCAATTGTCGGAGATCTCTTTTCGGTCTGGTTTCGGAGTCACGCGAGAAATGCCGCGCTGCTTCGCGAGGCGGCCATGAAACCGGATCGGGAGACCCACGCCGATTGGTTCTACGTGGCCGGAATCATCGGAGGCACAGCAGCCCTCTTGATAGCGACAATTGCTTTCGTGGTCTGGCTGGTCATCAAGTTCTGGAGGGTGGTTGCGGGTGGATAGGAAAGGGACGTCGATTGTGGTATACAACGAGCCTTCCCGATTGACTATGTTTGCCGATATCTCCTTCTCATAATCTCATGGAACGAGAAGTCAAAACCTACGTATTGAAGCGGCCTGCTGAGGAGGCAGTCCCGCGCAAGTTGTCCATCAACTATGCGGCTGCGTTGAACGCTCAGCAATTTGCGGCGGTGACGGCGGGCGATGGTCCATCGTTAGTCATTGCAGGGGCTGGGAGCGGCAAGACGCGCACATTGGTCTATCGTGTGGCCTATCTAATTGATTCCGGCGTGGATCCCTCAAATATTCTCCTCCTCACGTTCACGCGCAAGTCCGCGCAGGAAATGTTGGAGCGTGCCGGTGATCTGATTGGGACCAGCAGTCATCGGGTGTGTGGTGGGACGTTCCACTCGGTGGCCAATCTCTTGCTGCGTCGGTATGGCCGATCGATCGGCATCGAGCCTGGATTCACAATCTTGGATCGTGGCGATGCGGAGGATTTGATCGCGCTCGTGCGGGCGCAGCTGGGGCTCAATGAAAAGGACAAGCGCTTTCCCCGCAAGGGGACCATCATGGAGATGTTCAGCAAGAGCGAGAACACACTGCGCGGTCTCGATGAGATCATTCTGGAAGAGTTCAGCCATTTCGCGGATCACTCGGAGGATCTTGGGCGACTTCTGAGGGCCTATCAAGCCGCGAAGCGCCAGAAGCAACTGTTGGATTACGACGATCTGCTGGTCATGTTGCGGCAACTGCTGTTGCTGAACGAGACGGCTCGCGCGAACATTTCCCGTCAGTATCGGTACATCCTCGTCGATGAGTATCAAGATACGAATCGGTTGCAGGCCGAAGTCATCCGCCAGCTGGCAACGACGCATCAGAATGTGATGGTGGTCGGCGACGATTCTCAATCGATCTATGCGTTTCGAGGCGCGACCTTTAAGAACATTATGGATTTTCCGGTGCTGTTCCCCGGCACGACGATCTATAAACTCGAGGAAAATTATCGCAGCACCCAGCCGATCTTGAATTTGGCCAACTGCATTATCGAGGAGGCGGCGGAGAAGTATACGAAGCGTCTCTTTACGAGAAAGATCGATGGGCCGCTGCCTGCTCTGGTAGAAGCAGCCGGGGAAAATGCGCAGTCGCGCTTCATCGCGCAGAAGATTCTGGAGCTTCGGGAAGAAGGTGTGCCGCTGGATGAGGTCGCAATCCTCTTTCGTTCGAGCTTCCATTCATTTGATCTGGAGATCGAGCTCTCCCGCAAGGGGTTGCCCTTCATCAAGCGCGGTGGGGTGAAGTTTATCGAAACGGCCCATGTCAAAGATCTGCTGGCGCATGTGCGGGTCGTTGCTAACCCGCTTGATACCGTCAGCTGGCATCGCGTGCTGATGCTGGTGGAAGGTGTGGGGCCGAAGAAAGCTCAAGACCTGCTCGCGGCGATCGTGAAGGGTGAACGACCATTCGACGTCCTGTGCGGGGTGAGCGGCCGTTCTGGGCAAGGGCTCAAGAACTTGGCCGGTACGCTGGAGGGTCTGACCGGGACGGATGAGCGATCACCCGCCGAACAGGTCAATCATATCTATGAGTACTACCTACCGATTCTCAAGGAACAGTACGACGACTACCCGAAGCGCACGAGGGATCTCGATCATCTGCACACGATCGCTGAGAACTACACCGGCATCGACGAATTTCTCGCTGATCTGGCGCTGGAACCGCCGGACGGCAGCGCGGTGGATGTGGAGGCGCCTGATCGTGATCATGAACGGCTGGTGCTCTCGACGATTCATTCCGCGAAGGGATTGGAGTGGCAATGCGTCTTTGTGATTTGGGTGGTGGACGGCAGGTTTCCATCCGCCTATTCGTTTCTCACGGATGATGAATTGGAAGAAGAGCGGCGGTTATTCTATGTGTCTGTCACCCGGGCCAAGCGGCACTTGTTTTTAACGTACCCTATCAACGTGTATGACAAGACCAGCGGGATGTTGCTTTCGAAGCCATCACGGTTTTTGGACCACGTGTCCTCGGACCTTCTTGATACACTGGCCTTGGTGGAGGAAGGTGGACGAGAAGACTGGGGGATTGAGCGAGAATCGTATTATTGATCGCGGTTCTTTGGTCGCGCATCGTTCTGCACGCCTGTATGAGTCACCTCGCAATCCGATTCTTCCTGCTGTGGTGCTGCTGGTCCGGCCCATCCTTTCTCGCCGAGATCGCCGTTGCATCCATCAATGAAGACGTCAGTGCGGGACAAGCGTGGGCGCGTCTTCTCGCTGAGGCGGAACGCTTACAGTTATCGACGAAGTTTCTAAAGACGCTGCCACCGGAATTTATTCACTTTGAATTCGAGGACCTCCGTACGTATGCCGCTGAGTACCATCCCGGCGAACACCGGATGGTTCTCAATCGTTCGTTATCCTTCAACGCTGCCGGAAGGACGCTCAGGCCTCTCGGCAAAATGACACACAAGGAATTGGAAGTGCTGTACCATGAGCTGTTCCATGCCTACATGGATTATCTCGAAGCGGTTGAAGCGTCATCCGGCGAGACCGATCACCGTTCAGAACCGCTTTTGCATTTCGCGAGAGAGCAGCAAGCCTGTCGCTATGCAGAGGTGGAGATCGCTCCGATTGCTCTGCGAAAGGATGAGACGGAATCACGCTATTTGACGCAGACAGAATCGTGGGAAGCGCTGAATGAAACATGGGCGGTCTTTATCGGCTGGGCGGTCTGGAATCAGCTTGAAGCGCGGCGCAAGACCGGGAAATCAATGGTTCACGAGCGGGAGCAGGGCGATCAATGGATACGGCGATTCAAAACGGCATTCGAGAATGGGGAGCTTCGAGGGTACTATGTTCCGGAAGCTCCGGACGAGCGGCGCATCGCTCAGAAGCGATATTTGGCCGAACCATCGAAATTGACGTTGAAAGAAGCGGTGATTTTGATGAAACAAGTCCTCGGTTTTCAGCGAGATTTTATTGAGAGGATCGAAGCGTCATTTGAGTCATCTCGTGAGTCATCTCGGACATCTGCCTGTTAGACTCTCGATGGAGGGGCGATTCAAAAAGTACATGAGTCGAATTCCCCTCTTGACATGACGGAAGTTCATCAATAGAATCCAACATTTCGTGATCTAGCCTATCCGGGCCGTCAACGAATCAATCTTTTGAGGATTGAGGAAGAAAGCGGTGTACGCGTAGGCCCATTTGTCTTTGTTGAGCGGTTGATCGACAAGAGCGTCCGCTACGTGTGCTGCAATTTGCTTTGTATAGAACAATTGAAACATCGTGGGCAGTTACCTTAAGTGGTCAAAAGGGGCAGATTGTAAATCTGCTGACTGATGTCTACCAAGGTTCGAATCCTTAGCCTGTCCACCATAACAGCGCTTGCTCGACACGTTGGTTTGTATAGAACAATGAAACATCGCGGGCAGGTACCCAAGTGGCCAAAGGGGGCAGACTGTAAATCTGCTGGCTTATGTCTTCCAAGGTTCGAATCCTTGCCTGCCCACCAAGCAGAGCAGGTAAGTGCTGAGTAGGGAGTGCCGAGTCCTGAGTGCGAAAACCGTTCGCGAATTCAAGTCTCAGCGCTCAGCACTTCAATGCTAAAGAGATGCGGGCGTAGCTCAGTGGTAGAGTTCCAGCCTTCCAAGCTGGCTGTCGTGGGTTCAAATCCCATCGCCCGCTCCAAACCGAGCTTGCTCGACCCGGAGCGCTAGAGAATGGGGCGCGACGGGAGAAGGCCAACAGTGTTGAACGCCCACGTAGCTCAGTTGGTAGAGCACGTCCTTGGTAAGGACGAGGTCACGCGTTCGATCCGCGTCGTGGGCTCCAAACCGAGCTTACTCGACCCGAAACGCTTCTTTATGATGCGCGACGGGATAGGCGCCTCAAGTGTCTGGTAATGAATCTAAGGCTTGACCCGACCAGGAACCAATAAGATTGCTCCCGGTGACAGGATAAAGGCCTCAAGTGTAAGTTTTTGGATTGAATAGGCTTGCTCATGCCGCCGCCCCAGAATATGTGGCGGAGAGATAAAGAGGGGTGACATATGGCGAAGGCGAAATACGAGCGGAAGAAGCCGCACGTGAACATCGGGACGATCGGGCACGTGGACCACGGGAAGACGACGTTGACGGCGGCGTTGACGAAAGTGTGTGCGGACAAGGGGATGGCGAAATTCATCAGTTATGACGAAGTGGCGAAGGCGAGTGAGAGCCAAGGGCGGCGGGACGCGACCAAGATCATGACCATCGCCATCAGCCATGTGGAGTATGAGACGGACCAGCGGCATTATGCCCACGTCGATTGTCCGGGCCACGCCGACTACGTGAAGAACATGATCACCGGGGCCGCGCAGATGGATGGGGCGATTCTGGTGGTGAGTGCGGCGGACGGCCCGATGCCGCAGACCCGCGAGCACATTCTGTTGGCCCGGCAAGTGGGGGTGCCCTACATCGTGGTGTTCTTGAACAAGGCCGATAAAGTCGACGACAAAGAGCTCTTGGAGTTGGTGGAGTTGGAAGTGCGGGAGCTGCTCACGAAGTACGGGTTCCCGGGGGACAAGACGCCCATCATCCATGGCAGTGCGCTCAAGGCGATGGAGGCGGATCAGGGCGAATTGGGGGTGCCCTCCATCCTGAAGCTGTTGGAGGCGGTGGATACGTACATTCCGACGCCGCAGCGGCCGATTGACAAGCCCTTTCTCATGCCGATCGAAGATGTGTTTACCATCAGCGGCCGCGGGACGGTGGTGACGGGGCGCTGTGAGCGGGGCATCGTGAAAGTGGGCGACGAAATCGAGATCGTGGGCTTGCGGCCGACGCAGACCACGGTGGTGACGGGGGTGGAGATGTTCCGCAAAGTGCTCGATGAGGGGCAGGCGGGGGACAACATCGGCGTGCTGTTGCGGGGCACCAAGAAGGAAGATGTGGAGCGCGGGATGGTGTTGTGCAAAGGGAAGACCATCACGCCGCATACGAAGTTCAAGGCGGAGATCTATGTGTTGACGAAGGAAGAAGGGGGGCGGCATACGCCGTTCTTCAACGGGTATCGGCCGCAGTTTTACTTCCGGACCACCGATGTCACGGGGGTCGTGCAGCTGAATCCGGGGGTCGAGATGGTGATGCCGGGGGACAACGTGAGTGTGACGGCGGAGTTGATCAGTCCGATCGCGATGGATCAGGGGTTGCGGTTTGCCGTGCGCGAGGGCGGCAAGACGGTCGGCTCGGGTGTCGTCACGGAGATTCTGGCGTAAGGAAGCTGATGGACGGACAGGAGTTAGCCTGACACGAGAGGTCCTCAACGTGTCAGCAGGCAGTCCCGTCAGCTGATATCAGGGAGAAGGAGATGCGCGAGATCATCGACATGGCTTGTACGCTCTGCAAACAACGGAATTACTCGTCCATGAAGAACAAGAAAAACGATCCGGATCGGTTGGAACGAAACAAGTTCTGTAAGTTCTGCCGAAAGCACACGCCTCATAAGGAAGTGAAATAAGTGCTGAGGGCTGAGATGTGAGCGTTGAGTCTTGGAAGCGACACGCGAAAACTCGGCCCTCAGCGCTCGTTCCTCAGAACTAAAAAGAGAGGGGCATGGTGTTAATGGCAGCACATCGGTCTCCAAAACCGAGAGTCTGGGTTCAAATCCTAGTGCCCCTGCCAAACCAAGCTTGCTCGTACCGTCGGCCTCCCAATCGAGGCCAACGGGATACAGCCCGCAGGTGTTTAGGGCGAAGAAACGGAGTCGCTGATGTTTAAGCGCATGACAGAGTCGGTTCGGCTGTTCGTGACGGACGTACGAGCAGAGCTGAAAAAGGTTTCATTCCCGAGTCGTGCGGAAACTATCGGCTCAACGACGGTGGTGATTGTGTTCTGCATCTTAATGTCGCTGTACTTGTCCGTCGTTGACTCATTCCTCTCATGGTTGGTCGGCAAATTCATCTAAGCCTGCCGAGAAGAGAGGTAAGTGAAGTTCAGCGGTAATTCATCGAAGACGTGAGGGTGGTGCATGACAAAGAACTGGTACGTCATCCATACGTACGCTGGTTTTGAGGGGCGAGTAAAGACCAGCCTCATGGAGCGTGCAAATCAAATGGGGCTCGTCGAGAAGGTCGGGCAGGTGCTCGTTCCGACGGAGGATGTGATTGAAATCAAGGACGGGAAGCGACGGACTTCTCGACGAAAGTTCTTCCCCGGCTATGTCCTCGTGGAGTTGGAGTCTCCATTAGGGGATGAGACGTTGCAGATGATCAAGGAAACACCGAAAGTTACGGGATTTGTCGGTGGAGGCACGGTTCCGACTCCTCTGACCAATGAGGAAGTGGAGTCTTTGCTCAAACAGGTCGATGCGGGACAGGCCGAGCCTCGGGAGCAGATTAAATTTATTAAAGGTGACAACGTTCGCATCATCGATGGTCCCTTCCTTGGGTTCAACGGTCTAGTTGACGAAGTCGATCAGTACCATAGTCGGGTAAAGGTGATGGTGAGTATCTTCGGCCGGTCGACCCCGGTTGAATTAGGCTTCTTGCAGGTGGAACGGATTTAGGCGGATCGATCCATGTCAGTTTAGATCACGATCGGGGCCTGAATATTGATTTCCGGTCGCGAAGGAGAAAGAGAACGAAATGGCGAAGGAAGTTTCGGCACAGATCAAGTTGCAAATTCCGGCCGGCAAGGCCAATCCTGCTCCTCCTGTCGGCCCCTCCTTGGGTCAGCATGGAGTCAATATTATGGAGTTTTGCAAGCAGTTCAATGCCAAGACCCAGAAGGAAGGGGACAGTATTATCCCTGTCATCATTACCGTTTACAAGGACCGTACCTTCAGCTTCATCATGAAGACGCCCCCGGCTTCGGATCTCCTGAAGAAGGCCGCAGGCATCATTAAAGGATCCGGTGTGCCGCAGAAGGATAAAGTAGGGAAAATCACCAGACAGCAGTTGAACGAAATTGCGCGGAAAAAGATGACCGATCTGAACGCGGCGGATGTGGAGGGAGCGGAGAAAATCATCGAAGGGACTGCCCGTAGCATGGGAGTTGTCATTCAAGGCTAATTTCGAGATCGAAGGAGCGTCCGGCGATGGGAAAGAAAATGAATGCAGCGATCAAGAATGTCGAGCCGCGCGTCTATGGGTTGCGTGAGGCTGTTGAAACCGTCAAGCGATCGGCCTATGCGAAGTTCGACGAATCGGTCGATCTCGCGCTCAGGCTGGGTATTGATCCGAAGCGCTCGGATCAACTGGTTCGAGGGACGGCCTCGCTTCCCCACGGAACGGGAAAAAAGGTTCGCGTTCTGGTTTTTGCCAAAGGCGAAAAAGAGCAGGAGGCGCGGCAAGCGGGGGCCGACCATGTTGGAGCTGACGACTTGATGGAAAAAATCAAGGGTGGATGGATGGATTTCGATTGTGCGATTTCCACGCCGGACCTTATGGCCTCTGTCGGAAAACTCGGTAAGGTGCTTGGGCCTCGTGGGCTGATGCCGAATCCGAAGACCGGCACCGTGACCTTCGAAGTTGGAAAAGCGGTCAGTGACATCCGGAAGGGGCGTGTGGAATTCAAGGTTGAAAAGGCGGGGATCGTGCATGTCCCGGTCGGAAAGGTATCCTTCGATCCGGCGAAGCTGTATGACAATGCCTCGGCCATCATTGAATCCGTCATCAAGGCGAAGCCCAGCTCATGCAAAGGGCGTTATCTCAAGAGTGCCACGATTGCAAGTACGATGGGTCCTGGTGTGAAACTGGATACCGTTGCCCTAACGAAGCAGTGGGGCTGAGCAACGCGTTCGACGCGAATCGTTTATTGCGATTCGCGTCGAACGGATAACGATTAGCGACCAGCGACCGGAGGGGAAGCAATGAAGAAGGAAGAGAAGGTTACGGCAGTGGAGGAGTTGACCGAAAAATTCGGTCGCGCGCGGCTGGCTATCTTGACGGAATGCGTCGGTCTTCCGGTCAACCAGGTCACCGAGCTGCGCAAGCAGCTCCGCGGGGCCAAGGCGGAGTATCGAATCGTGAAGAACACGCTCGCGACGCGTGCCGCCGAGGGGACGATATTGGCCGGACTCAAGGCACATCTCAAGGGTCCGACCGGGGTGGTCATCGGCTATGACGATCCGGTGTTGCCGACAAAGGTGCTGAAGGATTTCATCGGCGCGGAGAAGCGCGAAGAGAAGATTCGGATGACGGCCGGTGTGCTGGAAGGCAAAATTCTCCAGCCGGCTGAGCTGGCCGCCGTTGCGAAGCTGCCGAAGAAAGAAGCGCTCGTGGCCTTGCTACTGTCGGCCATGCAGGGGCCGATTCGTGGCGTGGTCTACACACTGAGCGCGGTCTTGTCGAAGTTTGTGCGAGTTGTTGCAGCCATTCAAGATAAACGGAAAGGAGAAGGGGACATGCCGGCTACGGAAGGGAAATTATCGCAGGAAGAATTGATCAAGGCGATCGAAAGCATGAGCGTGCTCGATCTGGCCGAACTGGTGAAGGGGCTTGAGGCGCGGTTTGGCGTCACGGCGGCGGCGCCGGTCGCGGTGGCGGCGGCTCCGGCGGCGGGCGGTGGTGCAGCGGCTCCTGCTGAGGAGAAGACGTCATTCGACGTCATTCTCGCGTCGGCGCCGGCCGACAAGAAAATCCAGATCATCAAAGTGGTGCGGGAGCTGACGAGTCTCGGCCTGAAGGAAGCCAAGGATCTCGTGGAGGGTGCGCCGAAACCCGTCAAGACCGGGGTGGCCAAGGAAGAAGCCGACACGACGAAGAAGAAGCTCGAAGAGAGCGGTGCCAAGGTCGAAATCAAGTAAAAGTGTCATCGGTCACTGGTCAATCGTCTGAAGCACGGTTGCATGATCCCCGATGACCAGTGACCTCTGTTCACCGCCAACCAGCGTGGAGGAGTAGGAATGTCCGAAACGACGTTACAAGAATTCGTCGAGCGGAAAGATTTTTCTCGCATCCGAACCAATATCGATATTCCAGATCTGATCGAGATTCAGAAGCGTTCCTACGAAGAGTTTTTGCAGTTCGAGGTTGAATCGGAGAGACGGAAGGATCACGGATTGCAGGCAGCGCTGGCCAGCGTGTTTCCGATTCCGGATTATAACAACACGGCCGTGCTCGAATTTTCGAGCTATACGTTGGGGACGCCGAAGTATGACGAACGCGAATGTCTGGAGCAGGGTATGACCTTCGCCGTTCCGTTGAAGCTGCGCGTCCGTCTGGTGGTGCTCGATAAGGAGGATAAGGGGCCTCGCAAGAAAGTGCTCGATGTGCGTGAGCAGGAAGTCTATGTCGGTGAATTGCCTCTCATGACCGAGCGAGGGACCTTTCTCGTCAACGGGACCGAGCGAGTCGTCGTCAGTCAGCTTCATCGCTCGCCGGGTGCGTCGTTTACGCATGACAAGGGCCGAACCCATGCGAGCGGTAAGGTGTTGTACTCGGCTCGCATTATTCCCTATCGGGGCTCATGGCTAGATTTCGAGTTCGATGCCAAGGATATTCTCTATGTGCGGATCGATCGTCGTCGGAAAATGCCGACCACCATTCTGTTGAAAGCCTTCGGTTTTTCGAGCGACGACCTGCTGAAGATGTATTACCCTGTCGAAGAGATTCGCGTGTCGAAGGGGAAGATGTTCCGCAAGCTGGATCCCGAAATCCACCACGGACTTCGGTGCTCCGTCGAGGTGACGGACAAGGGCGGGAAAGAGCCGTTGGTGCGAGAAGGGGCCAGGCTGACGAAAGGTCTGATCGCGAAGCTGAAGGCTTCGGGAGTGAAGGAGATCCCCTTACTGCCCGCTGAGTTGGTGGGCCGGGCGGTGCTCACGGAATTGGTCGACTCGAAGCAGAACCAGTTGGCGGAGAAAAATCAGCGATTGACGGCGGAGATCGTCGAGCAGATCGCCGAAAGCGATGTGGAAGAATTCAAGGTCATTTATCTGGACATGGCGACCGCGACGCCCGTGATTCTTGACACCTTGGAGATGGAGAAAATCGGCTCCAAGGAGGAAGCGATGGTCGAAATCTACCGTCGCCTCCGTCCGGGGGAGACGCCGTCAGTCGACACGGCGAGAGCGCTGTTCGACAACCTATTTCTGAATTCCAAGCGCTACGATTTGTCTCCGGTCGGCCGGCTCAAGTTGAATAAGAAGCTTGGTTTGGACTTGCCCCTCGATCAGCGCACCCTGACCGCTCAGGACATCGTGGAAGTCATCCGCTACCTGGTCAATTTGAAGATCGGCAAAGGGGAAATCGACGACATCGATCACTTGGGTAATCGCCGTGTGCGATCCGTCGGCGAACTCCTTGAAAATCAATTTAGGCTGGGCTTGGTGCGGATGGAGCGAAGCATCAAGGAGCGCATGAATCTTCTTGATATGGAAACGGTGCTGCCGCATGACTTGATCAATGCCAAACCGGTTGTCGCGGCCGTCAAGGAGTTTTTCAGCAGCAGTCAGCTGTCTCAATTCATGGACCAAACCAACCCTCTGGCTGAAATCACGCACAAACGGCGTCTGTCGGCTCTTGGTCCAGGCGGACTCACGAGAGAGCGGGCCGGGTTCGAAGTTCGAGATGTGCACCCGTCCCACTACAGTCGTATTTGCCCGATCGAGACGCCGGAAGGCCCCAATATCGGATTAATCACATCGCTGGCCACCTACGCGCGGATCAACCAGTTCGGATTCATTGAGGCACCGTATCGGAAAGTCGTCAAGGGACGCGTGACTGATGAAATCGAGTTTCTCTCGGCGATCGAGGGCGACAAATACATCATTGCTCAGGCTAACTCGAAATTGGATGGGACGGGCAGGCTGGTATCGGAAACCGTTTCCTGTCGCCACGGCGGAGACTTTGTCCAGGCCACTCCGGATAAGATTGAGTACATGGACGTGTCACCGAAGCAAGTGGTGAGCGTCGCGACCGCGCTCGTGCCGTTCCTGGAACATGACGATGCCAACCGTGCGCTCATGGGCTCAAACATGCAGCGTCAGGCGGTTCCCCTCGTGACGTCCGAGGCTCCTCTGGTTGGGACCGGGATGGAAGCGGTGGTGGCGCGAGATTCCGGGTATGTTATCCAGGCTCGTCGCGCCGGGGTTGTGGAAAGCGTCGATGCCACCCGCATCGTAGTACGCGCCGATTCAAAGGACGGCAAGAGGGGGAAAGATTCCGGGCTGGACGTCTATGACCTCATCAAATTCCAGCGCTCGAACCAAAATACCTGCATCACGCAGACCCCCGTCGTTCGCCTCGGCCAGCCGGTCAAGAAAGGACAGGTGCTTGGGGATGGGCCGGCGATTGATCATGGAGAGCTCGCGCTGGGCAAAAACGTCCTTGTGGCGTTCATGCCATGGGGCGGCTACAACTTCGAGGACGCCATATTGCTCAGCGAAAAATTGGTCCGAGAGGACGCCTTCACCTCGATTCACATCGAAGAGTTTGAGGTAGAGGCCCGGGATACCAAGCTGGGGAAGGAAGATGTGACGCGGGATATTCCCAATGTCGGAGAAGAGGCGCTGAGAAATTTGGACGAGAGCGGGATCATCCGCATCGGTGCCGAAGTGAAGCCGGGCGATATCCTGGTAGGAAAGGTGACGCCCAAAGGCGAGACTCAGCTGACCCCGGAAGAAAAGCTGCTCCGCGCGATCTTCGGTGAGAAGGCCGGCGATGTGAAGGATACATCGCTAACCGTGCCTCCGGGAGTGGAAGGGATCGTGGTCGATGTCAAAATCTTCTCTCGCAAAGGACTCGACAAGGATGAGCGGTCGAGGAGCATCGAAACCGACGATCAAATGAAGTTGCAGCGCGATCACCACGAAGAGCTGCGGATCATCGACGAAGAAAAAACGAAGAAGATTCGGAAGTTATTGCTCGGTAAGGTGGTCGGTCGCGATCTGATGGACCCTGAGGGCGGCGACGTCATCTTGAAGAAGAAGGGTAAGCTGACGGCGGAAGTCCTCCGGCGATTGCCCGACGATACGGTGCGACACATCATCCTGAGTGATCCTGATGAGCAAAAAGAACTGGAAGATGTCGAGCGACGGGCGAAGGAGCAGATCGAAATCCTGCAGACGCTGTACGACGAAAAGGTGGGGCGCTTAAAGCGGGGCGATGAGCTGCCCCCCGGCGTCATCAAGCTCGTTAAGGTCTACATCGCGATGAAGCGCAAGATTCAGGTCGGGGACAAAATGGCTGGTCGACACGGCAATAAAGGTGTCGTGTCTCGGGTCCTGCCTGAAGAAGATATGCCCTATCTACCGGACGGGACCCCGGTGGAAATCGTGCTGAACCCTCTGGGTGTGCCGTCCCGTATGAACGTCGGGCAAATTCTGGAGACTCATCTCGGATGGGCGGCGAAGGCCTTGGGGATTCAAGTGGCCAGCCCTGTATTCGATGGCGCTGCGGAGAAAGAAATTAAGGATCTGCTAAAAAAGGCCAAATTGCCGGTGAGCGGTCAGTCGCAACTCATTGACGGCAAGACAGGTGAGCCGTTCGGCAGTCCGGTCACTGTCGGGTACATGTACGTCCTGAAGCTCCACCATCTGGTGGACGACAAGATCCACGCACGGTCCATCGGCCCATATTCTCTCGTGACACAACAGCCTCTGGGCGGCAAGGCTCAATTCGGGGGACAGCGGTTGGGAGAAATGGAAGTCTGGGCGTTACAGGCCTATGGGGCAGCCTCGACTCTGCAAGAGTTCCTGACCGTCAAGTCAGACGACGTGCCGGGTCGATCGCGCATGTATGAAGCGATTGTCAAAGGTGAGCCGTTCCTCGAGCCCGGGTTACCGGAGTCATTCAATGTGTTGGTCAAGGAGCTGCAGAGCTTGGGGCTTGATGTAGAGTTGGTCAAAACGCAGGACTAACCGCTTGTGTGCCGGTCGAAGGCCGGCATCAGAGGAGGTCATTACCTTGGAAGGCGTATATACATTGTTTGAAAAACAACGGGATTCTGTGTCGTTCGATTCGATGCGAATTCGCATTGCATCGCCCGAGAAAATCCGATCGTGGTCCTATGGTGAGGTCAAGAAACCGGAAACGATCAACTATCGGTCGTTCAAGCCGGAGAAAGACGGGCTGTTTTGTGCCAAGATCTTCGGTCCTACCAAGGACTGGGAGTGCAATTGCGGAAAATACAAGCGCATGAAGCACCGTGGGATCGTGTGCGACAAATGCGGGGTCGAGGTGATCCAATCAAAGGTTCGACGCGAACGGATGGGGCATATCGAGCTGGCTGCCCCTGTCGCCCATATTTGGTTTCTGAAGGGTGTCCCAAGTCGGATCGGCACCTTGCTGGATATGAGCCTCAAGCAGCTCGAGAAAATTCTCTATTTTGAGAGTTATGTGTGTGTGGATCCGGGCTCAACCGATCTGGCGGAGAAAGAGTTGGTGCCGGAGGATAAGCTGCGTACCCTTGTTTCTGAGTTCGGTTCGAGCGGGTTCAAGGTCGGAATCGGGGCAGAGGCCATCCGCGACTTACTGAGAAAGGTCGATATCAACGCGCTGTGGGACGAATTGCAGGTCAAAGCAAAAGCGTCAACCTCGGCAGCCATGAAGAAGAAGTACGCCAAGCGCTTGAAAGTGCTGGAGGCGTTCCGCAAATCAGGGAATAAGCCGGAGTGGATGATTATGGATGTCATTCCGGTGCTGCCGCCGGAGTTGCGTCCACTGGTTCCGCTCGATGGAGGACGGTTCGCCACATCCGATCTGAACGACCTCTACCGTCGTGTCATCAATCGAAATAATCGGTTGAAACGATTGATGGAGCTGAAGGCGCCGGGCGTCATCATCAGGAACGAGATGCGGATGTTGCAGGAAGCGGTGGATGCCCTCTTCGACAACGGCCGCCGAGGGCGCGCGATTCGTGGCCCGAACAAACGTCCGCTGAAATCCTTGAGCGACATGCTGAAGGGAAAGCAGGGACGGTTCCGGCAGAACCTGCTCGGGAAGCGCGTCGATTATTCCGGCCGTACCGTAATCGTCGTCGGTCCGGAGTTACGGCTCCATCAGTGCGGGTTGCCAAAGAAAATGGCGCTGGAATTGTTCAAGCCGTTCATCTTTCACAAGCTGGAAGCCAGAGGGGCGGCCACTACCATTAAGAGCGCCAAGCGGCTGGTCGAAAAGGAACGGCCGGAGGTCTGGGATGTCCTCGATGAAGTGATCCGAGAGCATCCGGTATTGCTGAATCGAGCTCCGACGCTCCATCGGTTGGGTATTCAAGCGTTTGACCCCGTGTTGGTGGAGGGCAAGGCGATCAGATTGCACCCGCTCGTCTGTGCGGCGTTCAACGCGGACTTCGATGGGGATCAAATGGCGGTCCACGTCCCGCTGTCCGTCGAAGCACAGGTTGAAGCGCGGGTTCTCATGATGTCCATCAACAACATTCTCTCGCCGGCCAACGGGAAACCGATCGCGGTGCCGTCGCAGGATATGGTATTGGGCTGTTATTGGTTGACGAAGGAGCGGATAGGCGCCAAGGGCGAGGGGAAGGTGTTTGGGTCCCCGGAAGAGGTCCGGATTGCCTTTGATGCGAGGGAAGTGGAAGAGCATGCGCGGGTCAAGGTGCGCCTGGCGGGTTCGCTGGTGCAGACGACCGTCGGGCGTGTCTTGCTGTCCGAAATTCTTCCTCCGGGCTTGCCGTTCGGGAATGCGAACAAGCTCATGACCAAAAAGGAGATGACGAAACTCATCGATGCCGTGTATCGGCAGACTGGTCATCGAGATACCGTCGAGTTTCTGGATAAGATTAAAGACATCGGTTTTGCCTATGCGACGAGAGCCGGCTTGTCGATCTGTATCGACAATATGCATATCCCGAGTAAGAAGGAAGACTTCATCGGGAAAGCGCAACGCGAGGTGAACGAGATCGAGAAACAGTATTCAGAGGGCTTGATCACGAACGGCGAACGATACAACAAGGTGATCGACATTTGGGCGCACGTCACCGAGCAGGTGGCCAACGAGATGATGAAGGAGCTCGGCGCCGGAGGTGATCCGGCGAAGGCTGAATCGTTCAACCCGATTTTCATGATGGCCGATTCCGGTGCCCGCGGCAGTTCGCAACAGATTCGACAGTTGGGCGGCATGCGCGGGCTGATGGCCAAACCGTCCGGTGAGATCATTGAAACCCCGATCACCGCTAATTTCCGTGAAGGGTTGACGGTGTTGCAGTACTTCATCTCCACCCACGGTGCTCGTAAGGGGCTTGCCGATACGGCGCTGAAAACCGCCAATTCAGGGTATCTGACTCGGCGATTGGTCGATATCGCCCAGGACGTCATTATCAACGAGTTCGATTGTGGAACGCGCGACGGTATTATTGTCAGCGCCTTAGTCGAAGGCGGTGAAATTATCCAACCGTTGGAGGAGCGTGTCCTCGGTCGGTTAGCGGCAGAGGATATTCGTGACCCTGTCACAGGGGAAATCATTGTCTCTTGGAGCGAAGAGATCAACGAGGAGTTGACGAAATCGATCGTTGAAGCCGGAGTCGACCGTGTGAAGATTCGCTCCGTGCTGACCTGTCAATCGCCGCGTGGTGTCTGTCGTGCCTGTTACGGCCGCGATCTGGCACGAGGGCGGCTGGTGGAAAAAGGCGAACCGGTCGGCGTCATTGCTGCACAATCCATCGGCGAGCCAGGCACACAGTTGACGATGAGGACCTTTCACATCGGCGGCACGGCCAGTAAGGTCGTCGAGCAAACGGTGCTTGAGGCGAAGCATGCCGGACGAATTAAGTTCATGAGTTTCGATGCCAAAAAGAATGCCGATATCCACAATGCCGGTATCGCGGTGCGCAATAAAGAGGGTGAATGGGTCGTGATGAATCGCAATACGAAGGTTGCGATTGTCGATGACAGTGGACGGGAACGTGAGAAGTACCCCGTGGTGTATGGGGCCAAGATCAAGATTAAAGACGGCGATCCGGTGGTCGTCGGCCAGAAATTAGTCGAGTGGGATCCGTACTCGCTGACGATTTTAACGGAGATCGGTGGGAGGGTGGCATACGGTGATATTGTCGAAGGCGTCACGATGAAAGACGAGTTCGACGAAGTGACCGGCTTGTCGCGCAAGGTCATCATTGAACATACCGGTCAGACGCTTCGCCCTCGTGTATCGATTAAGGATGAAAGCGGCAAGACGGCCAAGGTGCCCGGCGGATCTAATGCTGTGGCCAGGTACTTATTACCGGTCGGAGCTCATATCTTTGTCGAAAAAGGGGCCACGGTCTATCCCGGTGATGTCTTGGCAAAGATTCCTCGTGAAACGACTAAGACCAAGGACATCACGGGAGGTCTTCCGCGTGTGGTGGAACTTTTCGAGGCAAGGAAGCCGAAAGAACAGGCGGTCATCACCGAGATCGACGGGGAAGTCTCCTACGGCGGTTTCGTGAAAGGTCAACGCAAAGTCCTTGTCGACAATAAGATGGGCGATGTGAAGGAATATTTTATTCCCAAGGGCAAGCACGTCAATGTCCATGAAGGCGACTGGGTGCGGGCAGGGGAGCCGTTAATGGATGGATCAGCGAATCCGCATGACATCCTTGACGTGCTGGGTCCGAACGAATTGCAGAAGTACCTTGTGGACGAAGTCCAAGACGTCTATCGATTGCAAGGAGTTTCGATTAACGACAAGCACATCGAAATCATCGTGCGGCAAATGTTGCGGAAGGTACGGGTCGAAGACCCGGGAGATACCCAGTTCTTGCCGGGCAGTCAGGTCAGCAAGAGCGTCTTCGAAAAAGAAAACGAACGGGTGCTCGTCAACGACGGGAAGCCCGCCTTAGGCAAGCCCGTCTTGCTTGGGATTACCAAGGCGGCTCTTACGACAGACAGCTTTATTTCTGCGGCATCGTTCCAGGAAACTACCCGCGTTCTCACTGAAGCAGCGATCAATGGACGCGAAGATAATTTGTTGGGCTTGAAAGAAAACGTCATTGTGGGCCGGTTGATTCCGGCAGGGTCAGGGTTTGAGGAATACCGAGATACGTTCGTCATTAGCGAAAAATCGGAGACGGCAGCCGTAGGGGTTACACCTGCTGTGCCATCTGATGTGGCTGTCCCGGCGGTTTCAGGAGATGCTGCTTGATCCTTAAGTAAACGCTCAGAATGCCGCCTACTTGACAGTGGGATATCTCGTCATTATAATCCTGCGGCTTTGCACGTGACGGTTGGTGCTCGTTCATATTGAAAGGCTTTGAACTCGATGCCGACGATCAATCAGCTGGTTCGAAAAGGACGAATCTTCGTAAGAGCAAAGACGAAGAGTCCTGCGCTTAAGTCCTGTCCCCAGAAGAGAGGGGTGTGTCTTCGGGTATACACGACGACGCCAAAGAAGCCGAATTCGGCATTGCGGAAAGTTGCGCGCGTGCGTCTCACGAACGGTATGGAAGTGACAACGTATATACCCGGTGTGGGACACAATCTTCAGGAGCATTCGATCGTGCTTGTGCGCGGAGGCCGTGTCAAGGACCTGCCTGGTGTTCGATACCATTTGGTCCGCGGCGCGTTGGATGCGGTGGGTGTGGCGGACCGGAAGCAGAGTCGTTCGAAGTACGGAGCGAAGCGGCCCAAGTAAATTTTTAGGAAGTCTGGAAATCATCACACTGATTGGATAGGTCGATATGCCACGCAGTAGGTTTTTAGGGCAACGAGAAGTGCTTCCCGATGTCCGGTACCGCGATAAGCTGGTCGGGAAGTTTATTAACACGCTGATGAGTAACGGGAAAAAGAGCACGACGGAACGGATATGCTATGGTGCATTTGATTTTATCCAGGAGAAGACCGGCGGCGACCCGCTGAAAGTGTTTAAGGCAGCTGTGGATAATGTGAAGCCGATCGTTGAAGTCAAGTCTCGTCGGGTGGGAGGTGCTTCCTATCAGGTTCCGGTTGAAATCAGGCCGGCACGCCGAGTCTCGTTGGCGCTTCGTTGGTTGTCGCAGTTTGCCCGTACGCGCGGTGGGAAAAGTATGCGCGAAAAGCTCGCAGCCGAGCTATTGGATGCATCGAACAATACGGGGGCTGCGGTCAAGAAGCGGGAAGACGTACATCGGATGGCGGAGGCCAATAAAGCGTTCGCTCATTATCGCTGGTAGCGTCGTTCTGTGCTGCAGTTGAGCCGTGCTGCGATCCGCAGATCCTGGTGCTCTATACGTCGCAGCAGTGTGATGCGGCTTAATCTGCAGCACAAGTGTTTTTAGAGGGGTTGAAGTGGCTCGTCAGACATCGTTAGAGCGCACAAGAAACATCGGGATCATGGCTCACATTGATGCGGGCAAGACTACGACCACCGAGCGGATTCTCTACTATACGGGTATGACTCATAAGATGGGCGAGGTCCATGAAGGTGCGGCCACGATGGATTGGATGGAGCAGGAGCGAGAGCGAGGCATCACCATTACGGCCGCCGCTACAACCTGTTTTTGGCGCGATCACCGCATCAATATTATTGATACGCCGGGGCATGTGGATTTTACGATTGAGGTAGAGCGCTCCCTTCGGGTTCTCGATGGGGCGGTGGCGGCATTCGATTCTGTGCAGGGTGTTGAGCCTCAGTCCGAGACGGTTTGGCGTCAGGCGGATAAATATCACGTCCCTCGCATTGCCTTTATGAATAAGATGGACAGGATCGGGGCTGATTTTTATGGCAGCGTTCAATCCATTATCGATCGGCTCGGGGCAAAGCCTGTTCCCATTCAGATCCCCATCGGTCGCGAGGCTGAATTTCGAGGATCCATCGATCTGGTCCGGATGAAGGGATACTTTTACGACGATGAGACGCTGGGTGCGAAGTACAAGATCGATGAAATTCCCGGTGATCTTCTCGCTCAGGCCAAAGAGTATCGCGAGAAGATGCTCGACGCAGTCGCAGAATTCGATGACCAGGTGATGGAAAAGTATTTGAACGGTCATCCGTTGACGGAAGAAGAAGTCATGCGTGCGATCAGAGCCGGGACCATTTCGATGAAAATCACTCCCGTGCTCTGTGGGTCAGCCTTCAAGAACAAGGGTGTGCAGCAGCTATTGGATGGTGTGGTCGACTATCTGCCGTCACCGCTCGATATCCCTCCCGTTCTGGGGATGGAACCGCACAGCGGCAAGGAAGTGGCAAGGAAGGTGGATGATGGTGAGCCGTTTGCGGCGTTGGCGTTTAAAATCATGTCCGACCCATTTGCCGGTCAATTGACCTTTTTTCGTGTCTATTCCGGGACTCTGAGGACCGGCACGCCGGTCTTGAACGTGACGAAGGGGACGAAGGATCGGATCGGACGTCTCTTGAAAATGCACGCCAATAAGAGAGAAGAAATCGATGAGGTTCATGCCGGAGACATCGTCGCGGCGGTAGGGCTCAAAGGGGCCACCACCGGAGATACCTTGGCAGATGAGAAGCAACCGGTGTTGCTCGAGGTTATGAAATTTCCTGAGCCCGTTATTGCAATGGCGATTGAACCGAAGACCAAGCCGGATCAGGAGAAGATGGGCTTTGCGCTTCAGAAGTTGGCGCAGGAAGACCCTTCATTCCGTGTGCGGACGGATGAAGAGACGGCACAAACGATCATTGCCGGGATGGGGGAGCTTCATCTCGAAATTATTGTTGATCGGATGTTACGCGAATTCAAGGTTGAAGCGAATGTCGGGAAGCCTGAAGTGGCGTTCAGGGAAACGATCCGACGGAAGGCCGAAGCTGAGTCTAAATATATCAAGCAGACAGGGGGCCGTGGGCAGTATGGTCATGTCGTGTTGACGGTTGAGCCGTCTGAGGCTGGGAAAGGATTGGAGTTCGTCAATAAGGTTGTGGGCGGGGCGATTCCAAAAGAATATATTCCTGCTATTGAAAAAGGTGTCCGGGAGCGGATGGAAACAGGAGTGGTTGCCGGCTATCCTCTGCGGGATGTGAAAGTGACGGTCATCGATGGCTCATACCATGACGTCGATTCGAATGAAATGGCGTTTAAGATCGCGGCTTCGATGGGCTTTGCGGATGCTTGCAAAAAAGCCGATCCCGTCTTGCTCGAGCCGATTATGAAGGTCGAGGTCCTGGTTCCTCAGGAATTCATGGGGGATGTTATCGGTAATTTGAACGGGCGAAGGGGGAAGGTGCAGGGGATGAAGGTTCGAGCCGGCGCTCAGGCAATCGACGCCGCCGTGCCTTTGATGGAGATGTTCGGCTATGCCACTGACCTTCGATCTCGGACGCAGGGACGCGCCACCTACAGTATGGAATTTGATCGGTATGATCAGGTGCCGAAGAATATTGCAGAAGCCATCATCAAGAAATAGCGGTTCGTGAATCAGGGGGAGGGAGTGGGTTATGGCGAAGGCGAAATACGAGCGGAAGAAGCCGCACGTGAACATCGGGACGATCGGGCACGTGGACCACGGGAAGACGACGTTGACGGCGGCGTTGACGAAAGTGTGTGCGGACAAGGGGATGGCGAAATTCATCAGTTATGACGAAGTGGCGAAGGCGAGTGAGAGCCAAGGGCGGCGGGACGCGACCAAGATCATGACCATCGCCATCAGCCATGTGGAGTATGAGACGGACCAGCGGCATTATGCCCACGTCGATTGTCCGGGCCACGCCGACTACGTGAAGAACATGATCACCGGGGCCGCGCAGATGGATGGGGCGATTCTGGTGGTGAGTGCGGCGGACGGCCCGATGCCGCAGACCCGCGAGCACATTCTGTTGGCCCGGCAAGTGGGGGTGCCCTACATCGTGGTGTTCTTGAACAAGGCCGATAAAGTCGACGACAAAGAGCTCTTGGAGTTGGTGGAGTTGGAAGTGCGGGAGCTGCTCACGAAGTACGGGTTCCCGGGGGACAAGACGCCCATCATCCATGGCAGTGCGCTCAAGGCGATGGAGGCGGATCAGGGCGAATTGGGGGTGCCCTCCATCCTGAAGCTGTTGGAGGCGGTGGATACGTACATTCCGACGCCGCAGCGGCCGATTGACAAGCCCTTTCTCATGCCGATCGAAGATGTGTTTACCATCAGCGGCCGCGGGACGGTGGTGACGGGGCGCTGTGAGCGGGGCATCGTGAAAGTGGGCGACGAAATCGAGATCGTGGGCTTGCGGCCGACGCAGACCACGGTGGTGACGGGGGTGGAGATGTTCCGCAAAGTGCTCGATGAGGGGCAGGCGGGGGACAACATCGGCGTGCTGTTGCGGGGCACCAAGAAGGAAGATGTGGAGCGCGGGATGGTGTTGTGCAAAGGGAAGACCATCACGCCGCATACGAAGTTCAAGGCGGAGATCTATGTGTTGACGAAGGAAGAAGGGGGGCGGCATACGCCGTTCTTCAACGGGTATCGGCCGCAGTTTTACTTCCGGACCACCGATGTCACGGGGGTCGTGCAGCTGAATCCGGGGGTCGAGATGGTGATGCCGGGGGACAACGTGAGTGTGACGGCGGAGTTGATCAGTCCGATCGCGATGGATCAGGGGTTGCGGTTTGCCGTGCGCGAGGGCGGCAAGACGGTCGGCTCGGGTGTCGTCACGGAGATTCTGGCGTAAGGCTCAAACCTGTCGATTGACAGCTTAGGAGTAATGAAGTGAAAGTCGATCAGCGGATCAGAATCAGATTGCGGGGTTTTGACTACCGAGTGTTGGATCAATCGGTATCTGAAATTGTCGAAACCGTTCGACGCAGTGGAGCCAGAGTAGTCGGTCCGATTCCACTTCCTACGAGAATTGAGAAGATTACCGTTCAGCGATCGACGCACGCCGACAAAAAATCTCGTGAGCAATTTGAGATGCGTACGCACAAGCGATTGCTCGATATAATGGAACCCACGCCTGAGACGATGGATTCGTTGATGAAGCTGAATTTGGCGGCGGGGGTGGATGTAGAAATAAAGTTGTGAGTTTTGAGCCCTGAGTGCTGAGTTTTAAATCTGAGCACTCAGGACGCAGCACTCGGTACTGGATGGATATGACAAACGGACTGATTGGGAAAAAGCTGGGAATGACTCAAGTTTTCGATGAGAGTCGCTTGACGCCGGTGACGGTGATTGAGGCGGGTCCGTGCCGCGTCGTGACGGTGAGGACTAAGGAGAGGGATCAGTACGAAGCGGTTCAGCTGTCATTCGGCGAAGTCAAAGAACGCAAGCTATCGAAGTCGGAATTGGGTCATCTGAAGAAAAATCAAGCGCCTCCCAGTCGTGTGTTGCGCGAGTTTAGAAAGGACGGGGAGCCGACGGTTGGCCGGTTAGTCACGGTGAGTCTGTTCAAGAAGGGCGACTGGGTCGATGTGATCGGCGTATCGAAGGGTAAAGGATTCCAAGGTGTCGTCAAGCGACATCACTATGCGGGTGGCCCTGAGTCGCATGGGTCCATGTTTCATCGGGCGCCAGGTTCGATCGGTGCAAGTTCGTTTCCCTCTCGCGTGTGGAAAGGGAAGACCCTGCCAGGTCATATGGGATCGGAGCGGGTCACGGTCCAGCGGTTGAAAGTCATCGAGTCACGACCCGAAGAAAATCTGCTCTTTGTCCGCGGGGCCGTTCCTGGGGCCACTAATGGTGTCGTTGTCGTGCGAAAGTCGAAGAAGAGCTAGCATGCCTACTATCGATCTAATTGATTTACAGAAAAAGAAGGTGGGTACGGTCGATTTATCCCCGCAAGTATTCGGCAGTGAGCCTCGTCTGGCGTTGGTACATGAAGCGGTCGTCATGCAACGCGCCTGTGAACGCAGGGGGACGGCCTCTACGTTGCGGCGAGGTGAAGTGAGCGGGTCTGGGAAAAAACCGTGGAAACAAAAGCATACGGGACGTGCACGGGCTGGGTCGCTTCGCTCTCCCGTCTGGCGTCATGGAGGGAGTGTTTTTGGACCGAAGCCTCGGAGCTACGCCTATTCCATGCCGAAGAAAAAGTATCGTATTGCGCTGCAGAGCGCCTTATCGGCTAAAGTGGCGGAGAACAAATTGTTTGTCGTGTCGGATCTTTCTCTGCAACAGCCCAGGACGAAGTTATTAGCCCAAGCGTTAAAGCAATTCACTGGGGGTGATCACACGCTGGTGATCGTCGGGAAAGAACAGTCGGATATCTTGAAGGCTGCAGGCAATTTGACTGCAGTGAAAGTGCTCAGTGCCGAACAGTTGAACGTGTACGACGTTGTTCGTGCCCAAGTGATCATGATCGCTGAGCGAGAACTCGGTCCTGTGAGCGAGGTATGGTCATGAAAGTTGATAGCCACAGGGTCTTGATTCGACCGCTATTGACGGAGAAGATTACCGGACTCCGCGAAAAAACGAATACGGTCGGTTTCGTGGTTCATCCTGACGCGAATCGCATTCAAATCAGGCAGGCAGTCGAGGCACTCTTAAAAGTCAAGGTTGAGAAGATCAACATCATGAATATCCGAGGAAAAATCAAGCGACTCGGCCGGTTCTCAGGTAGGCGCTCCGATTGGAAGAAGGCGCTGGTGACCCTTAAGGAAGGGGAGAAGTTGGAGATGTACGAAAGCGCCTAGTGGAGTCTGATAGTCTGTCGGTTCGAGAAGTTTGGTAAGGTGGGAGTATCATCATGGGGTTGAAATCGTATCGGCCAACGTCTCCAGGTCGCCGGGGTATGACGGCCGTGGTGACCGAGGGATTAACCAACAAGAAGCCAGAGAAATCGTTGACTGCTTTTCATCTCCGGAGTGGAGGGCGGAACAACGATGGTCGGATGACCGTCCGGTTTCGTGGCGGAGGACACAAGCGCCTCTATCGTAAGATCGATTTCTTGCGCGATAAAGTCGGGGTTTCGGCGAGGGTGGAAGCGATTGAATACGATCCAAACCGATCCGCGAGAATCGCACTCTTGAAGTATCGGGACGGGGAGAAGCGGTATATCTTGGCTCCCGTCGGGCTGGGCCTGAACGATGAAATACAATCAGGTCCGCAGGTGGAGATCCGACCGGGAAATGCACTTCCCTTGGTGCATATGCCTCTTGGTACGACCATCCACAATCTTGAATTGAAGGCTGGAAAGGGAGGCCAGTTGATCCGAAGCGCCGGCGGCTTCGCGCAGGTCATGGGGCGTGACGGCGATTATGTGCAGGTGCGCCTGAAATCCGGAGAAATGCGCAGAATCTTGGGAATCTGTATGGCGACCGTCGGACAAGTCGGAAACGTCGATCACGAGAACGTCAGCGTTGGAAAGGCTGGGCGGAGTCGTTGGAAAGGAAAAAGACCACATGTGCGAGGGGTCGTCATGAACCCTGTCGACCATCCGCATGGCGGCGGCGAAGGAAAGTCAGGGCAAGGAAACCCGCACCCCGTCTCTCCATGGGGTCTTCCGACCAAGGGCTACAAGACCAGGCAGAATAAGAAGACGGACAAGTTCATTATTGCTCGACGTAAGTCAGGAGTTCGCAATGCCTAGATCGGTAAGCAAAGGAGCGTTTGTCGACGGTCATCTTCTCAAAAAAGTCGAACAGATGAATGAGACGAAGGACCGCAAGTTGATCAAGACGTGGTCGCGACGATCGACAGTCGTTCCCGACATGATCGGCCATACGTTTGCGGTCCATAACGGGAAGAAATTCATCCCCGTGTTCGTGACCGAGAACATGGTCGGTCATAAACTGGGTGAGTTTGCACCGACTCGGTTTTTCAAGGGACATGGCCAGGCCAAGACCGAAAAAGCCGTCGCCTTGAAGTAGATAAAATTAGTGGATGAGTTTATCGAGTGCCAACGCAAAGCGTGGCGCTATCGATCATGGGGAATTGTTCGGTAACAGGGTTTTGAAAATGACTGAAGCACATGCAATTCTGAGGTTTGTTCGTGTTGCGCCGCGCAAGGCCAAGCCGGTGATCGATATGATTCGCGGAAGGCAGGTGCCCATGGCTCTGGCCATCCTGAAGCACACGCCCCGTCATGCTGCGCGGGTGGTTGAAAAGATCGTCCGTTCCGCTGTGGCAAACGCCGAGCAGAAAGAAATGGGCGACAGCGAATCCATGGTGATCTCCAAGGCGTTCGTCGATTGCGGTCCGACATATAAGCGTGTGCGTGCCAGGTCGATGGGGCGAGCTAATGCAATTCAAAAACGCACGAGCCACATTACAGTCGTCGTGACGACACCCGAAACTCAGGACAAGAGGAAATAGCTCACTTCTCTCTATTGAGGCATACAACGCATGGGTCAAAAAACACATCCGATCGGTTATCGACTGGGCTACAACTATACCTGGAGTTCTCGCTGGTATGCGGGAAAGGATTACGCCAAGCTGCTCCATCAGGACGTCAAGATTAGGAAAATGGTCAAGGGCCGGCTGTATCATGCCGGCGTATCGAAAGTCGAAATCGAGCGCTCCGGCGATCAAACCAGGGTGATCATTCATACAGCTCGCCCCGGTATCATCATCGGACGCAAGGGAGCTGAGGTCGATAAGTTGAAGACCGACCTTGAAAGACAGTACGGAGGGCAGGTCTACATCACGGTCAAGGAAATCAAGAAGCCTGAGCTTGATGCACAGCTGGTCAGCGAAAATGTCGCGACTCAGCTGGAGAAGCGCGTAGCCTTTCGGAGGGCTATGAAGCGAAGCGTTCAGTCTGCCCTAAGGCTTGGTGCCCAGGGAATCAAGATCATGGTGGCCGGTCGCCTGGGTGGCGCCGAAATCGCCAGGACGGAGTGGTATCGAGAAGGGCGTGTGCCGCTGCATACGCTTCGCGCCGAAATAGATTATGGATTTGCTGAAGCGCATACGACCATGGGGCAGATCGGGGTGAAGACCTGGATCTACAAAGGAGAGCTTCTTCCTGTTCAGCCTATCAAAGCCGAATCATCTTTAGATCGACGGTTTGGGTGAGGAGATCGAGCCGTGTTAGCGCCTAAGAAAGTCAAATTCAGAAAAATGCAGAAAGGCCGGATGACGGGGAAGGCCTATCGTGGGGGGCAGATTACCCTGGGAGAGTTTGGTCTGAAGGCATTGGAGCCAGGATGGGTGACCAGCAGACAAATTGAGGCTGCGCGCATTGCTATTACTCGGTATGTGAAGCGGGGAGGGCAGGTATGGACGCGTATTTTCCCCGATAAGCCGATCACCAAAAAGCCGGCGGAAACTCGAATGGGCAAGGGAAAGGGCAATCCTGAATACTGGGTTGCTGTCGTGAAGCCCGGCAGGATTCTTTATGAGATGGACGGAGTCACTCCGGAAACGGCTCGAGAAGCTTTTCGGCTTGCATCACACAAATTACCCATTGCAACGAAGTTGGTCATTCGTGGAGAGTTTGGGTAGGTTTTGGGGGATCTGAAGAGGAGCAGGGGATATGGCGTTGGACGTCAAAGAACTCCAGCAGCTGGGGGCAGGTGAACTTGTAGACAAAGAACGGCAACTTGTGCAAGAGCTGTTCAATCTCCGTTTTCAGTTCGGTTCCGGTCGGCTCGATAATCCCATGCAAATCCGGAAAACTAAGCGGGATATTGCGCGGGTGAAGACTGTTCTCCAGCAAGTGAAGGCTCGATCAGAGGGCGCTAAAAGGTAGGGGACTCTATGGCTGAGGTGGTAAAGCGTCGCCATTGGTATGGCGATGTCGTCAGTAACAAGATGCAAAAGACGGTCGTCGTCGTGGTTTCGAGATCGGTCGTGCATCCGGTCTATAAGAAGGTTCTCAAGCGGGTGACCAGACTGAAGGCCCACGATGAAAGTGGCGCGTGTAAAGTGGGAGATCGGGTCAAGCTCGTGCAGACCAGGCCTTTGAGCAAGCAAAAGAACTGGCGCGTTGTTCAAGTCATGGAAAAGGGTCAACCTGAAAAGTAAGCAGCAGTATTTCTTATGGTCCTCAGTTTTTTGTCGCGGGTAGGAATAGAGCGATGATTCAGAACTACACCTATATGGATGTGGCCGATAATTCGGGTGCGAAACAGGCCATGTGTTTTCATGTTTTCGGAGGGACGAGACGGCGTTATGCGTCGCTCGGAGATGTCGTGGTGGTGGCGGTCAAGGAGGCGATCCCTCAGGCCAGTGTCAAGAAGGGGGATGTGAGTCGGGCCGTCATTGTCCGAACGACCAAGGAGGTTCGTCGTGAAGACGGGTCCTATATTAAGTTTGATCGAAACGCGTGCGTCTTAATCAACAAAGAGGGTGAGCCGATTGGAACGCGTATCTTCGGTCCCGTTGCCCGCGAGCTCCGCTGGAAGAAATTCATGAAGATCATTTCTTTGGCACCTGAAGTTTTGTAAGGCAGAACGAACGAGAGGCATCGTGGAAGTACTCCGAAAAAGCAGAATCCGAAAAGGGGATACAGTCGTGGTGGTTTCTGGCCGTGAACGAGGCAAGACCGGAAAGGTTTTGTCGATCGACCTGCGTGCCGGGAAGGTGGTTGTGGAGAAGCTGAATATCATCAAGCGACACACAAAGCCGAACCAGAAGGCTAAGCAGGGGGGCATTCTGGAGAAAGAGGCACCTCTTCAAGTTTCCAACGTCATGTTTCTCTGCCCAGTCACACACAAGCCTACCCGAATCGGGATTCGAGTTTTGGAAGACGGGCGACGCGTGCGCTTTAGCAAGAAATCCAACGAGACTGTGGAATAGGTTACGCAATGGCCAAGGACCCGAAAAGCCGATCTAGTAAGCCGTCAGAGCGAAAATCATCAAAGCAAGAGCCGGCTCCGCAATTGGACCAGGGAAGCGAGGAGTCCAAGTTCCGACCACGGCTTCGCGACATATATGTGCAGCAGGTGGTCCCCGCACTCATGAAGGAGTTTGGGTACAAGAACGTGATGCAGGTTCCCAAGCTTGAGCGGGTGGTGTTGAACGTCGGAATGGGTGAGGCGATTCAGAATGTAAAGCTCTTGGAGAGTGCTGTGACGGAATTGGGAATGATCACCGGTCAAAAGCCGGTCGTGACTCGAGCCAAAAAAGCCATCGCCGGATTCAAGCTCAGACAAGGGTTGCCCATCGGCGCGAAGGTGACGCTTCGTAGCCGGAGGATGTATGAGTTTTTCGATCGACTAGTGACGTTGGCGCTTCCTCGAATACGAGACTTTCGCGGTGTCTCTCCCAAGGCCTTTGATGGTCGGGGGAACTATACCCTTGGTCTAAAAGAGCAGCTCATCTTCCCTGAAATCAAGTACGATGAGGTGGCCTCGATCCATGGAATGGACATTACGGTTGTGACCACAGCCAGGACGAACGACGAAGGGAAGGCTCTTTTGAAGCACCTGGGTATGCCGTTCCGCGCGTGAAAGCGGCATGGATCAACAGCGTCTGTTTGAACGGAAGGAGTGCGTGTGTCACGATTGGCACTGAGAAATAAGGCGGCGACGAAACAAAAGTTCTCCACGCGGGACTATCATCGGTGTGGAGTGTGTGGTCGGGTTCGCGGATATCTCCGTCGGTTTCGGATGTGCCGAATTTGTTTTCGGGTGATGACTCTGCGCGGAGAGATTCCCGGAGTGCGAAAATCCAGCTGGTAGCTGGTGTGCTCGCGCCGGTGACTGACAATGGAGGAGAGAAGGATATAGCATGGTTACCGATCCGATCGGCGATCTTCTTGTTCGTTTAAAGAATGGCGCACAACGCCGTTATGAAACCGTCACGGTTCCTACCTCGAAGCTGAAGCGTGCCATTTTGGAGATCTTGAGGAAGGAAGGTTATGTTGATGCGGTCGAGGATGGCGTTCATGACGGGCATCCCGTTCTGACTGTGCGTCTTCGATACGTGGGCGAAGGGCAGCCGATGATCACGGGGCTGGAGCGCGTCAGCAAGCCGGGACGTCGCGTCTATGTCGGAAGTCAGGATATCAGGAAAGTCCGCAATGGGATCGGTGTGTCTATCCTTTCTACATCAAAAGGAGTCATGACCGACCAGGAGTCCCGTAAGAGTCGTCTTGGGGGTGAGGTTCTTTGCTCGGTATGGTAACCAGATGAGTCGCGTTGATCTCGATCAAAGGGTATAACAGACCATGTCCCGCATTGGAAAAAAGCCGATTGCAATTCCGGGTGGAGTAGAAGTCAAGGTTGCCGGATCAACCGTATCCGTCAAAGGCCCATTAGGCAAGCTGGATTGGTTGCTCGTGCAAGGGGTGGACGTTGTCGTCAATAATGGCCAAGTGGTTATTGGACGATCGAATGACGATCGTAAATTGAGGGCCTTGCATGGGCTGACCCGTGCGGAATTGAGCAACATGATCCACGGAGTCACCAAGGGATACGAACGTTCGCTTGAAATCACCGGAGTGGGTTACAAGACCCAAATTCAGGGTCGCACATTAAGTTTCAATGTGGGCTATATCAACCCAGTGATCTATGAGGTGCCGACGAGCATCGATGTGAAGGTGGACAAGCAAACGCTCATCAACATCAAGGGAGTTGATAAGCGCCTGGTGGGCCAGGTGGCGGCTGATCTGCGGGCCATTAAGTCGCCGGACGTCTACAAACAAAAGGGCGTTCGCTACGCGGGCGAGACATTGCGCAAGAAAGAAGGTAAGACCGGGAAATAGGAACTGGCCATGAATGCTGCAGACAAAGTTCAACAGCTTGATCGACGGCGCCGACGAGTGAGACGTACGATTTCCGGGACGGGAGAACGACCACGCCTGAACGTATTTCGGAGCGCGAACCATATTTATGCTCAAATAATCGATGACATTCGAGGCGCCACCCTGGCGGCTGCGTCATCGCTCGATAAATCATTACGGAAGTCCCTCAAGTCGACCGGTGGAATTGAAGCGGCCAAGGCGGTAGGGAAATTGATCGCCGATCGTGCCAAGGCCGCTCAGGTAAGCACTGTGGTTTTTGATCGAGGAGGCCGGATGTATCACGGCCGAATCAAGGCGCTTGCAGATGCGTCGCGTGAAGGGGGCTTGCAATTCTAGATCGGTCTGGAGACAAGGCGAGCAGAGGAAGCGTGTGATCTGTGCGCCGAACGGTAACTGAACTTAGGACTGCGGGGTAAGAGCGTGCGAGTCAATCCCGATGAGTTAAGCTTGAAGGATAAAGTCGTATTCATCAATCGCGTTGCCAAAGTGGTGAAAGGTGGAAAGCGGTTCAACTTCTGTGCGCTTGTTGTGGTCGGTGACGGCCATGGGTGGGTCGGGATAGGCAAGGGAAAAGCCGCTGAAGTCCCGGTTGCGATTTCAAAGGCCGTAGAACAAGCCAAGAAACACCTCGTTCACGTCGCACTGAAAGGCGGAACCATCCCACATGAGGTGCATGGTCTGTTTGGGGGAGAGCACGTGTTGCTTAAGCCGGCCGTCGACGGTACCGGAATCATTGCCGGGGGGGCGGTTCGTGCCGTCGTGGAGTTAGTCGGTGCGCATAATGTCATCGCAAAAACGTTAGGCCGTGGAAACCCCTTCAATGCGGTTCGCGCGACGCTAGATGGGCTTACCCAATTGAGAAACTTGGATGATGTTCTTCGCTTTCGTCGGCAAGCAGTTGCCGAAGGGCGAGAAAGGGCTACGGTTTGATGGGCTCCGCAAAGACTTCAAAAGCTCCCAATCATGATGTTCAAACTGTGCGCGTGACATTGCGACGTAGCGCCATCGGAACACCTGAACGGCATCGCCTTGTCTTGCGCGGTCTGGGTCTTCGACGTATTCGACAGACGGTTATCCATCCCGACACGCCTCAGGTGCGAGGAATGATCCGTAAAGTCGGTTATCTGCTTGAGGTTGGAAATCCATGAACCTCCATGATTTGACTCCCGCACAAGGAGCAACGAAGCGACGGAAACGCATAGGACGTGGACCTGGGTCCGGTCACGGGAAGACCGCCACGAAAGGTCACAAGGGACTGCTGGCTCGATCAGGGGGTGGCAAACGTCCAGGATTTGAAGGCGGGCAGATGCCCTTGGTACGCCGGCTGCCCAAGTTCGGGTTTACCAACCCGGCACGGACGGAATATGCCATTGTCAACATTAAGAGTTTTGAGCGGTGGGCCGGCAACGAGACGGTCACGCCACAAGCCATGGTTGATGCCGGACTAGTGAAGCGAAAAAGGTTGCCGATTAAAATTCTTGGCAATGGCGAGTTGAAGAGATCGCTCGTTGTTCAGGCGCATAAGTTCAGTAAATCGGCTGAAGCCAAGATCCAAGCGGCCGGAGGGCGAGTCGAGGTCATCGGCGGTGCTTGAACGGCTCCTGACCAGTTTTCAGAATATCTTCAAGATCCCCGAGCTGCGTACTCGTGTGCTCTTTACGCTCGGCATGCTTGTGGTGTATCGGATCGGGTCTCACATCCCGACCCCTGGTATCAACGGTGAAGCCCTTTCAGAGTTTTTGCAAAAACAGGGGGGGGCCTTGTTGGGCTTCCTCGATATTTTCTCAGGCGGTTCATTATCCCGCCTGACGATCTTTGCGCTGGGCATTATGCCCTACATCAGCGCATCGATCATCCTCCAATTGTTGACAGTCGTCATCCCGCATTTGACCAAATTGGCCAAGGAGGGCGAACGAGGTCGGAAGAAGATTATTCAATATACCCGGTTCGGGACGATCGGTATTGCCCTGATTCAGGGGTTTGGTATTGCGGTTGGATTGGAACAAATGAATCAGGGAGCGTTCGTGCTCAATGCGGGATGGGGATTTCGTCTCATGACGGTCATCACCTTGACGGCCGGCACGGGGTTCCTGATGTGGCTCGGCGAACAGATCACTGAGCGAGGGATCGGCAATGGAATCTCTTTAATCATTTTTGCCGGGATTGTCGCCAGGCTGCCTGCGGCCGTGGCGCAGACCTACAATCTGTACGAAATCGGTCAGCTCAATGCGTTTTTATTGATTGGATTGACTCTTTTGATGATCGGCGTGGTCGCCGCCATTGTTTTTTTGGAAAGCGGGCGCCGGAAAATTCCAGTGCAATATGCAAAGCGGGTGATCGGGCGACGGGTTTATGGAGGACAGAGCACGCACATTCCATTGAAGATCAATACGGCCGGGGTCATTCCGCCCATATTTGCATCGTCGATCATCGCATTTCCTGCGACCATTGCGGGGTTTTTTGAGACGCCATGGGTAAAATCGATCGGGACGCAGCTAGCTCCCGGATCGCTGCTTTACACGTTGATGTATGTGGGGCTCATCATCTTTTTTTGTTTTTTCTACACCGCAGTGGTCCTTAACCCCGTGGATATGGCCGACAACATGAAAAAGTACGGAGGTTTTATTCCTGGTATCAGGCCTGGTCAACGAACCTCCGACTATATCTACAATGTCCTCACGAAGATTACATTTGCCGGTGCCATCTATCTGGCCATCGTCTGTGTGATTCCTGAATTTCTCATTTATAAGCTGAATGTGCCATTTTATTTTGGCGGCACCTCCCTGTTGATCGTTATTGGTGTGGGTCTGGATACGGCCCAGCAAATTGAATCCCATATGTTGATGCGGAATTACGAGGGATTTTTAGGCAAGGGCATGGCTCCGTTGCGCGGGAGAAGCGGGTAGGAACATGCGGCTTGTGTTTCTCGGTGCTCCGGGTGTTGGAAAAGGTACGCAGGCTGATAAGGCCGCCGTTCAGTATCGCATTCGTAAGATTTCAACCGGTGATTTACTTCGGGAGGCGGTTCGGAATAGGACGCCCCTTGGTCTTGAAGCCAAAGAGCATATGGATCAGGGACGGTTGGTTCCAGATTCAGTCGTCATAGGACTGGTACGGGAGAAACTGGCTGATTCATCACACGCCAACGGGTTTATTCTCGATGGATTTCCAAGGACGGTTCATCAGGCCGAAGCGCTTGCGAAGGTGCTCGCTGAACGAGGCTTTCAGCTGGATCGAGTGATTCATTTCAGGGTTTCTCGAGAAGAAATTGTAAAGCGGTTGAGCGGGCGTCGGAGCTGTCCCAAGTGCCAGGCGACCTATCATGTGGGGTTTGCTCCATCCAAGAACGGCAATCTCTGTGACCGGTGTGGAGCGGCGTTGGTTCAGCGAAGCGATGATCAGCCGGAAGCGATAGAGATGCGTCTTCGTGTGTATGAAGAGCAGACAGCACCGTTGATCAGCTTTTATGAGAACAAGCATGTATTGTCGCATCTCAATGGTGCCGAAGCAGTTGAGACGGTCTATCAAAATCTCGTGAGAGAGCTGACGGCATACCAGACGGCATGATCATTCTGAAAACGCCCTCCGAGATTACGGTGATGGCAGAGGCGTCAAGAGTGGTAGCTGAAGCGCTCGCGATTGTGAGGAAAGCAGTCTGTCCAGGTATCAGCACGGAAGACTTGGACGGTATTGCCGAGGAAGCGATACGGGCCAGAGGGGCGGTTCCAGCGTTTAAAGGGTACCGGAACTATCCCAAAACTCTTTGTGCATCCGTGAACGAACAGGTCGTTCACGGTATCCCTTCGAAGCGAAAGCTAAAGGAGGGGGATATCATCGGCCTGGATCTCGGTGCTATTGTCGGTGGGTTCTACGGGGATTCTGCCGTGACGGTCGCGGTTGGGCGGATTCCAGAAGCAACAGAAAAACTGGTTCGAGTGACGGAAGAGGCACTCTATCTTGGGATCAAGCAGGCTGTGGTCGGCAACCGTTTGACAGACATTTCGAACGCTGTACAACAACATGTTGAATGCGCTGGCTTCTCGGTTGTCACGGAGTTTGTGGGGCATGGGATTGGTCGGCAACTGCATGAGGAGCCTCAAGTTCCTAACTATGGGAAACCGAGTCAGGGGCCTCGATTGCAACCAGGTATGGTTCTGGCGATCGAACCAATGGTGAACATGGGTCGGAGTGCAGTGCGTGTTCTTGGGGATCGGTGGACAGCGGTCACGGTAGATGGAAGCCTATCTGCGCACTTTGAGCATACGATCGCCGTCCAACCCAACGGAGCGCCTCGCATTTTGAGTCAATTGGAGAAAACCTAGATTCGGTTCATCAGGAAAGAATACAGCAGGACGTGGCAAAAGAAGACATTATCGAAGTCCAGGGATTGGTAGCGGAGACGCTTCCCAACGCCATGTTCCGGGTCAAGCTGGATAACGGCCATATCATACTGGCTCACATCTCTGGGAAAATGCGGATGCATTTTATCCGTATCCTTCCCGGCGATAAGGTCACGGTGGAAATGTCACCATACGATTTGACCAGGGGCCGCATCACCTATCGCTTCAAGTAACGGGAGTGGCGAATTGTTATGAAGGTCAAATCATCAGTGAAGCCTATATGTGCCAAATGCAAGGTTGTCCGTCGTCGGGGGGTCGTGCGGATTTTATGCAAAAACCCACGCCATAAGCAGCGACAAGGATGAAGAAAAGTGCCGAGCCATGAGTGCTGAGTTCTGAGCCGGCATTACACCCAGTCCCAATGAGGAGACATTTCATCACTTAGAACTCAACGCTCAGCACTCAGAACTGGAGGGGGGAATGGCACGTATTGCCGGCATCGATTTGCCACGGAATAAACGGACAGATATCGGATTGAGCTACATCTATGGAATCGGACGGATATCGGCTCAGAAGATTCTCAATGAAGCGGGAATCGATGGAGCGGTCCGGGTCAAAGACTTGAGCGAAGATAGGATCGTCAAGTTACGCGAAATCATCGAGCGTGATTACAGGGTCGAAGGAGATCTACGCAAAGAGGTGTCGCTCAATATCAAGCGGCTGATTGATACGGGGACCTATCGAGGGTTGCGCCATCGCAAAGGCCTACCTGTCCGCGGACAACGAACTAAGACCAATGCTCGGACACGTAAAGGACGGCGCGCAGGCGTCAGTAGCAAGCCGAGACCCACGGCGACCAAAGGGGCCTGAAGCACCTAGTCTGCAGAAACAGCCGAAGGAGTTCGCATGAGCGTCAAAAAAGGGAAAAAGAAGGAACGTCGGATAGTCCAAAGTGGAGTGGCACATGTTCAGGCCTCATTCAACAATACGATTGTGACTATCACCGACATGAGCGGAAACACGGTGGTGTGGGCAAGCGCAGGCAATCAAGGGTTCAAAGGATCGAGGAAGAGTACCCCCTTTGCTGCTCAACGAGCCGGAGAGGCTGCAGCGCGAAAAGCCATGGAAAGCGGGATGCGGCAAGTCGATGTGTATGTGAATGGACCAGGTTCCGGTCGCGAATCAGCGATCCGTTCACTTCAAGGAGCGGGCTTGCGGATCAATCTCATTCGCGATGTCACGCCGATTCCGCATAATGGGTGTCGGCCTCCCAAACGTCGGCGAGTGTGACCATGCATGGATGCTCAGCGTAGCTGAGCGAGATCGCAGGAGCTGTTTTCGGTGAATCACTAAGTTAGTTGCGAGGAGGGAGCAGTGGCAAAGTATCGTGGTCCAGTCTGTCGGTTGTGTCGGCGAGAAGGTGAGAAACTTTTTCTCAAAGGCACGCGTTGTATGACGGAGAAGTGCGCGGTCGAGCGCCGGAGTTATCCGCCTGGCCAACATGGGCAGGGACGACAGCGAACTTCTGACTATAGTCTGCAGCTGCGCGAAAAGCAGAAGCTGCGTCGGATCTACGGCCTTCAGGAACGCCAATTCCGCGGCGTCTTTGAACGTGCAGAACGACAGACCGGCGTCACGGGCGACGCCCTGTTGCGTTTACTCGAATGTCGCGTGGACAATGTCGCCTATCGATTAGGGTTCGGTGCATCGCGCAAGCAAGCTCGTCAGATGGTGAGTCATGGTCATTTCACCATCAACGGTAAGAAGATCACGGTGGCCGGGGCACTGGTGAAACCGGGAGATGTGATTGAAATTCGTGAACGGAGTCGGGACTTGGCCGCAATCCAGGCAGCATTGGAATCGGTTGATAGTCGAGGCATTCCTGATTGGCTTGAGCTTGACAAAGGAGCGTTCAAGGGCACCGTTCGCGCATTGCCGGCTAAGGAGCAGATCACGTTGCCGGTCAACGAACAGATGGTCGTGGAATTATACTCGCGATAGTTCGCTGTTCTGAGGTGGGTTCTTTCGAAATCGGGGTTATCTGTCGAGGTCATAGTTATTCGATGGTATGGAGGGTGGGTCATGATCAAAGCGATGAAAGACTTTCAGATCCCAATGCGGGTGGAAGTCGACAAGGATGCACATTCTCCCACATTTGGACGATTCACCACGGAAGCGTTTGAACGGGGGTTTGGCACCACGATCGGTAATGCCCTCCGTCGCATATTGTTGTCGTCGCTCACAGGGGCTGCGGTGACCACTGTGAAGATTGAAGGGGTCGTGCACGAGTTTTCGACGATTTCTGGTGTGGCGGAAGATGTCACGGCAATCATTCTGAATATCAAGAGCTTGCGTCTGGCGCTCCACACGGGTAAACCGAAAACGATACGGTTGAAAAAGAAGGGGCCTGGAGAAGCAAAGGGGTCAGACATTCTTCACGATGGTGACGTGACGATTCTGACGCCTGATTTGCACATCGCCACTCTCGACAAGGATGCGACGCTGGACATCGAGATGACAGTGAAACATGGCCGTGGTTATGTACCGGCCGAGCGTAACAAAGAAGAGGGATTGTCGATCGGGGTGATAGCCATCGATTCCATTTTCTCTCCGATCAGGAGGGTCAATTTCCATGTCGAGAATGCGCGGGTCGGCCGTATGACCGACTATGACAAACTGACGATGGAGATCTGGACAGACGGCACCATCAGCCCTCGCGACGCCCTTTCTACCGGGGCCGGGATATTGCGTGAACATCTGGATATTTTTATCAATCCTGAAGAGCGCAGCGATGGGAAGAGCGAAGCGGGCTACGAGGAATCTCAGCGGGAAGTGAACAAGAATCTTGCTCGTAGCGTGAATGAGTTGGAATTGTCCGTTCGGGCGGCCAATTGTCTGAAGAATGCGAATATCAAGACAATCGCCGACCTTGTGCAAAAGTCGGAAGGTGAGATGCTCAGGACAAAAAACTTCGGGAAAAAATCCCTCAACGAAATTAAAGAAATTCTTTCTGAAATGGGACTTTCGTTAGGAACAAAGATAGAGGCCGGGCCTCCACACAATGGAAGCCCAAAACCTGAATGACGCGTTCGAATCAAAAGGATTACCGTGCGACATAGAAAAAAGGGGCGACAACTTGGGCGGCAGACGAAGCATCGAGGGGCATTGTTTCGGAACTTAGTGACCTCGTTGTTAGACCAGGAGCGCATTGAGACCACAGGAGCCAAGGCTAAAGAGATACGAGGGTTTACCGATCGCATGATCACCCTTGGCAAGGAAGGTACGCTGCCGGCGCGCCGTCGAGCCTTAGGATTTCTTCGCAGTAAGGCCGTTGTGTCTAAGCTATTTAGTGATGTGGCGACACGATTCAAAGATCGATCCGGTGGGTACACCAGGATCATCAAAACTCGTCGCCGTATTGGCGATGCGGCTGAAATGGTTGCTATCGAATTAGTATCTCGTCAGGAACCAGCCATAAAGAAAAAGTCCGAGACTCGTACTGCTCAACCTGCATCCACCGAGGCCGGAACATCGCCGTAGTTTTTTGGTCGCGACTATTCTGCTGCCAATATCGAGACTCCCATGTGGCAACACATGGGAGTCTTTTTGTTTGTGCGCCCAGCATGGGTGATGGATAGGAGGTGCAAGTCCTCTGGGGAGTTGGTCGCAGCGATCCACACGAACCACAAGGTGACTGGCCGCAAGGTCAGCGCTGAAGGAAGTGGCTAGCCCGTCTTCCGCAGTTTGCCGTGGGAAAGTGACGCGCTTGCTCTTCTGCTGTCCTGAACGCAGCCTGATTTCAGGGCCTGCTCTCAGGCCAGGGCGTGTCGTGCAGTCCGCCCCCTTGCCCGGACGTGGGCAGCCGTCAATACTCGGCACCCATCAGGGACGACGGGCAACATCCCCGGGGTGCGTGTCGAGCGGGTGCGGCATGTGGGCGCTGGCGACCGGGGCTTGCTGCTCTGGAAGAAGCTGGGCCGGGCCGACTGCTGCCGGGAGCCTCTCCCGTCCGGTCGAGCGGAGATCCCGTGGTCGGGCATGGCCGCTCGGTTGACGCGTGCCCGGTGCTGCGCCCCGTCCTCTGAGGGGCCGATCGCCGAGTCAGGGGAGGACCAGACGGCTCGTGACGCTCGGCGGGGAGTGCCCGGAGAGACGAGCACCGAGGACCGGCTCTCGCGGGCCCTGGAGGCGCGGCGGCCACACAAGGATGCGTGTGGCCGGCCTTGACACACGCACGACGGCGAACGCGTTGGCGCCCCGTTCGGGTGTCTGTTGGCTGCCCTCCCCGCCACCGACTTTAGAACGTCGCGCGGCAGATCGGACGAGTATTGAGCCGGGCCGCCGCCCGGTTCACGGTCACCGGCAACGCGGGCGGCGGCGGAACAGACGCCCGACGCTCCCTCCCCATCACACAGAACGAAGCCCGGTCCCACTGGGCGCGTGAAACCGGCGGCCACGCCCGCCGCGGGACTGCGCGTGATCCCAAGACCGTGGGGAAGACCGCGAGCCAGCTGACCGAGGGCGAAGACCGTTTCCGTCTCGACACACACGCCGTGGGGCTGCGCCCGCTCTTCCCCCAGAACCAGGCCCGGACTCACGCCCACAGCCTGGTGGGTGTCCTGGCCCTGACGCGGTGGCGATCGCTCCCGCAGGGGATGAACGCAGCGGGGCTCGGCACGGCTCCGAGGACACGCTTCGAGGAGAGGCGGGCCCGGCAATCCCTTGCTGGGCCCCGGCCAACACGGGAGAACACCCGCCGGCTCAGGATGGGAGCGACCGCTCCCAAGGACCTGACGGGGCGGCTTCAGCGGATGACGCTGCTGCTCCCCACCCAACCCACGGGACTCGAACAGGTCATGACGACAATGGCCTGATCGTCCAGCTAACGTATGGGAAGAATGACCCCGGTTGTCAATAGTGGACGCCATGAGTTGCAGTCTCACGCCGCCGGCAGCTGACGGGCCCACTGCTGGGCAAACACCGCGGGCGAGCAATTTCCCAGCCTGGAATGCCGACGCTGACGGTTATAGAAGAGCTCGATGTACTCCGTGATCTCTCGCCGAGCCTGCTCCCGTGTTTCATACCGCCGGTGGTGCACCAGCTCATTCTTGAGCGTTCCCCAGAAACTCTCCATCGGCGCGTTATCATAGCAGTTGCCTTCCGACTCATAGACGGGGTCAGGCCGAACTGCCGCAATTGCGCTTGATAGTCCTGGGCACAATATTGAGAGCCGCGATCAGAATGATGAATGAGCCCCGGGGCCGGGCGCTTGGTGTCGAGAGCGTTCCTGAGCGCCCCCTGCACCAAGTCCGTCGTCATCCGCGCCCCCATCGCATGCCCAACCACCTCACATGTATACAGATCTTTGATCCCCGCCAGATACAACCACCCTTCTGCGGTGGGGATATACGTGATGTCGGTGACCCAGGTCTCGTTCGGGCGCGTGGCGACAAACGTTTGGGCCAAGACATTCTCCGCCACCGGCAGCGAGTGCTTTGAATCCGTCGTGGTCGTGAACCAGCGCACCTGTTTGCAACGTAGTCTCAGTTTCTTGCGTAGCCGTTTGATGCGTCCGACCCCAGCGGGGAACCCATCCTCACGCAATTCCGCTTGGAGACGTTCCGGCCCATAGGTCTGCCGGGTGCGCACATGCGCGGCCTGGATCGCCACTTCTAGGCGCGCGTTCTCCTGAGCGCGCTTCGAGGGACGGCGCGTGCGCCAGGCATAGTACCCACTTCGGGACACCTCCAGCACCCGACACAACACACTCAGGGGATACTGGGGCCGCAGCGTCCTCATGAGCGCGTACCGGGCAGCTGCGCCTTGGCAAAGTACGCGGTGGCTTTTTTTAAGATGTCGCGCTCCATCCGCGCCTCGGCCAGGTCGCGCTTCAGCCGAGAGACCTCGGCCTCCAGCTCTGTCACGGGCCGTCGGCTCTCCCCCAGCGTCGCGAGCTGACCGCGCCGGGCTCGACACACCCAGTTCTCGAGCGTCTTGCCCGACATGGCCAGGCGTCTTGCTACCTCTGGAATCGTCAACTTCTGTTCCAGGACCAGCTGCACCGCTTGCTCACGGAACTCCTTCGTATACTGCTGTCGCGGAACTCGTTCCATCTCACACCTCCAGACCTCAGATCATAGGTTGAAGGCGTCCACTTTTTCGAGCCTAGCACAGAACTCGTTGCAGCCTTGTTACCTGCGGAAGACGGGCTAACGGCTTCGAACAGGGACCTGGGGCCTCTACGCGCGTATGCTCGCTTGACCAAACCGTGGAATAGAGGAGAGTTATGCGGGATACTTCGTCGTGTCATCGGCAGGGCGTTGTCTTAGACGGTGAGTTGGATCAGGAACGGCGACCCAGCCCGGAGACGAATTCATCACTTGGATCGGTTTAGACCCAGGGCTCGCTTGAAGACCGTAGCGAATCCGAAATACCCGAAGGAATCTTTGAGGTTAGAATAGAGCCGCTTGATTGTGCCCATCTCCGCATTGGTGACATACTCCATCGTCAAAGCAATCCGCTCTTCACCTTCTCCGAGCGGCGTGACCGCATGCCAGAGCTTGTCCCCATTGAAAATCACCATATCGCCGGGTTCAGTGATCAGCTCAAGGTGGCGCGGCTGCTTGGTCGGGTGGTCTTTGAAAAGCTCACACACCAACTTGCACTGGGTTGACCGATCAACAAGCCCCATCAAGATCGTGTAACGAGCGCCCTTATAGTATGACGTATCGTAGTGGAAGCCGATATGGTCGCCCGGTTCAGTGTAGTAGTAGAGGGCGCAGGAATGGGGATCGTTGTCTGGGCAGTACATCAACTTTGCGTTAACGAGACGGTTCAAGAATTGCCTGAATGATTCAGAGCGGTAGAGGTCGAGAAAGCGGGGAGCTTTCTCCTGCACGGTATAATAACTGACGCTCCCGCCTTTCTTATGCCCAGGAATGTAGTTTCGATTGAGTTCTGCTTTCACCCCTTGAGCCTGAGGGACGAACACCTCCGCGACCAAGGCACGGGGCAGGAATTGTTTGATCACCAGGAATTCGTTTTGCTCCCAATATTCCTGGTGAAGCCGTTCGAAATCCAATCTTGCCACCGCTTGATCGACGGCTTCGACCACGGATCCCGTTTCAACTGTCATGCCTCACGCACCTCCTTGAGTCCAGATCTCAACCGTCATTTGTCAGGCGCCCATCGTGAGGCATTTCCTCCTCTACCACCGCTCGGCGCTTGACCAGTGACATGTGACGCGGTCGTCGTAGGACTAGGGTCCGTTCAACACCGGAGCCCTGACGACTTCCGCATCCGACGGTGTCTTAAAGTCGAACACCTCATTACCTAATCCCAGGTTTGGTTTCAAGTTTGAAAATTCAAAGACGGCGACATTGCCGCTGATCTCATGGAGTGACACCGTACGGATATAATGGGTTTTAGGGAAGACCTCGACGATGATTTTCTGAAGATTCTGGGCGGATTCCTGATCCTTGGCTTTGGGAATCAGCGTGATAAGGGGGATCCCACCAAGCCCCCTGCTTTTTCCAATGGTGGGTTCAACGTCAAACGACTCATCCAATTTGGCCGCTCCCTGCAACAGTTCCAACGGTGCTTTGGAGGCGGCCATCTGAGTCAATTTCCCGACCAGAACCTGCTTATGTTCGGGGACGTACACCTTCACATCTTCCTGGTTCACATAGATTTGCTCAGTCGCCGGATCCAAATAGTCCCATCGCAAGCGGCCTGGCTTTTTGATATACACCTTGCCGGCTGACGTCACGGGCCGCTCGAACCCCTCAATCTTCGTTTTCTGAGAAAAGTCGGCCTGCAGATCTTTCGTTTTTTCGTATCGAGCTTGCAGTTGCTTGACGACTTCGCGAACTTCCTGCAACGCCTTTTCATCAATCGGCCCGTCTGCCCCCCAGGCCGGCAAGACGAGCGCGACAATCAATGGAGCTGTAAGCCACCAACGCATCATGCTTCCGCTGCTTCCGCCGCTCCCACCGGACCACGCCGACCAAGCACCTCCCGACGCCCATCGCGACCCGCTGCCCCCACGATGCCCTCTGTCTCCATTTGTTCAATCATACGGGCCGCGCGAGGATAGCCGACCCGCAGTCGACGCTGAATCAACGAGGCCGATGCCTGTCCGGTTGACAGGACCAGATCTTTGGCCTGTTCATACACCTCGTCTTTGGCATCCTCCTCTGCCGCTTCCTCTATCTTCAGGGATTGCAGCTCCTGATTGTAGATCGGGAGCGCTTGTTTCTTCACAAACTCAACAACTGAACGGACATCGTCGTCCGAGACAAAAGATCCATGCAGACGAGCGAGGCGGCCGGTGCCGGAGGCCAGGTACAGCATATCGCCTCGGCCGAGGAGAGCCTCCGCTCCATTCGCATCGAGAATGGTTCGTGAGTCGGTCTTCGAAGACACTTGAAACGCGATCCGTGCAGGGAAATTCGCTTTGATCAAGCCGGTCAGTACATCGACGGACGGGCGTTGGGTTGCCAGCACCAGATGAATGCCGGAAGCCCGTGCCATCTGTGCGAGCCGGGCGATCTTATCTTCCACATCTTTCGGAGCCACCATCATCAGATCCGCCAGCTCATCGATCATGACGACGATAAAAGGCAGCGGCTCCGGCGGCGTCGGTTTTGGCTGCATGCAACCCCGTTCACCCTCGGCAATCGAGCTTTCACCGGCAGAGAGACGCTCCTCTTCTGAGAGAAACTGCATCGGGAGCTCAGTCTGCTCAACGCCCGTTAGGTGATTTTCAGCAAGCGCCTCATGCAATCCGACGACCTTGCGATTGTACGCATCGACATTCCGCACGCCAGCCTCCGCCAGCAACTTGTACCGCCGTTCCATTTCAGCAACGACCCAACCCAGCCCTCTTGCGGCGGATTTCGGCTCGGTAATCACCGGTCGTAACAGATGCGGAATTCCCTCATACGATTGGAACTCGAGCATCTTTGGGTCAATAAGCAGGAGTTTCACTTCACTGGGCTTGGCGGAAAAGAGAATGCTGAGCAACATCGTGTTCAAACTGACACTCTTCCCGGCGCCGGTGGCGCCGGCTACCAAGAGATGCGGCATCGTCTTCAGATCGGCCGTCATCGGGGCGCCGAAGATGTCCTTGCCCAACGCCAGTGTCAGTCTGGACCTTGCACGACGAAAGGCATCGCTCATGACGACTTCCTTCAGCGACACCGTCTCTCGAGACCGGTTCGGCACTTCGATCCCGACCACTGATTTCCCCGGCAACGGCGCCACGATGCGTAGACTCGTTGCCTTGAGAGCCAACGCAAGGTCATCAGCCAGATTCACGATGCGGGCCACCTTCGTGCCGGGCGCCGGCTCGAATTCGTACATCGTGACGACGGGACCGGGCCTTACTTCCGTCACGATACCCTCGATGCCGAAGCTCATCAATGCTCGCGACAAGACCTCGGACTGCGCTCTTAATTCTTCATCCGACATCCGATCCAGGGGTCCTGAAGGATCGCTTAACAGAATCTCAGGGTCAGGCAGCTGATAATCCACAGGCTCAGCCGGTGGAACAACCGGTTCCGGTTCAGTCGTTTGCGCGTCAACGGTCGCGGCTATGACAGGGAATGGCTGGATGACCGGACCCGGTGATGACGGAGTTGGGCTCGGTTCTGACCCTTCGATCCTTTCAACAGCCGACGCTTCTTCCTGGGTGACGGCGGTTGGCCTGGAAGACTTCACCCGTGACCGTCGATTGACGGACTCCTTCTGGACCTCGATTGATCGCTCAGGCATCACTGCGGACAGGCCCTCGCGGAGAACGGCCCAATGTTCCGGCATCCGACGCACGGCTTCGACCAGCGACAGAGGCGTTGTCAGAAGAAGAGACACGAGAAATCCCGTAATAATCAGGATATGGGCTCCGGTTCCGGCAAAGACGGCACGGAGCCCCTCGGCGATTGTCAGACCGACGACACCACCAGCCATCCCACGGGAAATCAACCCGCTGGTTAGTGTCGGAACCCCCGTTGTTTCAAGATGCAGAAAAGCACCTAAAAAGAATACCGCTGCTAGGGAACTGGCGGCCGTCCGTAGCCTGAGACTCACCGGCACCTGAGAGAAACAGCGAAATCCCAACCGCCCCAGCAACACGGGAAAGAGATAGGCCGCTCCACCGAGACCATAAAAAACAGCTCCGGCCAAGAGAGCTCCGAATGAACCGATGAGATTTCGAGGCGGGTCGGCGTTCGCTGCACCGGCCGCCACAATCTTCGCCTCCCCCGGTACAAATGATAAAAGGCTCAAGAGCATGAGCAAGCTCAACGCGATCAAGATCACGCCGATCACTTCGCGCTGAATATGAGAAGAGGGGGATGGGGCGCGGCGGGCTTCTCTCCGCTTAGCCCTCGTGGTGGCACCCATGCGGGGGATGCTAGCACAGGGGCAGAGTCATTTCAAACAAACGGGCATTCATGCTTCTGGTCTGGTGCGCCCTGGATAGGAAGAAATCGGGGCGTTATAACGGAACCGGTGGTGATGTATGCCGGATGATCTTGCCTTCAACCAGGTAGACCACGAGCTCGGCGATATTGGTCGCATGATCGGCCACTCGCTCGAGAGACTTGGCGATAAAGCTCAATCGAATGGCACGACTAATAGTCTCTGGCTTTTCCATCATAAAGGAGAGCAACTCTCGAAACAACTGTTCCATCAAATCGTCGACAAAATCATCATCCACGATTACTTTTCTGGCCAGCTTCGAGTCCTCTTTGACGAAGGCATCGATGCCTTCCTTCACCATCACCCGTGCAAGGCTCCCCATCCTCGGGATATCGATGTAGGGCTTGAGTTGAGGTTCTTCGTTCAGTTCGATCGCTCGCTCACAGATACTTTCCGCCAGGTCGCTGATGCGCTCGAGCTCAGTGGACAGTTTCATGGCCGTGGTCACCAACCGAAGATCGCGCGCCGCAGGCTGGTGGAGCGCTAACAACTCAATAGACGCCTCGTCGATCTCCACGTCCATTGCGTTGACCTTGTGGTCTCGTTCGATTACTCGGCAGGCCAGGGCCGCATCGCGCGTGACCAGGGCGGTCAACGCCTTATCGATCTGATCTTCGGCAAGACCGGCCATTTGCACCAGCTTCATCTTTAATTGTGCAAGTTCTTCGTCGAAATGTCGTTGTTGAACCATAGGTCACCCGAATCGCCCAGTGATGTAGTCTTCCGTTTGCTTCTTCGAAGGGTTCGTGAACAGCTGTTTTGTGAGCCCGAACTCTACCAATTGGCCAAGGTACATGAAGGCCGTCAAATCGGACACCCGTGCCGCTTGCTGCATGTTGTGCGTCACGATGACGACTGTCAACTCCTTCTTGAGCGAAAACAGCAATTCTTCGATGGTCCCCGTGGCGATCGGATCCAGCGCGGAACAGGGCTCGTCCATTAGAAGAACCTCCGGCTTGACCGCGAGGGCCCGAGCGATGCAGAGACGCTGCTGCTGACCGCCGGATAAGCCGAGGGCGCTCTTGTGAAGTCGGTCCTTCACTTCTTCCCATAAGCCGGCCCCTCGGAGACTTCTTTCGACGATCTCTGCCAACACCGTCCGGTTCTTCAAGCCTTGCAACCGAGGACCGTACTCGACATTTTCATGGATCGATTTTGGGAAGGGATTGGATTTTTGAAACACCATCCCTACACGTTTCCGAAGATCCGTGGTATCGATCATCGGGTTAAAGATATCGACCTCGTCAATGAGGATATTTCCCTTATGCCGTGCGCCCTCGATGAGGTCGTTCAAGCGGTTCATGCATCGTAACAACGTGGATTTTCCGCACCCGGAAGGCCCAATGAACGCGGTCACTTGATTCTGGGGAATATCCATGTCGATATTAAACAGGGACTGGACCGGCCCGTAGAAAAAGTTGAAGCCCTGCACCCGAAGCTTGGGCTTCTCTTGAGCACTGGGCTGATGCGGCACCTTGAAATCATCGGAGTCCATACTCTCCATCTCCAGAGTGGAAGAAGGGGGTGAGACACTGGACTTTATTTCAAACTGCTGATCCAGCATATTTCCTCCTCAGTCTATTTCTTAAAACGATGCCTGTGAGGTTAAGTATCACAACCACAAGAATCAATACCAATGTGGTGACATACACCATCGGCTTGGCGGCCTCAACGTTCGGCGATTGGAAACCCACATCATAGATATGAAACCCCAAGTGCATGAATTTTCGGTCCAAGTGTAGAAACGGCCAGATCGCGTCGATCGGCATAGCAGGGGCCAGCTTCACCACCCCGGTCAACATCAACGGAGCGACCTCGCCGGCCGCGCGAGCCATGGCTAGAATCAGTCCGGTCAGAATCCCCGGGAGCGCCGTAGGAAGGACAACCCTCCACATCGTTTCCCATTTGGTGGCACCCAACCCGACTGATCCTTCCCGGTATTCTCGCGGTACTGCAGCCAATCCCTCTTCGGTCGCGACGATCACGACGGGAACGGTCAAGAGCGCCAGCGTCAAAGAGGCCCAGAGGATGCCACCCGTTCCAAAGGTCGGAGTCGGTAATCGCTCAGAGAACCACAGCGCATCAATCGTACCGCCGACGCCATACACAAAAAATCCTAAGCCGAACACGCCGAAGACGATCGAGGGAACCCCGGCGAGATTGTTGACGGCAATCCTAACGGTCCGCACGATGACTCCCTGGGGGGCATACTCTCTGAGGTACAGGGCGCCGATGACGCCGAAGGGAGTCACAACCAAGCTCATGATGATCACCATCATGACGGTGCCGAAAATGGCCGGAAAGATCCCACCCTCCGTATTGGCTTCGCGTGGTTCCGTCGTCAAAACTGTCCAGACGTTGCCGACATAGACCCAGACCTTTTCCAAGGTCGAAAGATCGTTGGGTCTCAGGACCCGCATGACTTGGCCGAGCGACATGGATTTTTCTTTGCCATTGGCGTCGACGACGAGCAAGCTGTACTCATTCTCCGCCTCGCTCGATTCCGCATGCCGAAGCAGGGGCGGTAGGGACTGCCATACGGCATCCGCGCCATCGGCTACGACCTGGTCTTCCTCGACAAGCGTCCGCAGACGTCCATAGAAGTTACCCCACTCGCGTCGTTCCACCATGACGAGATCGACCGGCTTGGTCTGTTCAATGATCTGATCGGTATTGATCCACCGATAGTCCAACCCGTAGAGATCTCGATTGCCGATCTTTATCCTGATGCGTGGGATCCCTTTCGGACTCACTTCTTCACCGGCTAACTGGCCGATCACGTGTTTTCCGTCTTTCAGGGTCAATTCGACCAGGTCAGCTGGCCAGAAATAGCCGAAGCCGTTGATGACGATGAGAACGAGGAGTCCCCCGATCATGAGGAGCGAGAGGGAGAGTCCTGCACCGCAGCTCCAAATGAAGAGTTCGCCGCTGCCAAAAAACTGCTTGACCCACAATTTCATCGGGCCACTCTTGGTATCAGATTACCTGAGCTTTTCGCCATGAATCCTGTTCAAGTTAGAATTGACTGTATTTCTCCCTGAGTCGTTGTCGAATCAGCTCGGCTGCCGTGTTGAGGATAAAGGTGGCCACAAAGAGGAGCAGCCCCGCCAAGAAGAGTGTGCGATACAAGGTGCCACCGTGTGGGGCTTCAGGAATTTCGACTGCGATATTTGCGGAGAGGGTTCGAAACCCGTTGAAGAGGCTCCAATCCATGATCGGCGTATTGCCGGTCGCCATCAGGACGATCATGGTCTCTCCGACAGCTCGGCCAAGTCCGATCATCAGAGCCGAGAAGATGCCAGGACTGGCGGAGATGAGGACGAGATGGGCAAGTGTTTGCCATCGGGTCGCACCAAGGGCTAAGGAGCCGGCGATCAGATTCTTGGGAACGTTTGAAAGGGCCTCCTCCGAAATACTATAGATGATGGGAATGATGGCGAACCCCATGGCTACGCCGACGACGATGGCATTCCGTTGGTCATAATTTAGGCCGAGGTGCGCATCCAGCCATTTCTTATAGTTGCCATCGAAGAGGAATGCTTCCCACCACGCGTTGGTCTCAAGACAGCCCCAGACAACGGCGACGACAATCGGCATGATGAGCAACGCTTCGACGCCCGGCCGGACACGGTGGCGAAGGGAGGCCGGCAACATCAGATAAAGCGCGGCAGAAACGAGGATGGCCAAGGGAATCACATGCAGCATCCCGGCCATGGCCGGGAGGTTCCGCTCCAAAACCGGCGCAAACCAGAGTCCGGCCAGAAATCCGAGAACCACGGTGGGAAGCGCCGCCATGATTTCAATCGTCGGTTTGATCTTGGCTCGCAGGTCCGGATGCATGAACATCGCGGTGTAAATCGCCGCCAAGACTGCCAGCGGAACCGCCAGTAAAACGGCATAGAAGGTGCCCTTTACGGTACCAAAGATGAGCGGAGTCAGGCTGAACTTTGGCTCAAAGTCGTCCGACCCGCTCGAGGATTGCCAGACAAGTTTTGGTTGATCATAACCTTCGTACCAGACCGGGGAGAACAAGGTTGCCCATGTAATCTCCGGATATGGATTCGCAATGTGGTAGTGGACCAGGCGATTATCCTCAGTCAAGCCCACCAGGCCATCGGCTTTCGGAGAAAAATAGGTGCTGCGGAGCGCCCCCTGTTGTGGCGTGAGAGTCAGCAACGTTTGTTCGGACGTCGAGTGATGCAACCGGATTTCTCCCCCGGCATCGGTGGTGATGAATCCCTTATCCCGTTGGGAAATCGTGATGTCGGTGACCGCGCTCAGATGAGGGGTAAACAGATGGATGGGTTTCATCTGGGTGACATTCGTTCCAGGATGCTCGCGCACAGGCATCCACACGGTAAGCTGTCCCGAGGCGCTCCCGACGACGAGCGATCGGTCGCCCATCAAGTAAGCGAGCGCGGTAATGGCCTCCTCTCGCTCGGATGCCTGTGTCGTCTCGGTCAAAACAGGCTGCGCTGGTGTCCGTACGTCCAGTTGGTACAGTTTGCCCTCTGCTGTTCCCACCGCAAGAATCTCCGCCCGACTCCCGAGCGTAAGTGCGGTGATCCGGCCTGGTACAGTGGACGTGAGGTCGACTTGCGTGATAGAGGCAGCGGCCGTGCCATCCGGGCGCGATGTTGTTCGGCTCGTGGTCAGCCAGAGATGTTGGTCTTGCAGCAGTGCCGCGACCCGAACATCGGATTCCGTCCTCTGGTAGGCCATTTTGGTGATCGCTTGTGGAGTCGGTGTGGCAACGATCGGTACCCCGACCGTGACGGACGGAGAGATCGTGCGATCGTTGCCTTTGAACTCATGGGTAAAGTCGATCGTCACAGGGATGACACGCCCGTCCCCCGTACCCATGGCGAGGGAGTGCCCCTTCCCGAAAGCTCGCGCTACCGCTGTGACGGAGCCGTCCGGCAACAAACCTCGCGAAGGAATTGTTGATACGGGGGATGTGGCTCCTCCTAAGAAGACAAACTCCAAGGAGTCACCGCGTAGCACATAGGCGAGTTCTTGCTGTTCGTCGATGCCGGTGAGGGCTGAGGTCGATGGCCGCTCAAGCGGAGAGAGTGAAATGGGTTCGGTCGAGGTCGCGTGGGGCGCTTGAAAGAGTGGGATGACTTCTCCCACCAGAAAGACACACATCCCCAGAATGCAAAGGATGATGCTGATCCCGCCTGTCTTGATGATTAAACGTGTGAACTTATCCGTGATTGATCTGATTTGGCGTCGACTGAACAGTCCACCCACAAGAGCCTGGGTCGGAATTGAACCCCAGCCTGAAGCATGCTCTCCTTGGGTAGCGGGTGTCGAACTGAATGGCGGTATGTTCATGATCTAACTGCGGTTTCTCTCCCAGACGTTGTCACCTCGCCATCCGTTGAGTACTTCTCCCAGGATCGTGCACGACCTCACACTCTTCATTGCTGATCCTTACCAGATCGAGGCTTAAAACCTATTCGACTTTTACCACTTCCTTTTCAATCAGAGATTGTGGGAGAGGGAAGAAACCATCCTTAATGACGATGGCTTGCCCTTCTTTGCTATAAACAAACTTGATGAACTCCTTCACGAGCGGATCGAGCGGCTTGTTGGGTGCTTTGTTGACGTAGATCAGCAGATGACGCCAGAGTGGATACGACCCGTTCAGGGCATTCTGCTGCGTCGGAGCAATGAAGGGCGCTCCTTCTTTTTCAGCCACGGGGATAGCTCGCACACCGGACGTCATATAGCCGATACCACTGTAGCCGATCCCCGCTTGATCCTCTGTGACCCCCTGCACCACCGATGCAGAGCCGGGCTGTTCTTTGACTTCATCCTTGAAGTCGCCGTTTTTCAGCGCATACTCCTTGAAAAATCCGTAGGTGCCGGAAGCCGAGTTACGGCCATAAAGACTAATCGGAGAATCCGCCACTTCTCCAGTAATTCCCAACTGAGCCCACCGTTCGAAGTTTGCTGAAGCCCCAAGCCGACGAGTTTTGGAGAAGATCGCATCGATCTGCGCCATCGTGAATCCCTGGACAGGGTTGTCTTTGTTCACGTAGACGGCAAGCGCATCGATAGCCACAGGGAACGCGGTAGGTTTATATCTGAACTTTCTTTCGAAGGAATCGGCCTCGGTGTTTTTCATCGTACGGGACATCGGCCCAAGTTGCGCTGTGCCTTCGATCAAGGCCGGAGGCGCGGTGCTTGAGCCCTTCCCTTCGATTTGTATTTTGACGCTTGGATATTGCTTGCGAAAGCCTTCGGCCCAGAGCGTCATAAGATTATTAAGCGTGTCCGAACCAATGCTGTTGAGATTGCCCGATACCCCGCTGACCTTGACATACCCTTTCAAGGCTGTGTCCAACACGATCACGTCATCGGCATAGGCCGGAGGGAATCCCGAAGCAAGGGCTCCTAGCAGGGCGAAGCCACACAGACTGAATCGTTTGGCTGATATTTTCATCGACACTCCTTTCATCGTTTCCTGGTGGTAAGGAGGAGCGTAATCCTAGTGCCCAAGCGTTACACGAGCATTACCACCGTGTTACCACGGTGTTACGTCGATCTAATTTTGACGCTCAGATACCCCCAAACACGGACTGTTCTACCAGGTCCGTACAAGGAAATATCCTCAGTAGTTCCACTGCAGCTGAGTACGGATAATGTTCCCTTCCTGAGTTCCATATGGGGCCGTTCGCGTATTCGTTCGTTCGGTGTTGGCCCATGCGATCGTGAATTCCAGGGCCTTAACGATTTGCCACTCGACCCCGAGTTCCCATTCCCGAACAACGGTGGACGGTGCATTGGTCCGGTTCTTCCTCCCGCCGTCGTATTCTTGCCAGCGCACATAAGGTGTCAGGTGGGTCAACCAGGGCTTATTTACTTCCCACCTATACATCCCCATGACGTAGCCGCCCTGGAGAGTGCTGTCTTCAATCGCATTTTCGGCTTCGTTCAACCGTGGACCACGGCCCCAATTCCATTCCACTTGGATACCCACGGGTTGAGGAAAGAGCACAAAATGCACGGCGACCCGCTCGTCCAGGTAACTCCCGTTATCTTCTACCCTTGGAACACCGGGGAGGCCGGTACCTGACACAGCGGGATTGAACGTCCCACGGAACGCATCCGCGCCGAACTGGATGATCTGCCCATATGGCAATTCAAGGGGATAGGTGGAATGCACGATGAGATGTTTATTATCATTGCGTTCCGAGATATTGATGCCTTGACCGTTATAGACGCCGATACCGAAGACGCCGTAGTCGCCGGCGCCTTTGAGACCCGAATCGACAAGTCTTCTGAATAATTTTCTGGTTTCAGCCGGCGAATAATAAATGAACAATCCGAGGTCCCGCTCTCCCGGCACCGCGCTATTAAGCGCGTCGCTCCGGTCGAAGGGGGCGCGCTGTTGGGAGGACTGCATATTTTCAAAGCCAAATGGGACCTTCGATAGCCCTGCTCGAATCCGCAGTTCTTTTGGCGCTAGGTGGGGTAAGGGGAGAAAGATATCGGCATAGGCGTCGCGAAGTTGGACAAAGTTATTGCCTGCGTCTCCCGTCACGCCCGAAAGAGAGGCGGAGAAATCCGGCTGAATATAGACGGACAACCAATCGGTAACATCACCTGAAAAAACGAGGCGCATGCGGCGAAGCGTGAAGCCCGAAGGGTCATTGATGGTGGCATCAGAATCATCGAAGACGATATCTTTATTGTCAGGGAGGTAACTATAGCGAAATTGCGTATAGCCTCGTATGCTGAGTTTGTCGTACCATCGTTCTGTCGTCGGCCGCTGTTGAATAATCCCTTCTTCTCTTTCCCGATCGGCTTTCAGCTTGACCCATTCTTCCTTCGTGATCTGCCCCTTCTCATAGAGCAGATCCTCCAGGCTGGCTTGGGCCACATTGGCATTACAGACCAACCAGAGACCGATCACACACATACCGACCGCAAAGCACCATCCCTTCATTACAATTCCCTCCATTTCCTAGTTGGTTCTGTAGTTCATATTCGCACTGTGCCAGATGTGCGAGATCACACGATCTGGGACAGGTATAGGGAGCAATGGTTAAGATGGCACTACGAAATTGTTACTGATTTGTTAAATCAGCTACGATTTGATGAGTAGGAAGGCGGGAGAGTGCTGGCCCGGCGATTCATCATGACAAATCAGTGGTGTGTTTGCTCAATTGATGGGGCACCTGCCGCTGCATACGCTGCGGCGCTGTGTCGCACGTTATCCGGGCCGCTACACGACACTGACGTTCTCGCATCTCGATCAGTTCCTGGCGATGGCGTTTGCGCAGCTCACCTTTCGCGAGAGCCTGCGCGACATCGAGACGTGCCTGCGCGCCCATTCAAGCAAACTGTATCACCTCGGCATTCGCGGCAGCATCACGCGAAGCACGCTCGCCGACGCCAACGAGAAACGGGATTAGCGCATCTGTCGCGATCTGGCCTTGAGTCTCAATGCCTTCGAGGCGGGAAGCTTCTACGTGATGGATCGCGGCCTTCTCGACTTTGGGAGGCTGCATGCCCTGCATCGGGCGGAGGCGTTCTTCGTCATCCGCGCCAAGTCGAATCTTCAGCATCGAAGGCGATGGGCAACTCATAGTAGGCGATACCGTTCTTCTGGCAAAGAGCCAGTTCTTCCTTCAAAATTGGCCGAGAGGCATCGGCGATATCGATCTCGCCTCGACAGAAGTTTTTGAATCCGCCGCCTGTCCTCGCAATGCCAGCGGTCACTCGAATCTTCCCGCGATTGGCATTCCGAAATTCTTCCGCCACCACTTCGGTTAAGGGATACACGGTACTTGAGCCATCCACCTTGATCATGGCCGAGTGCTCTGGCTGTGTTGGATGACTTGCCAGAACAAAAGTCGCCCATAAGCCGGCCACGATCATACACCGCAAGTATTTCATAATCAGCATTCTCTCCCCCTTTGATTCAGATAGCGCAATAATATATTCATTCAGTTCCGTGACATCTTCCCACTGACCTCTAGTTTTGAGAATAAGCCGTCAAATCTTTTCCCCATCTCATCCATGTAGTATTGGATAAACGCCTCTTCTTCCTGTGAGAGCGGGGAGTCGAATGAGTGCTTGGAAAGAAGACGTTCGCAGCTACGGCCATAATCTTGAACGACTTGCCGAATGGAAAACATGGAATCGCTCCTTTCTGTTCGATGGGCCTTGAAGTGATGTGTGATCGGCATCATGACGGTCGAAGAATTGAAAACCGGGTTGGTGATGTTCGCGATAACCACGTACGTCCGGCGCTATCGTTCACCTTCTTGTGCGATGAGCTTACGGCTCATTGATTTCGGCGCCGTCACTGGTGCGTCAACTCTGGGTTAACTCAACACTGAACATAGGGGGAGAATTTTGTGTCCAGCGAACGGTAGAACATTTAGTGACTTGTAAGAGAATTTACGAGGCCGTAACATGGAGGCCTCATCCCGTTAATCGTAGAAAGGCAGTCTAGTATCTTGCCCTCAGGAGCTAAGGATGGATAGAATGAAGAACTCTGGTGTGATCCTTCTCTTTGGCGTCGCTCTCCTACTTTCCCTTACGGCTTGCCAGAATCGACCTTTTCCAACCCTGGCCATGTACGAGGATCCATCGCGTTTTGTCCGACTTGAAGTAGATCCTACAGTGGGGGGGAGTCATTCTCACCCGGCCGACATCACGACTGATAGGATGGCGGCTGTTCTATCGGGCGTGATAATCGACGACGCGCGCCTCCGCATTCCATCCTTGCCCTTTACGAGCAAGGACGAGGAGCCGCCACGGCATCCGGCATTCACCGAAGCCGAAATCAGATTCCTTGCTCCCTTAGTCGCAAAAGGTCTGGGGACGGCGACATCCGAGGAAATCGTCACCTTTTATCAATCCACTCAGCAGACCGCGCGCAATAAAATAGTGACCTCCGGCGGGATCTTTATCGATGGCGACGAGCTACACCTCATATTCGGCAACTATCGTTCCCAGACCAACTATGCGTCGGACCCTGGAATCGGGGCCGCGATCGATGGACAATCGAGGCCGCTGCAGCCCATTGCCCCTCAGGAAACGACACTTTATTTCGAACCGACCGCGGCTGTTGCCCCCTCACGAGAAGGCATCTTGAGCAGACTGTTCCGACCAGACCGACGAGAGATAGTCGTACTGTTTAAGAAGCTACCAAGTAGAGCTTCAGACGTAGGCCACAAACCAGATTGACTGCCTGCTGAAGCTAATCCGGTCTCTCCTGCTCGTTCTCTCTCTGCTTGGTAAACAAACCATCAATAGGAGAAGCGTGGGGGGGCCAGAAGCCGGCTAGGGATGAAGCTCGGTTAAGAAAATGTACACCATGGCCTACTACGGCTTCGGAACGGGTTTATACGGCTGGTCTTTCGAATCTCCTTTTGGAAGTTCACGGCGCAGCTGTTCTACCTGATCTTGCAACTGCTGCGTACGCTTATTCTGCTCATCAAGCCGAATTTTGAGGTCTTCATTGGCACCGGAGAGTTCTCGAATTTGGAGTTGCAGATCATCAGGCGAGGCACTGCCCTGACGGCTTTCTGGTGGCACTGCGGCAGGCTGGGGGACTGGTGTCATCGTTCCCGCTTGATTCATGCGCCCAGCTGGAATCTTCTCCGTCTGAGCCAGAATCTCTTTGACAACTAGAGAAATATGAACCCTCTCGAAGTGCGCCCATCGTGGCACTTCGAGATCCGGAACGGTTGCCGCGCGAGCTGGACGAGTCACCCACAGTTTCATGCCTTTGGTATCCCGAAGATCTTTATGCGCCGAATCCTCCCCCCCGCCGGTGTCGGTACGAATAAAGGAAGAATGGTCTTTCAGGACCACATGGAGATAGCGCCCACGAAAAAACAAGAAGCCGACCGTTCGATCCTCACTATAGGTCACGTCCGGCTTCGGCAGCGAGAAAGACACTCGCTCCGTGGGATGCGCCTCACGGAAGGCCGTGGCGAGATGTGCCGAAATTACCGATAACTCTTTGGGCGTGAAAAGTGGGACCGGTTGAGGGTTTATGAGCAGTCCAACAATGGTCCCACTATACCCACTGACCTGAAGGACCTGAAGCAGCGATTCGAGTTCTCTGGGAGTTAAATCCATCGGATGATTGTTCAAAACCGTCTGGCTGGACGGGCGCACTGAGGGGTCACCTTCAATACCGATCCTGATGCCCTCTCGGTCATACACCAATCGTCCATGCTGAAAAAGGGGGTTAAAAAGGGCGCAGCCAGATAGATTTCCGATTGTGAGGATCAGCGACAAAAAGCAGAAAGTGGTCCCCATTATGATTGAATGAAAGCTGACAAACCGTCGACCTCTAATACCATCGGCAACATTCATGAGTCGTATATCGAGTGCCACAACTATGGATTCTTCGCGCAAACCGTCTCTTGCTTAAGGGGTACATATCCTGCTCCCACGTATGGAAAATCTGCAATGTCTTTCCCCTGCGTGTTCCAGAAATGTAGACATTGGGCTGCTACAATCGGGAAGTTTCGGGAGAGATCAGCGACAGTGATGACTTTCGACGGCTGAGTCGTCCCGACAACCATCACTCGATTGCCACGCTGGAGATCCGCCGTGTCGATTTGCCCCTGATAGATAACGACAAAATCTCCATTGTTCTTCCTGTTATCCTTTGGTCCATAAATCGGTTTGTCGACGATGGGCAACTGAGCAACGACGATCGTTACTGTGTCGCCGGATACCTCTGAGTGCACGATACGCCCCCCAAGCTGAACCTTTGTCGATTCGGATTCATCGGCCATCATACGCCAGCGGGAAAAATCAAAATTACGGTCAACGCCCTCCATAGCCTTGGCGGGGAAAACCGTGTAGCTGGGAGCGCAGGCGCTCACCACTGCCGATGATAGGACGAGAAGACCAGCAACAATTCTCACATTCACCTCCTTACACCGTTCCAGTACGGAGTGTCAAACCGACGATGAAGCTAACGAATCATCATGCGCACTCATTACATATACCGTAACTGGACCATCAAGAAGAATGCATTGTTCGCGAATGGGTCTGTGGCGGAGTTATATGGCGGTGTGTTAGGTCCGGTTCCAAGGCCGGCGTGGTGTCGGAACTCGTAATTGAACTGGATTTTGGACTGCATTTTCGGCGGGAAATTTTCGAAATAATAGGTGAAGCCGAGGATTTGCCTAGTGTAGAGGTCGTTCCCCATGCTGGTATTGGGGTCGAATTGCTCATACATGTAGACCGGCTCAAAGTTTTCGAGCAGCCCTTCCGTAAAGAGATACTTTGCCAGAACGTACCATGTGCGTCGTTGCACGCCCGGTGCACCGGAACCACCGCAGGTGTCAAGGCAGGCGCCGTCGGCCGGAGTTCCTACCGTGGTCGCATTCGAACCGTCATGTCCTTGCCAGTATTCTCCGTAGGTCGTGAAAGCAGGCAGGAACCTTGGGTTGTAGCGAAAATCTACGCCATAGCGGTCAAAGGTCCCTTTACCTCGACCATTAATGAACGTGCCGGCGTTGTTTGATGTGCCCTGAATGGTGGTGAAACTTACAAACGAGACGTCGTCCCCAAAAAGACGCCAACGGGTGTAGAATGCCTTAGGCTGATTGGCCCCCCCGATCCCCGCTGCAGTATTGACGATCGCATTGGCTTGAAAGTTATTGTTATTCATGATACCGACCACGTATTCGAGGCGGTTCCAAAGCTTGCCTCGAACGTCGACAAAGTAATCGCGTTCTTGAATAAACTCAATGGCCCCACCCGTACCGTTCTTATTCTGTGGTGGTCCACCACCTCCTCCCACAGCAGTCAAATAGGGAGAACTGATGACATCCCGAAGACCTCCGGACGTCTCAGTGAAGATGCCGAAGGGCATCCGGAAGACCCCCATCTTGATGACATTGAGAATGGGCGCCCATGCTTGGACCGGACGAACGTCGATATAGGCTTCTCGAAAGGAAGTTGTAGCGGTCGGAACTGACGTACCGGACAGGGGCGTGTTGTTCGTCAGACCGCTACTTTGAAATTCCAACAAGATGTGCCAGCGAGGAAGATAGTCACTCAGCTTTCCCCAGAAAACCAGCTCTGCTCGGCGAATAAACAAACTATCTTGACTTCTCCCTTCGGGAACACTGGCGTCGACGTGCCCATACACAAATTGCAGCGCGTTCAGGCCGAAATTAACCTTGTCCCTGAGGATCGGAAGTACTTCAGTTTTGCTTTTCCAATCCTCCAGGGTTTCTAACCGCTTTGTTTGCTCTATGGCCTTGTATTCTTCTTCCGCGCGAATTCTGAGCCACTCATCCTTAGTAATGGATCCCCTTTGGAGGAGAAGATCTTCCAGCGATATTCCGCCCTGTGTGGCCTGGCCTGCCGACGGTGATCCTTGTTTTTCCGGCCCTGCTTCGACCTGTTGAGCCATGAGCACAGGAGTAGGCAACGGCTTCATACTTGTTGAAAGGTCCTGGGCCAATATGGGTTGCTGGAACAACGCGACGGTCGCGGCTGTGAGTGCGGTAATAAGCATCACTCGGGCAGTATCCGCCGCCCGGCACAGTCCTCTCATGTGAAATCCTCCTGGGTAAAAATTGCGTAGCGCGTCGAAACTCGAATTGCGTTGTTCTCACCGGATTTTGACTGATCATTGACTCAGTCCGGTAGGAACGCCGAAGGCAACGGCCCTGCGCTCAGCTTGGGCGGGAGGTAAGGGGAACAATCCCGCCTTCATCATAATCTCTTCCGCCTCCCGACTTATGATGAAGGTTAAGAATTCCTGGACTGCCTCAGGCAAAGGCCTCTTGGGCGACTTGTCGAAGTGCAGATACAACACAGCTTGCAACGGATAGGTCTGATCAATTACCGTTTCTCGAGATGGTGATACAAACGGCATCCCTTCCTTCTCCGCAATTGGGAGGGCTCGTACATTTGACGCATGCAAGTCCAGTCCGCTGTAGCCTATCGCCGTCTGGTCTCGCTCGATATTGAAGATAACTGTCGCCCCGCCAGGATGTTCTTGGACGCTTGATTTGAATTCACCGCCACTGAGCACATGTTCCTGAAAAGCTGACCGGGCTTCCGACCGTCTATCACGGCCATGGAGCTGGATTGCCGCCTCCTTCCAGCCTTCACCCAATCCAAGTTGTCCCCACTGGGAAATGGCTGTCTTGAATCCTCGTTTCCGCGTGGACGAGAACATGGCATCAGCTTGGTCTAGAGTCAGGCCAGGCAGTGGGTTCTCCTTGTGCACATACAGCGCGCCGGCACCGATGGCTATAGGCACGGTAGTCGGTTCATAGTCATGTTGAGCGACGAATTCTTTCACTTCGGCGTCAGAGAGCTGATGCGTTGTAACCAGCAGTTTGAAGCTGGATTCCCGATCGTCCATCATCATGATCTTGCCGGTTTTGTGATGCGGAGGCTGCAGAAACTCGGACACCGCTTTCGGGCTTTCTTTTTTTAAATCGATGTTCACCTTCGGTTGAAATTTCTGGAAGTCAGCACTGAGGCGGGTGAGCAATGGATACAGCGCGTCCGAGCCTTGAAGTTTGAACGCACCTGCGACCTGCTTCTTCGGGCTATAATGAGCCAATTCTGAATGTGCACCTCCAACGGCAAATGGATCTCTCAGCTCAGCCGACGATGGCTCAGGAAAGCAGATAAGATAAAGAGCGGACCGCACAAGAATTCCAAGCGCGATCGTTTTCCAAAATGGCCGTATCATTGGGTTCCTCCCTGCTTAAGGTAACCGTTGCTGTCGGCTTCCATGTAATCGCTCAGGATTGCGAGAGGGTAACCGCAGTATTACAAGACTGTTAATTTTCTTTTGGAACCTACAGTGACGAGGACAGGCCAAGGCGATGAGAGAGTGACAGACCTTTCACGCCTTGTTCACACCCTCGTGGGGTGGCATGCCATCTGACCTGCTTCAGGACTTCGGGATTAGGGAACGGCTGCGCAGCCGGACAATTAGTTGGGCATGACTGCAGCATCGACAAGCGATGAGAGTAATAGGAGTGAGCCTCCGCTCTGGTCGATCGGCCTTGCCGCAGTCATCGTTCTGGTTGCTCCGCTGGTTCTGTATTCTTTGGCGCCGACCGGCCCCATTCGGGATGGAGACACCGTCTTCTCCGAGGGTGAACAGCATGTGCAGATTCGTCATGCGGCTACCGAGCAATCAGGTAAGGCGGACGATACCTGCTTACTTGATCCGAACAGTCCCTTGATCGTCCTCCATTCTCCGATCGACCAAGCTGATGGCTTGATCATCGCTCAAGTTCAAGGCAATCCGGCCGGGGCATGGCCGTTTTGCCCTGTGCATGCCGAAGTTCTTGTCAAATTGCATCAGATATTTCAGAAACCGGCGGTGTTCGGGGCGGTAAAGGAGATACTGACGAGATGGTTCAGCCGGTGAGCGAGGTCTAGCCTAGACTTTGAGGCGTTGGGCAAACTGTTTTCTAAACTTGGCGACTTTTGGACCCACCACAACCTGGCAGTAGCCTTGGGAAGGATTTCGGACGAAATACTCTTGATGGTAAGCTTCTGCTTCATACCATTGGGTAGCCGGTACAACTTGAGTTACGATAGGAGTGTCGAACAGCTTCCCTTCCGAAAGCGATTGGATGAGCCTCTCAGCTGTTTGTTGCTGTGCCGGACTACCGTAATAAATTGATGAGCGGTATTGGGTGCCTCGATCGTTTCCTTGCCGATTGAGGGTCGTGGGATCATGAATGGAAAAAAAGATTTCAAGGAGTTCTTTGTAGGAGATCATTCGAGGATCAAACGTGATCCGTACGGCTTCAGCATGGCCGGTCTGCCCCCCGCACACGGCTTCGTATGTAGGATTGTCCAGGGTTCCACCGACGTAACCTGACTCGACCGATTCCACTCCCTGGACCTGATCATAAACCGCCTCAAGACACCAAAAACAGCCGCCTGCGAGAATAGCGACTTCCTTCTCCGATGAGATCAAGTGAGATTCGTCTCCCATTGTGCGATTTGTCGGCGAATGGAGAGATGCTTTCAGTTGACGAAGACCGACTACTCCTCTTCTTCTTCCTCAATATCCTCAATCCCTTCGTAACTCATTTCCGGGAATGAGGCCGAGGCCTTTTCACAGGCAGTTTCGACCATCTCTTCAGCATCTTCCGCAGAATCGGCATCGACGAAGAATTTCACGGTGATCGCATACCTCTGTTCCACTCCCCACTCCTTTCTCTATCCTCATGCCGAAATTTTTGATTCAAACCTTAACCATTCTGTACTTTCTGACAGTTATGGCAGCCATGTCAACCGTGTTCAGGATAGCCTGGGAGGGCACATCGCCCCACAGCGGAACGAGAGAGCGACGAGATCCACTGCCGAACACTCCATCAAGAAATCATACGAGAGTGGCCGTGTCTGCGCTGCAGCGATTAGGGGAGAACTACTCGTCCTGTTCAAGTTCGGAGAGTACCGTCTTGAGCTTTCCAAACTCTTCTGGAGCGATACGCGAAAACGCGATCCCAAAACTATTGCCATCAACCCAACGGACCGTCGCTTCTTCGATCCGCAAAGGCCAATCAAGGCCTGGAATGTGGAGTCGGCATTCGAACTTCGCACCTTGCTCCACCATCATGTCGCTTTCAATTTTACAACCGCCGGCTGAAACATCCAGAGTTCTTCCCTGTCCTTCCTGTTTCTCACCCGAGAAAGTGCTGCGAAATTGCGTGGTGAATCTCGGTTGGACTCGCCGGTCCTGTGGTCGAGGTTTGGACGGGGTCTGATCGGGTGCATCTGACTTGAAGAGAGAACTGAACTTGTTCAAAGAGGAGGCCCTTGTCTAATTTATCTATTATCTGAGGTGATCGACAGATCTTTTTGAGGCCCGTCCCCGAAACGCACAACTCACATGAAGCGCCTTACTTCTTGGTAGTCAGAAGCATGTGGTCGCGGCGGTTCTGCCGATAGCAGGGCTCATCCCGATCAAAGCAAAAGGGGCGCTCTTTGCCGAAAGACACGATCGCCATCTGTTTAGGATTCACCCCGGCTTCCGCAAGATAGTTCCGCGCTGCCTTGGCGCGTTTGTCGCCCAAAACCATGTTATAGTCGCTGGTGCCTCGCTCGTCACAGTGCCCTTCAATTTTCAGCACGGCCGCTGGATGATCCTTGAGATAAGCAGCGTCATGATTGAGTGCTTCCATCCCGGTATCCGACAGGGTCCACTGGTCATAACGAAAGAAAACATCCTGCAACCCTGCTTCCACGGCAGCCTTTTCCTCTTTTGTTAGTTCGGCACGCTGACGTGGGCTGAGTCCTGACGGGTTCAGTGCCGTCGAATATCCGCCTTGCGTAAGCCGCTCTTCCGACGGATTGCGAGAAAAACCGCTCAATTCGCCGCTTGAGCCTATTGAGCCTAGTCCTGACATGCTTGGAAGCTTCGCACTCCCACTCTCGGATCCAGCTTCACCGTCAGACTTGAGCCATTTCGTGTTACAGCCCTGGTTTGACAACAAGATCAGTCCCATCACCATCAGCGCTCCGGACTTCGCCATCACCTTATTCATGACCCTTCTCCTCCATGCAACATTCCCATTCAGCCCCTCAATCGATCCAGAAACAATCAATGTAATGAGGATCACCTGGAGGCTCGCCAGTTATCTTCTCCACACAAAACAAATATAGCACCGGCGTTGAAAACTGATTCTTTAACAGGAGCTTAGCGGATCGATGGCAGGATGCCTAATGATTTCACATATTTGGAGAGACAGGAGGGAGAATCTTCTTTGATCAGACAAGAACGCGATTAAGCCAGCTGCTAACCTATACTGACAGACACTTTCGTTCAGCGACCGCCTTTGCGCTCAGACCAACGGGCCGGTTGTAGCACCGCTCCTAATCCGGCCAGCGCACAGATAAACAACAGCATGGCGAGTGCGATCAAGAGGAAAAATGCTGCTCTCACGTCGTGCAAAACGGGGATCATGGTACCTCCCTCTTCTTGCTCGATTCATTGACTGCGCCATCCGCACTCACAGATCCAGGGGGTCATCGGATCCAGCTTCTCAAGTGGTCTCCCACAACAGGGACATTGTCTGGTCCAGGCAAACCGCTGCTTCTGTTCGCAGTATAGCGCTCCGATGGTCGTCTGCCTTCTATATCGGCAAAACCTCCGCAGGGCATAACCGCTTTCGCGCATGAACGGTATAGTGGACGAAACTCCATCACGGATCTATCCAACTTTAGCGGAATGAACCCCCTACATTCCTGACCCGTAGAGAAAGCATCCTCTGTCGAGCGCCCTGGCATCAATTGAACGTGAAATCTATGGGGTTCGAGAGCGCCCTCTGAGCGGTTCAGGTGTCGGAAATTCTACAGATGGGAAGGCTACACAGACGGATGAACGAAAATCAAGGGAGGAGTTTCAGAGATCGACTCCTTTCCTGCTTCTCAAGCCTTGCTCGTACCACAGCCTGCTAAAACAGCGGCTTCTTTCCGCCAGCTTTGACGATGGCGTGCTGAAAGGCCTTCGAAAGGCTTTCTAAGGATGCCATATCACAGACAGGAATATACACCTCCCCCTTCTTTTCCCCCGGTTTGTCTTTTGGGGTACCATCCTCATACACCAGGTCTTCGAGGCTCGTGATGGCTACCCTGCCGGTTTTTAGTTCGTGCATGGGTTTACCATGTATCGCGAGAGACGCTAGCCATTCCGTTATACACGCGCCGCGGGCACAACGTAACCGAATTCCAAAAATATTCTCACCTTCCCGCTCCGGGTTCACGTTAGGCGATAGTGCATTCAAGTCGAACTCCTGAATCCTTTCTGCTGGTGATTGGAGTGCGAATATCCCGCTCAACTTCCTCAGTTCATTCAGACGTGTAACAACTTTGAGAGCTGATGGAGGCATAAGAACCACGTCGACCTTCGCCATTCGATCCACATGCCAGAGTGATCCGTCCTTAGCCATCATGCGTTGCAAACCACTGTGCATTGTTGAGCACGCTCCCCACGTGTCTTTGATAAACGCCAACGTCTCCTCCAGCGACGGCCCGTCAGTGCCGGGTGTGTCGTTCGATGTCGCCCGTGCACCAGGCAGACTCGTCATGAGGATGAGGATGCAGGTGGCCAGCACCCCTGCCTGACGTTTCCTCATCATTTTGCCTCCCCAAAATGAGCGGCGAGATGCGAGTCCTGAACTATTCTCGATGTTCACAGTTATGAGTACAGCTCGATCATGATAACGGTCGAGTTGCCTGAACATGAATCCCTGGTGGCCATCGGCAGGCGGTAGATCGGCTCGACGAGTAAGTCACACACGATGGAGAGGGACCTGCAGCCTCCGCGCAACCAACCTGGTAGGAATATCGGTGAAGCTCCGGTAACCGCGTGACCTTGGTGCGCCCGGCAGGAATTGAACCTGCGACCTACGGGTTCGAAGTCACACCCTGATCAATCAGATACTCCAGAAACTCAAACAAATCAAGAGCCTGGGTGTGCAGATGAATGAGAACTGCGGCAGGTTTTCCGCAACCCTGCAACCTCGGCGCAACCAGAACTTACTCAGTAGTCAGAAAGATAGGCCACACTCGGGTGTTGGAAGAAGGACCGCACCAGCGCCGGGCGGTGACCGATCTCTGTCAGCTGCGTGGTGACCCGCGCCTCAAGCGTCTCGCCCTTTTGCAGCGGGGTCCGGGCTGTCCCAGTCCGCTTCGCATAGCTCCACACCAGCTCATCCGGGTTGAGGTCTGGGGCGTAGCCGGGCAGATAGTGCAGGGTCAGCTTGCCGTTGAGTCCTGCCACATAGTGCGTGACCGCCCTGGTTTTGTGGGCCGGCAATCTATCCAGGATTAGATGCAGGGGCTTGCGCCGGCCGCGCAGCATCCGGTGCAGCAGGGTGACAAACCGTTCGCCCGTCAGTCCGCCCGCATAGGTAGCAAACCAGAAGGCACCTTGGGCACTGACCGCGGACGCGGCACTGATGCCTTGGCGCTGACCAGGGACCGCCACCACTGGGGTCTGGCCCTTAGCCCCCCAGGTGGTGCCGTGTACCGCATCGGCCCGAAAGCCGGACGCGTCCCAGAAATAAATCTCGGCCTTGGCCCGCTTGGCGCGGCGTACGATCGCCGGATACGTCTCACGCTGCCAGCGCGCAATCGCGACGGGGGCGCGCTGGTAGGCGCGCTGGAACGGCTTCTGTGGAGGCAGCCCCTGACGGGCCAGGACTGCCCCGATTGACGCCAGGCTCAGGCGCACCCCAAATCGCCGAGCGACTAATTCACGCACGATCTGGCGCGTCCAGAGGCCAAAGTCAAACCCGTATTGCCTCGGATTCTTGCCGTTGATCCAGCGAAACACCTGCCGCTCCTGTGCCGCCGTGAGGGTGCGGGGACGACCGGTGGCGGGCCGGGCTGCCAAGGCGTTCAGACCCTGGCCACGCCGGCGGGCCGTCTTCAGCCAGCGGTAAATCGTGCAGCGATGAAACCCCTAGCTGGCGATGACCGCACTCGGGCGCTCCCCCTCACGCACCCGCGCGACGGCCATCGTGCGAATCGTCTCCAAGGTCCGGTGATCGAGGGTGCGACCGTCGCGTGTCATGGCGAGGCCGAGTCTCGCACTTCCAGATACTGTTGTCTATATTACTGACCGATGAGTAGACATTCCAGATCCATCTGGGGCAGAGGGAGGTAAGCCATGAACACTCGTCTTGCACTCCCTTCACGTCGTCACCACATCACCCAGAAGGTCCGCATTGCAGACCAGCGAACGCTCTACATCTCCGTTCACGACGATCCATCCCCTGCCGAGATCTTCCTTCGGGTGAAAGGGACCGACTGTACTCCGGAGACGATCGCGCTCTACGACGTAATCGCCCGCCTGATGAGCGTGGCTTTGCAGTACGGTGCTCCCCTCGAAAAGCTCGGGGATCTCCTCACCGGCGCCCAATTTACCCCATGCGGGCAGGTGTCGGGACACGATCGGCTGAAACACTGCTCCAGCTTGCCCGATCTCATCGGCCGACATCTGCTGGTCGAGTACTGCGGGCGCGACGAGCTGGCCCATGTAACAAGGGCGATAGCCGAGGATAGGGCCGAGGGAACTTGACGCGAGGAGGTCGTGATGACGAAACGTAAGGAGACCGTTGAGTATGACGCAGAGGCCTTGTTGCGGAAAAACAAGCTCACGCGCCATGAGGCGGCGTTTCTGCTCGAAGTCACGCCTAGGACGGTCGATAATTACATGCGGGACGGGAAAATCGAGTACACGCGCACACCGGGCGGACAGCGACGGCCACTCACTGAGAGCGTCAAGCGGTACTTATAGTCCGCGTCAACCGGGAGGACGTGAAGCCTTCGTTAGTTTTATCTAGGAGTAGGATGGGAACACTGCTTAACGCAATGAGCGGCCATCTTTTCCACGTCCGTCTGAGGCAAGGCCGCATACCTCGCCAGAGCCAATGTGAAAAGAATCCCGCAACAAAGCCCACTTGCCAAGGTCATCACAAGAACAAGCATGGTGAGTCCCTCCCGTTAAAACCACCATAATGGTCGGAATGGTGGCTGACCTCATCATTTTGTCCCGCCTGGAGATCCCGCCCCGACGTCGCCCGCCTCTTTAGGCGGCACGCGGTTCAACCGGCTCCGATTCCCAGGACAATTCGGAAGTCTCTAGAACCGTCACGGCCTGAGGACTTACGACGATCGGCTTGGCGTGTAACTGACGGTGGTGCCGCATGACCGCGTCATCTCGATGGCCACAATTGAAACATCGCCAACTGCAGCTCCACATCTCGCCATACCCCGCTTCCATATCGATCATGTGTTCTTCCAGCATCAACCCCTGACAGCGTGTACAGTTCATTGCAGTCCTCCGGGTGGTGATCGCGTCGCGCATGAGTTAACCGTATCAGGTATGAGCATTGGAGCCAGATTCGAACGAGGTACGTCGAAAGGGGGATAGGGAGCGGGGACCGTGCGTTATTGAAGTGACAAGAAACGAGCTAGCCCCGTGAGAAGATTGTGGGTGAGCTACTGGGGATGCGGTGAGAACAATCGAGCTGGTAAAAAAGCAATTGCCGAGAACCGCCGAGCCTATGTGATCATCGACAATCAATCAGAGGGGAACGCCCCGTTGACGATTCAGGCCTTGCTGAAGGCATTGCAGGGGTGATGAGCTGTGACCACTCGTCAATCTTGAGCGTATCTCTGTCCTGCTGCAGAACGCTACGAAAGATTTTTCTCTTCGACGGTGACGTCTCCCAACTTTGAAACCTGAATTCGCTTCCCAGGGTTCTTGAGGACCTTCGGGATCACCTTGTCTTCTACGAATCGCCGCAACTTCTCGAGGGACATGTGACCAGCTAAAAACTCCTCGTTCACGACAAGGAGCCAGGATACCTTCTCGACGCCGTGGTGAAAGCCAAACGTCGGTCTGATAGTCTGACTGAACTTCACGTCTACGAATTGCTTTTCGAGACATTCCCGTATGGTCTGAATTGTGATCGGATTAACTCCACATTTACCAGTGTCCATGATTCCTCCATCACCTGAAGGGGGCACCTCAATCATTTCTTCTTTTCCTTGTCCTTGTACTTCTTCGCTAGATCCTTTCAATGGTAGCATTCGGAAAGCTTACCTTAGGGATTCGCCCAGTATCGACCTGAGTCTGAACGGGATAGCATGAAGGTGGAACAGCGCAGAGACATTTTGAGCGAGTAGCGGAAACGTGACCCGACACAGAATGAGAGAAGCTGTGCTGTTCAGCCAAGCTCCGCCCTTGCGAGAGGACGGAGTTTTCTTTTAGTGTGGTCGAGCGCAATCGACAGCCCAGTACTCAGTAGCGGTCATGAGAGGAAAGGAGGTGGCTCGCTATGATGCTATGGCTCATCGAACCGGTCTTGGTGGGCCTCATTGTGGGACTCATGTACATCGTCGTATCAGCGTGGAGGAATAGACGGAGGGACTCGTAACAACTCAGAAAAAGACGCTTCAGCATGAACGTGAACAGATTCGCTCCGCCCGGTTCTCGCTGGGAGGGAGAATCATTCCAGCAGTCAGATGGAACTGAATGTATGTGAAGAAAGAGTGTTTCAGAGATTTGGGCTCGCGGCTTCTTCTTTCGTAGCTCAATCACCGTCTTCACCAGATCCTGCTTTGTACAGATGCCCTTCTTCTCCAAGACCTTCACGAGCGCCGCAATCTCCCACATGTTGGAGATCGTCGCTTCTTCGAGGGACATGCTTTCGCGTTTGGGCCGGTCGCTGCTCATGGCGTGAGCAAAACCTTCACTACCTGTCCCTCCCCTAGTGTTATGGGCTTCCGTATTACGCCTCCAGTCGTTTGATTTCCAGCCAACCAGGTAATGGTGATTTCAAGGAAGTAGTCTCCAGGCGGGAGATCTGTAAACTCATAATTACCTTGGGCATCACAAACGTTCTCTCGAACATATGGGCGCATTTGTTGGACCATCTCCGTGGTGTAGTTGGAAATGCTATACCCTCGGTCTTTGAGCGAAATTACTTCCTTCATGAAGGGAGGATTAGGCCACAATCACACCGTGTCACCAGCCCCTATTTTTACATCTCCCCCTCTAGTCTTCAAAAAAGCTTGGCCATAAATCTTCCCCTGCCCCTTAGTCTTGTAAGGTTCAAAATCATTCACCGAAAAGGGTGTCTTCATCTCTACCTGGGGATTACCAATACATCCTGATTGAGCTAGAAGGAAGAAGCTCACTAACGTAATTACAAGATATGCCTTCATTGACAACAAACCTCCTTAGCTAAGCCACTTCCCTGCACCAGCCGCTTCACATAGTGCTGAAGTCTTGCCATCGTGCGCGGGTTGATCGTATTTGTCTCCGCAGCAAACTCATTGCCTCTCGACCATCCGACGGTCGCCTTTGGAACATTGATTCGTTGCTTGTTTGGTAGCGTCACTGACAATGACGGCGTTTCCCATTCTCTCATCGGTAAGTCACCGGAGAGACGCCACCCGGCCAACGAAAGATTCCACACAGTGCCCACCCCGTTAAACGGACCAGCGGAATAGGCAACAGGGCATTGAATCTGGAAGCGACGATAGGGATGCAGCACGAAGGGCATAGGCATCTCGATAGAGGGGCAAATTCTAGAAGGGAGTGAAATCTAACCGCAATAGGACTTTAGAAGGTGGTGCAAAGTTGAGGCGAGCCTACTATGGAGGATGAAGAATCAAATATTTATGCAATTGCCGGTGGTAGCCGCCTTTGCACGGCCAGGCTAGGGCGTGTCCTCAATTGAGCCAGATGACGGAGGCGGCGAGATAGATTGCGCCGAGGAAATTTCTGGCGGTTTTGTCGGAGCGCGTCGCGATGGCGCGATCGTGCTTGAGTTTGGCAAAGAAATGTTCTATCAGGTGGCGCGTTTTATAGAGTTCTTTGTCGTATTCCCGCTGTTCCATGCGGCTGGATTTTGGCGGGATGACACTCTCAACGCCCGCCTGCTTCAGAAGGTCCAGAACGCGCTCGCTCGCATCGAAGGCTTTATCCGCAAGCAAGGCTTCGATTTTTTCAAGAACCCCCGGCAGGAGAACATCGGCCCCTTGCAGATCGTGCGCGTGACCGGGCGTGAGGTGAACACCCGTGGGATTGCCCAACGCGTCGCATGTGGCGTGGATGTTGGTGGTCAGTCCGCCCTTGCTGCGCCCGATCGCTTCTTGTTCGCGGACGTCTTTGGTCTCCTGCCCCCCTTTTTACGCGCCCCCGCCGCGTGCTGATGGGCACGCACGATTGTGGAGTCGATCATCGCGTATTCATTGTCGGCATCAGCGGCCAGATGCTTGAACACATTTTCCCAAACGCCGCGCTCGCACCAGCGCGTGAAGCGTGTGTGCACAGCCTTCCACGGGCCAAACCGTTCCGGCAAATCCCGCCAGGGAATCCCCGCCCGGTAACGGTATAAAACCGCCGCCACGAACAACCGGTTGTCCTTCGCCGTCACGCCAACCGTATCGTCGCGCCCCGGCAGCCATCCTTCGATCCGCTTCCACTGATCGTCCCGCAATCCATAACGCCGTTGCCCCATCCATAAGCCCCTCCCCTGGCTTATGAAGAGTGAATCACAGACCTAAGCTATTGTGAATCCTCCAAACTAATTGAGGACACGCCCTAGCATCAGCCGCAAGTTCCTTCGCCGCTTTTGCCATGCGATGCCCCAGTGTACTTAGTTGGTTCTATGAGGTAACCTCGAAAAAGTGGACGCCTTCAACCTAGAATCAGAGGTCTGGAGGTGTGCGATGGAACGAGTCCCACGACAGAAGTATACGAAGGAGTTTCGGGAGCAAGCGGTGCAGCTTGTGCTCGAACAGGACTTGACGACTCTGGAGGCGGCGAGACGACTCGCCATTTCAGACAAGACGCTCGGGAACTGGGTGTGTCGAGCCCGGCGCGGTCAGCTCGCGACGCTGGGGGAGAGCCGACGGCCCGTGACAGAGCTGGAGGCCGAGGTCTCTCGGCTGAAGCGCGACCTGGCCGAGGCGCGGATGGAGCGCGACATCCTAAAAAAAGCCACCGCGTACTTTGCGAAGGCGCAGCTGCCCGGTACGCGCTGATGAGGACGCTGCGGCCCCACTATCCCCTGAGTCTGTGGTGTCGGGTACTGGAGGTGTCCCGAAGCGGGTACCATGCCTGGCAGAACCGCCGCCCCTCGAAGCGCGCCCAGGAGAACGCACGGCTGGAAGTGGCGATTCAGGCGGCCCATGTGCGCACCCGCCAGACCTATGGACCGGAACGCCTCCAGGCGGAATTGCGTGAGGATGGTTTTCCAGCCGGGATTGGGCGCATCAAGCGGCTGCGGAAGAAGTTGGGCTTACGCTGCACACAGGTGCGCCGGTTCACGATCACCACGGATTCGGCGCATCAATGGCCTGTGGCGGACAATCTCCTGGCTCAAACGTTCCCCGCAACGCGCCCGAATGAGACCTGGGTCACCGACATCACCTATGTCCCCACGGGAGAAGGGTGGTTGTATCTGGCCGGGCTCAAAGATCTGTATACGTGTGAGGTGGTCGGACATGCGATGGGAGCTCGGATGACGACGGACTTGGTGCGTCACGCCTTGGTGAGAGCAGTGTGGGGGAAACGCCCACGCCCAGGCTTGATTCACCACTCCGATCGCGGATCCCAATATTGTGCCCAGGACTATCAAGAGCAGTTGCGGCAGTTCGGCCTGACCCCGTCCATGAGTCGGAAGGGCAACTGCTATGACAACGCGCCGATGGAGAGCTTCTGGGGAACGCTCAAGAATGAGCTGATCCATCACCGGCGTTATGCCACGCGGGAGCAGGCCCGGCGGGAGATCACGGAGTACATCGAGCTCTTCTATAACCGTCAACGGCGGCATTCCCGGCTCGGGAATTGCTCGCCCGCTGCATTTGCCCAGCGATGGGCCCGTCAACAGCCGGCGGCATGAGGCTGCAATTCATGGCGTCCACTATTGACAACCGAGGTCAATCCAGCAGAGCAATAGTTTTTCGGTCGCCATGATTGCGAACACCTGGACTTCTGGCCTGGCCAACGCCATCGTGAAAGGTGGAGATTTCGCCAAACAAGCCTGGGAATCCACACAGATCGCGCTCCTGCAAGGGGTTATGAATCTCGGGATCCAGAAGGCTTCGCTCCTGGCCGGGCAAGCCGCCGAGGAACTGTCCTTGATGCTGGCAACGTCGACCTCCGTGGCAGGCATTAATGCCGCCAAAAACGCGACGATTGTCGCAGGCGATGCAGCGGCAGCCGGGGCAACCGTCGGGATTTGGGAAGGGGCAGGATTGGCCATTACCGGGACCTTCGCGATGATCACGGGGGCAATCACTGGCTTTTTTACCTCGACGCTGATTCCCTTTTTCGTCTCGATCGGTGAAGCTCTCATGACGTTTTTGTCGTCCATCGCGGCAGCGGCCTCCACCACGATTTTCGGCATTCCCTATGGGGTGGCGATCTTGGCCGGGGTGGCCATCATCGCGGCGGCCATCGGGACACTCGCGGCCTTTGCCTTTGCCGATGGCGGCATCGCGACGGGGCCAACGATGGGATTAGTCGGCGAAGCTGGCAGTAGCGAAGCCGTCATTCCGCTCAACAAGCGCGGGGCGGCGTTCATGCGCGATGCGATGGGCGGGACGAAATCAGGAGGGCCAACCAGCATCACGGTCGAACTCGATGGGCGGCAGATTGCGAAATCGGTCTTTGACTCCATGCCGTCCGTGATGCGGATGCGAGGAATTTCCGTATGACGATCCCGGATAGCGCGCGTGCACTAGGATAGAGCGCTGTGAAACTACAGGATTACATCGAACCTGAGTATTTCGATCTCCAGGCACTAGCCGCCTACTCGTCCTGCTCAGTGCGGTGGCTACGCGATCGGCTCGTTGATCAGTTCCGTCCATTGCCTCACTATCGGATCGAAGGAAAGATCCTGGTGAAGCGAGAAGAGTTCGACCACTGGCTTTCCGCCTGTCGCGTTGCCTCACCGGCGGACGGACTGAACGACATCATTGATTCGGTTATGGCACAAGTTCGACTATCAAAGCGGGTTGCTTGACAACCGAGTAGGAAACACGGACCCTATGCGCACCATGGGCGTGAAGATTCGAGAGTGGAAAGGGGCGTGGTGGGTCTTTATTAACCATCAGGGCACTCGCAAGGCCAAGCGGATTGGCACCGGTGAATCCGGCAAGAAAGCTGCCAAGCAAGTTGCGCAACAGATTCAGGCCAGGCTGGCTCTCGGGCAGGCGGCTCTTCCGGAACGAACGCGCGTCACGTTGCAGGAGTATGCAGCGAGGTGGCTTGCCCATATCCGTCAGGTGCGAAAGCACACCACACACGAGGACTACCAGAAGCGGCTTGATCGATGGCTCCTCCCTGCCCTCGGTTCACTTCACCTACCTGATATCACCCGCGAGAAGGTTCGCTCGATGGTGACCGAGCAGCTCAACTCGGCCCTATCTCCCAAGACTGTGCAGAACAACGTTCGGGTCCTGAGCAGCCTCCTCAGCCAGGCTGTCGAAGATAACTTGATTCCCGTCAACGTGGCGCTGAAACCCGGAAAGTTTCTTCCAAAGGTCTCCAAGCGCCGGCAAGTGAACCCATTCACCAGAGAGGAAGTCTCGATCTTCCTCGCCACAGCTCAGCGCCATGCCTCCCGGTATTATCCGCTGTTTCTGTGTGCCGTCCGCACAGGGCTCCGCCTCGGCGAGCTCCTGGCGCTCCAGTGGGGTGACCTCGATTTCCAAAGCCGCTTTCTGCTCGTGCAGCGAAACTATACACACGGCAAGATGACGTCTCCCAAGAACGGAGAGGTTCGGCGTGTCGATATGTCGCGAGAGCTGACCCAGGCCTTATCAGACCTCCACCTGGACCGCCAGCTGCAAGCCAGCACGAACGGCTGGCCGGGCGTTCCGGAATGGGTCTTCTGTAGCGAAGCAGGTGGATTGCTGGACGGAGACAACCTGCGGCATCGGGCGTTCTATGCCCTTCTTAATGCCTCAGCGACAAGTGTCAACACATCGCTGACACATGAATTGGTCTTCATGCGCGACAAGACATCGCTGACTGTACCCAGTTGACCCTCCGACACTCGTGCGGAAGTCACCGGACGACGCATGACTTCAGAGCAAAGGAGTGCAGGCCTTTTCACGGAGGCGATAGGCTCGATGCACAATCCGTTTGAGGCGCCCCTGTTGGGACGCAGTCCAGTACACCGAAAGAGTTTGCGGGCCGGTCCGAATGACCACGCGGACAAACTCATGGGCATAGCGCGGGGGGAGCCGAATCGTTTCGTTGAACACCTGGATGTGGCCGTTTTCATCGATTCTCCTGATCACCCAGATCTGTCCGCGACAGAGTGGCAACGGGTGGGGCATACGGAAGGGCACGGGCAACGGGCACCGAGGGCCGTTCAAGCGCGCGTACTGCCCCTGATGGATCAGCCTGCGTGTGAGATAGGTGTTGTAGGCCACCTGAAAGGCGTGCGACCGAGCCCGCAGGTGCCGCAGGGTGCGGAAGCGATACCGCTGCCAGACCTTCTCCTGCCAGAGGCCGTTGTAGCGTTCGACGCGGGCGTTGGCGGCGGGTTGCCGCTCGGGCGTAAAGACCGGGATGACTCGACAGGCCAAGCAGAATCGGATCAGTTGCCCCAGACTGCGAGGATAGAACCGGCCGCCCGTCAAGCTCATGTCGTTGTCCATTTGGACAAACCGAGGCCGGCCATGACGGTGCCAGTCCCGCGTCAGAAACGCCAGCACGCGCTGGACTCGTCGGTCGGGTTCCTCGGTCCCGCCGACCAGCCCCGTGGCTATGTCCTTGCGGTTCAAGATGACGACGGGCCGCCGAGCTCCCAGATAATGCCCGACAATGAAGTCGAGTTGGTGCACGTCGTTCTGGCGCCGGGCCGGAGGAGTGGGCAAGCTGGGACCGCGCCGAGATCGGTCCCGTCGCCTGCGCGTGACCAGCTGGTGCCGGGCCAAGATTCGGTGAATGGTGCGGATACTGTGCACGGGGGACACCCCCACATCGGCCAACTCGTGTGCGATCGCTTCCGCGCCGTAAAACCCAAGCGGATTGCGCGGACTGGTGAGCCGAGCATGCGTTCGGATGACCGCCTGCTCGAACGTGGCCGACACACGCCGGGCTATCTGGTGCGGTCGTCGGGATCGCTCCAAAAACCACGTCGGGCCTCCTTGGCGATACCGCCGGATCCATTTGTGCCCCCACTCCCGACTTCGTCGCAGTCGTCGGGCAATCCAACTGATCGACCGCTGTTGCAGCCACCAGCCGACACATCGCTTGCGTTCCTCGATCAGCTCCGCACTTTTTTTGACTCATATCCTTCCCCCCTGATGGACTGGAGGGTCCTTCTATCCGTTTTATCGGTGTCGGCCAAGTGTCATCGATGTCGTGTCAGTTTGGGTGTCAACGATGTGTTGTCATGTGACCCCTCAGGGCTACGAAAAATTCGATTCCATGATCTACACGTCACACATTCGTCAGTTTGTTGCTCCAGCAAGGCGAGAGCCCCGTGTACGTGAAAGAACAGATGGGACACAGCTCCATTGCCATCACGGTCGACTTATACGGGCATTTAATCCCTGGTGGCCATCGGCAGGCGGTAGATCGGCTCGACGAGTAAGTCACACACGATGGAGAGGGACCTGCAGCCTCCGCGCAACCAACCTGGTAGGAATATCGGTGAAGCTCCGGTAACCGCGTGACCTTGGTGCGCCCGGCAGGAATTGAACCTGCGACCTACGGGTTCGAAGCCCGGCGCTCTATCCAACTGAGCTACGGGCGCACATACTTACCATATAAAGCAATGGCTTATGTCCATAAGCCGTTGAATGAAAGTGCTCTAGCTGTCACATAACTGCGATTTGTTATGTGAGCATCTCCCGATGAAGAATGAAATAATCAAACTTCGTGATGGGCGATTACACATTTTCAAACAACCTAAGTGTGAGAACTATTTCTACCGGTTCTTCGTTAACGGAAAATAACTTATTCGGACAACCAAGACTAGCAATCTCTCACTTGCCAAATCAACCGCAGAAACCGCTCACGATTCATACCGCTTCAACAATTGAGCACTTGACGGCAGATTCACCATTCCTGAGACGCCCGTCTTATCCATACAAATCACCTTGGTGCAGCTGAGCGTCTCAACGGAGGGCAGGTGCTTGATCAATGCGTTGCGTTTCGCCATGCGCTGGCTGCTGATGGCGAGGGCCAGGGTGACGGTCGGGAGCAAACCTTCCGGCACGTTTGCCACGATGATGCCGATGCCGAAGATGGCGCTGATCCAAAACCCAAGTCCTGCCCAGAGGCCGATCGCAAAAAACGAGGCTCCCATCGCCAACGAAATGACGGCGATGATGCGAGTAACCTTGGCGATCTCTTTCTGGAGAGGACTGAGCCCGGTTTCAATCATGGTGGTGAGTGCGGCGATCTTGCCGAACTCTGAATTCATCCCGGTGGCGAAGACGACGGCGCGACCATGCCCCGACAGGACGGTGGTGCCGGCAAAGACGAGGTTTGGGAGGTCGAGCCAGTGCCCGTCCTCAGTTGCTTCGGCCGCCCGTCGTTTCGGTCTTGATTCACCGGTCAAGGCGGCGTTGTCCACTAGCATGCCGACTGCCTCGATCAGACGTGCATCGGCCGGCACCCGTTCTCCTTCTTCTAGAATCAGCACATCGCCAGGTGTGATCTCGCTTCGCGTCACCTCGACTGGCTGTCCTCCTCTGCTCACCCATGTCTTATCAGGCAATAAGCGGTGGAGGGCCTGGAGAGCTCGCTCGGCCTTGTATTCCTGGAAGAAGGCGAATACGGCGTTGATCACGATGATGCCGAGGATCGCCAATCCCAATGTGGCCATCCCTTCACCGGGCTTCACGACGTCCGCGGCGAAGGAGAGACCGACGGCAATCCAAAGAAGAATCGCGAGAAAGTGAGTGAACTGGTGGAGGAGCTCTCGAAGGAGCGAGTAATGGCTTGGCCCGACGAGGACATTGGGCCCGTATTGAGCCAATCGCCGTTGAACGTCAGCGGACGACAGACCACCGTTGGCGGTGTCCAGTCGCTTCAGCACGTCTTCTGCCGAGAGCCGGTGAATGTCGTGGTGGCTAATGTCGGGCACTGGTCCCTCGTACGACCAGGGCTGAACAGGGAGCATGTCTGAGCAGGCTTTCGGAAACGCTGCCGAGGTAGAGCCGCTCGTGCTTGGTCAAGTCGCGGGACCCGACCACGAGTAGCTCGTCACGATTGGCTTCGACGTGGTTGATAATGGTCTGGACGACGTGGTCCATCCGGACCTGTGTGACGACGGAATAGCCGTCTTTGATGAACTCGTCACGCAGGCCGTTGACGAGCGTGGTTGCCCGCTCCATGACCGGTTCGGTTAATTCGGCCAGTTGCGACTCGGACAGGTACCGCTTAGCAAAGTCCGTAACAGGACTTTCAGCCGAGGTCAGGATCGTGACGGTGGCGGATTCTGGAAGCACATAAGATCGCAGAAACCTGGCGGCGCTTCGTGACGGTTTGGAGTCATCGACAGCGAGGGCAACACGATGCAGGTTGGGCATGGGCTGTTTCACGACCAAGACGGAACAAGCGGCCGCCGAGACCACCTGACGAGAGACGCTCCCAAGCAAGAATCCCTGAATGTCGCTCAGACCGCGGGATCCCATGATGATCAGATCCGCCTTCAGGCGACGGGCTGTCTTCGCAATGGTATGGGCGGCCGGACCATGCGTGAGGATAGTCTGGAATTTTGTGCGTGGTCCGGTTGCTGCCTGCCCGAGGGCGAGTCGGGCCGATCGCGCAGCGTCGCGCAGCACGATAGTCCCGGCCTTTTCCATAGCGGCAATGGCACGCTTTGCTGCGACGGGGTTCTTGTTCTTGGAGGCCTGAAGCGCCGGCTGGTCGACTATGTGCAGGAGCCCCACATGCTCAGGTTCTCGAGCAGCAAGAGTCTCGAGCGCTTCTACTCCCCATCGTGAATGTTCCGACCCATCGACCGCACAGAGAATTCGCATCATCGATTTCCCTCCTGAGCATGGTCAATCTGGAGTAACGATTTCGGGTATTAGAACTGCATTGGATGTGCCTGTGTCATGGAGAGTCATGGAAGAAGAATTGGTCATCTTTCGAAGAGTTAGGCACGTTCCCTGTGTTGTAATCCGATGGAAGGTTGCGGCGTTTTGCAGCAGAGGCCGGCGACACTCTGTGGTGATTAGCGCCAGTCGAAGGGGTATGTCTTCGCGCGGAAGAACTTTTCGGGTGGCCAAGGAAGGACAGATTGTCTCAGCAGCGCAATGAGACCCGCGGCTAACTAAGTAAGGGCGTTAAAGCTGCGGATCGTCTCGCTTCGCTGGAATGGCGATGTGGCATCCGCCCTTCTGAGGGGCGACGCATGACGCATGGACGGTGAGGGTGGACCAATCGGTAGGGAGGAATGATGAAAACAAAGAGAGCCAAAAAGAGGACCAAGGCGGTCAAGGTCAAAGACTTCGATTCCATGACGGTCGGCCAGGTGATGGAAAAAGAAGTGCAATGCGCCCGCCTGAGGACGAAGGGAGACGTGATTGCTTCGTTGATGATCGAGGGGTTCGGGGCCGTGCCGGTCGTGGAGAATGGAAAGAAGTTGGCCGGTATTGTCAGCGAACATGATTTGCTTGCAGCCATCGACGACCGTCATCGGCTCGGTGCCGTTGCGGCGAAGGACATCATGACTTCTAACCCTTATTCAGTAAGGGCTGAAACGACGCTCGGTACGTTGGTCCATGTGCTGCGCGCAAGCGATCTCGTTCGTGTTCCCGTCGTGGATGACAAGGATAAACTGATCGGTCTCATCGCGAGACGCGATGTCTTGCGAACCTACCTTGCCACCGGAGGAAAACAAGAACAATGAGGAACCTATGAGACAAACCGATTTTTTCATGAAAGCCAGCGACCCCAAGGCCTTGATCGTGGAACAGTTGATGCAGGACGCAGTCACCAGATGCACGTCACGCACCGATGCCTCGACGATTGCGCACATGATGACCCATCGGAACTTCGGGAGTCTTCCGGTCGTGGAAGAGGACGGCACGTTAGTCGGGATCGTCACGGAATACGACCTATTGCAGGTCATGCTCGATGGGCGTGACCTTCGAAAAGTCCTCGCCACGGAAATTATGTCGACCCATCCCGTGACCGTGACAGAAGATCAAACACTAGCCCAGGTGGCCGACCTGTTCCAGGATCGCTATTTGACTCGCGTACCGGTGGTCCGGAACAACAAGCTGGTCGGAATTCTTGCCCGGCGTGATCTGTTGTACGGCTATATGAAAGCGTCGCAGCATTGGTCGTGATTCCCAAAAAGGTTGAGGTCCAGGTCAGGATTGAGCCAAGCGTGAGGCGCCGCTTAACCTAAGTCTGTTCATGCCTGGTTGGCGGTGATCCATTGTGTCATTAGATCAGGGTCGATGAATCCCACTCGTCCGATGGCGAATGCCTGATCTCTTTGCGGATAACATTAGTCGCGCGCATTCGTAAGTTTGTAATATCACGCATTGGAGGTGCCCCGAACGAGCGGCTGTACTCTCGGCTGAATTGGGAAGGACTCTCATAGCCAACCTGAAAGGCCGTGGTGGTCGCGTCAAGGCGCTCAGTGAGCATCAATCGCCTCGCTTCGTTCAATCGCAGCCATTTTTGATACTGCAGCGGACTCATCGCCGTCAGCGTTCGGAAATGATGGTGAAAGGTGGAGGGGCTCATATTGACGTGACCGGCGAGTTCCTCGATGCGGAACGACCTGGTGAAATTACTCTTCAACCAGCAGATGGCCTGCGCGATTTGTTGACTCTGGCTTCCTGCCGACGCCATCTGACGAAGATGAGTACCTTGCTTGCCTACAAGTAACCGGTACATGATTTCCCGCTGAACGATCGGCGCCAGAATCGGTATATCTTGCGGCTCGCCAAGCAGGTCGATCAACCGTTGAAAGGCAGTGAGTAGCGGCAATGTGACCGGACCGATCGCCATTCCGCGTCCCGCTTGCTGCACAGGCGGTGGAGGAAGATGGCTGTCCGCGATCAACTGTGAGATCTCATGTCGATCAAGTTTCAAGAGGAGACTCAGGTAAGGCTGCTCCCGGCTTGCTTTTATAACCCGGCAAATGACGGGTAGATCCACAGACGTGATCAAAAAATGGTGAGCGTCATACACATACACGTCACCTCCTAGCAGTACCTGTTTGACCCCATGCGCGATCAGGCAGACGCTTCGCTCGTACATGTAGCTCATCGGTGGAGTGGGTGTGTCCCGCCGAAAAAGTGACAAGCCAGAAATGGCGGTTGTGAGGAGGTCTCCCTTATCAGTCCATCGGGCAATACCCTTCCTCAAAGCGTGAAGGGCCTGTAGCACCTTAGCACTCGAAGACTCCTGCTTGAGACGATCCGGTTTTGGAATTTGATTCACCTTTAGAATGTTACAAGACCCCACATGTCAGTACAAGTGATGCGTTCATGAACCTCGGAGGATTAGGCAAGAAATAGGCAGGATCATTCTACCTGCCGGTCGGCTCATGGGTACAGGATGGTGCTCCGTGCAAATGATGTGAAGAGAATCTACGAAGTTGTCGGGCCCTCAATACGTGAGACCATTCAGTATTCTCAAAACTAAACATCGCGTGGAGGTGAAATCATGGGCAGAATATCCAAAGAGAGAATGGAAAAGGCCTTGGAACAACTCAAGACGATTTCCGAAAAAGATTACGCAAAGATAAAAGGCATGGTCAATGTCGTGCGGCCGTTTAGAAGCGTGCTCCATAAAAACCCGGACGATTATGGGATGACGGGATGGAGCGATATTTACTTTCCTGCTGATGACGGTGTGCCATTGGAAGGTTGGTATATACCGGCAAAAGGCGGCGAAAGTGATAAATTGGTGATCTTTAACCATGCGCTTCCCATGTGCCGTGCCGGATTTCAAGGGCACTTTGGGGAGCCCTGGAGTAATTACGACGCGGTAGAAATTGATTTCGTCATCCAAATGAAGCATTTAACCGACGCCGGATACAACGTCCTGGCCTACGACATCAGAAATCATGGGAGAAGCGGCGCCTCAAACAACGGCGTCAGCGGCATTGGGCAGATCGAATGGCGCGACTGCGTCGGCGTCAAGCAATATGTCGATCATCATCCACGATTGAGGAACATGAAGGTCGGGTTATACAGCCAGTGTATGGGTGGAAATTCCCAGTACGAAGCGATCAACCGGCGTCCGGATCTGTTCGAGAACGTGTCATGTATGTGCAGTCCGATGGTGGTGTCCATGAGGGCCATTTACCAGGCATTCTCCGAGCTGCAAGGCGTATCCCAATATTTGGAGCTGTTGGATTTCGAATTACTGAAAGCCGGTGCGTTCTTAATGGATGAAATGACGCCGCACTTGTCCGCTCACGGAGTAACAATGCCGGTCCTGATGGTCCAGGTCAAAGACGATGCTTGGACCAAAAATCCGGATGACGCGCAAAAAACATTTGATCTGTTAGGGAGCAAAGAGAAAGAATTGCTGTGGATTGAGGGAACAACGAGAAGGTTTAAAGATGGCTACAACTATTTTGGACGATATCCCGAAAAGATCATTCCCTTTTTTGACAAATATATGAAACAGAAAGCCGCCGCTGTTCGCAAAGGTGTCTAACTGTGGTTTTAGCCCCTTGATCGAGTCGAATACGGATGGCACCAAACCGGCGTTCTCCTGAGACGAAAAAATTTCATGTCGTCGAAGGTGCAAACCACATGTCGATGTACGACGGCGAGAAGTACATCAACGAGGCGATCGGCCAGCTGGCGCCGTTCTTCAAGTCGAAGCTGTAGTGCGCATGACGACTCTCTGGGTGCTCAAATGGCTGTCGTACTTGCTTGGCCTGCTCCTGGTGCTGGCGGCGCTCGTTGTCGTGACTGTTACGTGGATCGAACGCCGCCAAGCCGGCGATCTCCAAGCGCTAGCGCCGTACGTGTCGCCGATGGCTGAGCAGAAGAGTCGGACTGCGGTCGTGTATTTCTCCCGCTCCGGCAACACTGCCCTCGCAGCACGGCATGTTGCGAGGCGGTTGGACGCGCAACTGTTCGAGATTCAGGCTCCGGCCTATCGTCTGGGCCTGCAGGGATAGTTGCGTGCGATGTTGGATGCGCGTAAGCACGAAGCCGATATCGCAGCACGCACGATCGATCTGAGCGAATTCACCACGGTCTACCTAGGGACTCCCATCTGGTTGTACAGCCCGGCGCCGCCGATCTGGGATTTCATTGAGCACAACCGCTTCGATGGAAAGCGCGTCGTACTGTTCAATACGTTCAACAGTCAGTTCAAGTCCGAGTACATCGAAACCTTCAAGGCCAAGGTCATGGAACGAGGCGCCAGGTCATTCGAGTATCGATTCGTCCGCCGTGGTCGCATGATTCAGCAGATCAGCCCGAGTAAGGTGGTCGGTGCTATCGATTCGCAGGTGGTTCATCGAGGATGCGGAGCCTCGGCTTGAGACCGTCCCATCTCAATGAGTTCCAACCAGACGGAGAGGAGGTAATCCATGAGTATGGTCACCACCAAAGACGGCGTCGAGATCTTCTACAAGGACTGGGGCCCCAAGAACGCGCAGCCCATCGTTTTCCGTCACGGCTGGCCGCTCAGCGCCGACGACTGGGATGTGCAGATGCTTTACTTCGTGGAGAAAGGGTATCGCGTCATTGCGCATGACCGGCGCGGCCATGGCCGATCAAGCCGGGTCACCGATGGTCACGACATGGACCACTATGCCGCGGACGCCGCCGCGGTCGTCACGCATCTCGGTCTACCAGGCGCTATCCATATTGGCCATTCGACCGGTGGCGGCGAAGCGACGCACTATGTCGCCCACCACGGCAAGGGCTGTGTCGCAAAGCTGGTGCTCATCGGCGCTGTGCCGCCGATCATGGTTAAGACGACCGCCAATCCGGGTGGTTTGCCGATTGAGGTCTTTGACGACCTCCGGCGAAAGCTCGCCGCCAACCGCGCGCAGTTCTATCGCGATTTCGCGAGCGGCCCCTTCTATGGGTACAACAGACCGGGCACGAAGGTGTCTGAGGGCGTGATCGAGAACTGGTGGCGCCAGGGTATGATGGGCGGTGCTAAAGCACATTATGACGGCATCAAGGCGTTTTCGGAGACCGACTTCACCGAGGACCTAAAACTCATCGACGTGCCGACGCTCATCATGCATGGCGACGACGATCAGATTGTGCTGATCGCCGATTCCGCGCAACTTTCGGCGAGGCTTCTCAAGAAGGGCATCTTGAAGGTCTACGAGAAATTCCCGCACGGTATGTGTACCACGCATGCCGATGTCATCAACGCGGATCTCCTTGCCTTCATCAAGAGGTGAACGGGCACGTTGCCAAATGAAAGGATGATTGAACCGACGGGGCTCGCGAAGATCATGCACTGGTTCCGTCCCTCCTGACGCCTTTTGCCATGGGAACTGACCATCACGCCGCTGTGACTGCGAAGGTCAATCGTGGCAAGAAAGCAGCTGTGGTCGGTGATGGCACGGTCGGTTTGTGTGGCGTCATTGCTGCGAAGCGACTCGGCGCAGAGCAGATCATCATTCTCGGGCGGCACCCGACGCCATGGTCGTCGATGGCGGCCAGACCGTGTAACAATGTTAATATCATCATACTGACATCTTTTGCATAGAGGAGGATACATCGATGTACAACGCAAAAGCTTACTCCGCTGCCGGTGCGACATCGTCGCTTACTTCCTCGACGGTCGCTCGTCGAGATCCAACCGAACACGACGTGCAGATTGAGATATTATTCTGCGGGATCTGCCACTCCGATCTCCACCAAGTCCGCAATGAGTGGAAGAACGTCATGCCGACTGTCTATCCCTGCGTCCCAGGCCATGAGATCGTCGGCCGTGTCACCAGGGTCGGCTCCTCAGTCACTAAGTTCAAGACCGGCGATCTCGCAGCGGTCGGCTGCATGGTCGATTCCGATCGCACCTGCTCCGAGTGCCGGGCCGGCCTTGAGCAGTTCTGTCGGAATCTGACTCTGACCTATAATTCCCCTGACAAGCACCTCGGCGGCGTCACCTATGGCGGCTACTCTGAGAGCATCGTGGTCGATGAACGCTTCGTTTTGCGAGTTCCTCCCAACCTCAACCTGGCAGGAGCCGCACCGCTGCTCTGTGCCGGGATCACAACATATTCTCCCATGCGTCACTGGGGCGTCACCAAAGGCAAGAAAGTAGGCGTGGTGGGTCTCGGCGGACTAGGCCATATGGGGGTGAGGTTTGCTCATGCACTCGGCGCTCACGTCGTGGTCTTTACGACCTCACCCAATAAAAAGGAAGACGCGCTCCGCCTTGGCGCCGACGAAGTCGTCATCTCCCGCAATGCCGACGAAATGAAGAAGCACAGAGACAGCTTCGACTTTATCCTCGACGCCGTCTCCGCCGATCACGACATCAATGTCTATATCGACCTGCTGCGCCGCGACGGCAATATCACCCTCGTCGGCGCGCCTGAGATGCCCCTCCGCGTGGCCGCCTTCGGTCTTCTGTTCGGACGCCGCAGCCTTTCCGGCTCACCCATCGGCGGTATTCCTGAGACCCAGGAGATGCTCGACTTTTGCGGCACACACAACATCACTGCCGATGTCGAACTCATCCCCATTCAGAAGGTCAACGAAGCCTACGACAGACTGCTCAAGTCCGATGTGAAGTACCGCTTCTCCATCGATATGGCTTCTCTCAAATCTAAATGACCCAGGTGACATCTCAAAGGACAAACAATGCAAAAACGTAACTTGGGAAGGGCAACCTAAAAGGTTCGGCCCTTGGACTCGCATAACTCAGCAAATCAGTCCACGTGAGGTGCACAGTAGTGGCGCAGCCGAGGGGGAAGCTGGTACCAAGAAGCAGGTGCCGACGAGAATACTCCTGCCCAACAGATCAGCCTTCAAAGATTCACCTCTTTGACCGCGCTAGAGTAATTCGAACCGACTTAAACGCAGGTTGATCGCTCCGGCCGTCAACACTCCGGACTGATATTAGGACGTTGGTTTCCGGATAATAGGCGGCCGCACACCGCCTGGGAATGTTGTACGGCACAACTTGAAATCGGCGTACCACGCGTTCCTCGGCTTCGAAATGACTTGTGATGTCCACCAACTGCCCCGCCTTCAACCCTCTGTCATCCATATCTTCCTGGTTGAGGAGGATGACTCGACGACCGCCATAGATCCCGCGATACCGATCATCCAACCCATAGATCGTCGTGTTGTATTGATCGTGACTGCGGATCGTCATCATGAGTAACTCTCCTGGCGCGAGGTCCCACTGGGAAATGGTGTGGACGGTGAAATTGGCCTTTCCTGTTTTGGTAATGAACTTGCGATCTCGTGCCGAGTTCGGCAAATAAAAGATATCCTTACGGATGCGCTCGTTGAACCGTTCGAAGCCGGGAATGACTCGGGAGATATGGTCACGAATACGATCGTAGTCGGCCTCGAGGGCTGCCCAATCCACCGTGCTGCGCTGACCCAAGGTGGCCTCGGCCATCCGTGCAATGATAGCCGTCTCACTGAGCAGATGTGGGGAGGCGGGTTTGAGCACACCGCGCGAGGGGCTGACGACTCCCATCTGATCCTCAACCGTCACAAATTGATCCCCCGTGGGTCTCATATCTCGGTCCGTCCGACCGAGACACGGCAGGATCAATGATTGCTCGCCGGTGACAAGATGCCCACGGTGCAGTGTCGTCGATACCTGGGCCGTCAGTCGGCATCGACGCATAGCTTCGGCAGTGTATGCCGTATCAGGTGCGGCGGACAGAAAGTTGCCACCGAGTCCAAAGAATACTTTCACCTCGCACTCATGCATTGCCTTGATCGTATCCACCGCGTCGTAGCCATGCTTCCGCGGTGGTTTAAAGTTGAATTCACGCTCTAAGGCCTCTAAGAACTCTTCAGGTGGGCGTTCCCAAATACCTACCGTTCGGTCACCCTGCACATTCGAATGCCCACGCATGCAGCACACACCAGCGCCGGGTTTTCCGATATGGCCACCGAGCAGCAACAGGTTGACGGCCTCCTCGATAGTATCCACGCCGTTTCTGTGCTGCGAGAGCCCCATACTCCAGCAACAAATCATGCGCTTGGATCCGGCCACAATTTTCCCAGCCGCACGGATCTGCTCGAGAGGAACGCCGCTTCCCTCCATGATTTCATTCCAACTAATGCGTCTGAGTTCGGCCACGACAGCATCAAATCCGGCCGTATAGGTATTGATGAATTCTCGATCGAAGACTTGCCCTGGATGCTGATCCTCTTCCTCCAGCATCTGTTTCATGATGCCCTTAAGCACCGCCATGTCACCGTTGATACGCACCTGCAGCAAAAGGTCCGAAAGGACCACACCTTCGCCAAGAAGGGCGGGAACCATCGCCAGCGGGTTGGGGTACTCCTGTGGGTTCGGATTCTTGAAGCGCAACACTCCTATTTCCGGGAGCGGATTAATTGCGATCATCTTTGCTCCCTTCCGCTTGGCATGCCAGAGTGAAGTCATCATGCGGGGGTGATTGGTGCCGGGATTCATGCCGATCAGGAGGATCGTATCCGCGAGCTCGAAGTCCTTCAGTGTGACTGTCCCTTTGCCGACGCCAATCGTTTCGGACAAGGCAGTACCGGACCCTTCCTGACACATGTTCGAGCAATCAGGCAGATTATTTGTGCCGAACTGGCGGGCGAACAATTGGTAGAGGAACGCCGGCTCATTGGTGATTTTGCCGGAGGTATAAAAGGAGGCTTCATCCGGAGAGCCAAGCCGGTTCAACTCCTGGGCAATGAGCGAAAACGCATCTGTCCATTCGATCGGTTCATAATGACGCCGGCCCCGACTCAGAACCATGGGATGGGTCAGGCGACCTTGTTGATTCAGCCAATAGTCCGATTGTGCAGCAAGTTGTTCAACGGACCAACGTCGGAAGAACTCAGGGGTCACCCGACGGGTCGTCGCTTCCGACGCCACAGCCTTGGCCCCGTTCTCACAAAACTCGGCGCGATGCCGTTTCCCGTCAGGGCTCGCCCACGCGCAACTCGGACAGTCGAAACCATCCTTTTGATTTATGTTGAGGTACGTTCTGAGGCTACGGACGACCCCCATCTGATGCCATCCAAACTCCATCGTTTTAAGAACCGCCGGTATTCCCGCGGCAGCATGGGAGGCTGTCCCGCGTTTGGCCTGAACAATTTCTTCGGGGGGTTGTGCAGACTGTAAAACAGGATCACCATCGGCATTGGCCTTACATGTTTTGAGCATTTCCAGCCGATCATGAGGACTCTGCTGCCGGTGGTTGGTCCTGGGCGTATGTTGCACATCAACGCGATATCGGCTCGTCTGCTCTGCGTTCGGGCGCTGTTCTGTGCTCATGGGTTCTCCTCTTTCACTTACAATCTAAGTGAATACCGATCCAGCTAATCACAGATGCGTTGAGCAGCACTGTACACGTTGAACCGTCCGTCCCGTACGAACCCGACCAGAGTCATATTCGCATCCTTTGCGAGATCCACCGCAAGGCTCGAGGGGGCGCCGGGCGGACCATTTACTGGTCACATCAACGCTCCTGGTACCGATATATCCTCTTCTGAAGCCAGCCAGGTGGCGAACCGCCCACACGCTCACCAAACGAACGGTCCGACTCATCACGAGCCCTATTCCTCACGCTTCTGCTCAAACACACATTCACCACACGATGTGCATTCTCCACAAGGCCCTCCGGATCACTTCGCCTTCGGCATTGTCGCGCGTATTTTGGCCACTGCTGCTGCGGTGGCGTTCGGCTGCGCAGCGTTGCCCCAGCTCGTCCGGATGTAATTGGTGATGTCGGCGATGTCCTGATCGGTTAGCTGGCCTGCGAACGGCGGCATCGGCATATACTTGCTTTGCGTCGGTATGCCGCCCAGCACGACATTGAAGATATCCGCTGGATCGGACGCGACCACGGCGCCGTTACCAGCAAGCGGCGGAAAGATGCCCGGCATGCCGCGCCCAAGCGATTGATGACAGGAGCTGCAATTATCCGAATACAGTGTGGCTCCCTTTTGCCGCGTTGCGTCCGGGACCCGTCGTCCAGTGCGCAGCCTTGTCTCTGGAGGAATGGACTTCAGGTACTCGGCCATCGCTTTGAGATCAGCGTCGGACATGCGGCTCGTGCTGTTCTGGACGACTTCAGCCATCGGCCCGAACGCCGAGGTTTTGCCCTTGTATGCGCCGGTTTTCAAGTATGTTGCGATGTCGTCGACGCTCCAAGAGCCCAATCCGGTCGCGATGTCAGAACTGAGGTCCAGCGCGAACCATCCGTCGACGACGGCGCCGGAGAAATCCCTACTCTTTTCAATGCCGCCCAAGAGATTCCTCGGCGAATGGCAGTCGCTGCAGTGGCCGAGCCCCTCGACCAGGTAGGCGCCTCGATTCCATGCCTCGGACTTTTCCGGCACCGGCTTAAATGTGCCCTCAGTAAAGTAAAGCTCGCGCCAGACGGCCATCGTTTTCCGCAAGCTGAACGGGAAATGCAGATGGTTTGTGTCGACGGTGTTCAGCGCTGGCTTGACGGTCTTCAGGTACGCAAAGATTGCGTCGACGTCCTCGCGTGTCACCTTCGTGTAGAAATCGTACGGCATGACCGGGTACATGTCTTGTCCCTGCCTGTTCACGCCATCGTGCATTGCCCGGTAGAAGTCGTCGGCCGACCAGTTGCCGATGCCCGTTTCCAGATCGGGCGTGATATTGGACGAAAGCATATAGCCGAACGGCGTGTCGATGCGCCGGCCGCCGGCGAAGGGTAGACCGCCTTTTGCGGTGTGGCAGGAGATGCAATCGCCGGCACGCTCGAGGTACTCGCCTCGCTTGACCGAATCCGCCGGCAACACCTGGGAAAAACTGTCGTATGATCCGAGTGCAGCAACGGCAAGTGCGGCGACTGTCGCGGCACGACCTGTCCATTCAGATAGTGACATGTTTGTTTGTTCTCCTCTCCGGTTCCACGGTGGGTATCCATACCGACAAGGTCCCAATGTATGATTGCAAGACCTTGAGCATGGGGTAGAGAGTACCCGTCATGTCTTACATTTTGGCCATTGGTTATAGCCGACGACTGGATCATTCGACTTCAGGGTGATGATGACTTCAATTTACTTCTTCCACCTTGATCAGTCCCATTACGCATTGATTTCGTTCGGAAGTTCTTCAGGACCGCTGATTGGCGATCAGCAGACATCTCACACGAACAACTCAAAGGACCGCCTCCCATGCTCGGACATTGAGGAATTCGAGTCCCGGTCTTTTGCTGATAGTTCGCCATGGTGTGCCGTTTCTATTGGTCCTCTGGGACATCGGGAATTTTTCTGCGCTCAGAGTTCACCCCTGAGGTGAGAAGGTTGTCAGCTGTCACCAGTCCTGTTGCAGATTCGTTGATGTCACAGATTCGTTGAGAGGCGCTGTAGATGTTGAAGCGACCATCCCGCACGAAGCCGACCAGCGTCATATTGGCATCCTTCGCAAGATCTACTGCGAGGCTCGACGGAGCGCCGACGGCGGCCAGGATCGGAATGCCGGCTGCGATCGCCTTTTGGACCAGTTCATAGCCCACGCGTCCGCTCACGAGGAGCACTCGGTCATACAAGGGGACCATGCCATCGAGAAACTGCCGGCCTACCAGTTTGTCGAGAGCGTTATGCCGCCCGACATCTTCTTTCACATCGTGCAGCCGTCCGTACCGGTCAAAGAGCGCGGCTGCATGCAAGCCTCCGGTAGAATCGAATACCATCTGCGAGTGACGCAGCATGTCGGGGAGGTCGTGGATGATGGAAGCAGCCACGACGAAACCATCCGATAATCGGGTTCGGCGCAAGGGCGGCAGGGCCTCGATCGAAGCCTTTCCGCAGACACCACAGCTTGACGTAGAGAGGAAATGTCGTTCCAGACCGGTCGGGTCAATCTTCGCCTCGGACCGCAGTTCGACGAGCACGACGTTCCTGAGCCGGAGCGATCCCGCGGGAGGGCCGCAGTGCTGCATTGTTTGAACGTCCTCGGGGCAACGGATGAGGCCTTCGGCTAAGAGAAATCCGACAGCCAAGTCCAGATCGTTGCCCGGAGTCCGCATCGTCACGGAGATCGTCTTACGTGTGCGCCGGTGTGTAGCACCGTACACAAGACGAATCTCGAGCGCCTCTTCGACCGCCAACAGATCTTGGTCGTGCAACACATCGGAGCCGCTCCACCGTTCCACCTGCATGTCGACCATTCGCTGTTCGAGTACCGCGGACGGATCAGGATGACAGTGGCTTGGGTCATCGAGAATTCTCATGGCATGTTCTCCTTGGCTACATCTTCGATGGCACCGCAGAGAGTCGGTGTCGACTGTTTGACCTATTTCATTTTTTAACGCGGCTTCGGCGTCGCGGTGATATGGCCCGGGATGTCGGGAGCCGGGGCCGGCGTCAAGCCATTGGCGTTCCGGAAGGGATCTCCGGGCAAGCCGACGGGCGGCGGCCCACCGCTCAAGAGAAACCCCTTGATCAACACGCGGGGGATGTGCAGTTGCACCAGACGCACGACATGGTTCTGTCTTTGCGCGAAGAGCTCGTCCTGCGCCTCCAGCACCGCTCGCCAGTTCGCCCGATTCTCTTGATAGCTTTTGAGCTGGGCGGTGTAGCGTGTTTCGGCCTGCGGGAGAATGGCGCTCTGCAGAGCCCGCACGTACTGCAGCGAGGTCAGATACATCCCGAATGCATCAGCCAGCCGGCGCCGCAAATCCAATTGCATGCGTGTGATTTCGTACTGTGCATTCTTGAGAGCCGCCTTGGCTTGCTGAATCGTGCCCTGGTTCCGGTCGAAGATCGGCAGGTTGATGGACACATCCACATTAGCCACATTCCAGGGCCCAGGTCCCGCTCGGGGGGCCCCTTCGTGGTTCACGCCGCCGCCCGCGACGATCGTGAGGTTAGGGATCGGCTCGACCTGTTCCCGCTGGACCTTGATGTGATCGAACTTCACGAAGAGCTCCGCATGCGCCAGCTCGGGACTTGCGTCGAGCATCCGCTCCAGTTCCTTGTCGAATTCGAGCGGCGGCGTCAGGTCTGCTTCGAGGTTGTCTTCCAGCGGGCTTAGGGGGAGCAGCTTCCCGATGCTGGTCACGAGATTCTCCCAATGCATGCGCAGGCTGTTTTCCGCTTCCAGGACCTTCCACTCCCGTTCCTGCAGGACGATCTGAAGGTGCTGGACAACGGCGCCATCGACAACGCCTTTGTTGAACCTTCCCTGCGCCATGACGAGCTGATCCTGCGCCCATTGAAGGCGCTCCTTCTGGATCTGCAAGATGCGTTGCGCGCCGAGCACGGTGAAATAGTTGATCCGCATGCTGTTAGTCACCCTGAACATCTGCTCGAGTGCCTCGATTTCCGCCAACGAGGCGCGCATCAAGAACTTCTCGCGGCTCAGGCGCAGCTTGCCCCCGGAGATGAACGTTTGTTGCGCGTAGCCGCCGATGAAGATGGGGCCGCCGGAAGGAAGAAAGAACTGCACGCCTGAAAAACCCAGGATCGGATTGGGGTAGAGCCCGGCCTGCAACACCTTGGCTTCTTCCGCCTCCACATGCCCGACCGCTTGGGCGAGGGTGGGATTGAACCGAAGCGCCAGATTGCCCAACTTCTCCAGTGTGAACGGCGGGGTCAGCAGCTCCGCTTCTTTCTGCGGATCGACCTCGCGGGCCTGCAGAATCTGTCCGGAAGGTGACTGCCTGTGCGGGCCGCCGCCGAATGTCACAGTCTGCGCTTTGGCTTTGTCATTGATGCGCGCCCCTTCCACCCCGTGATGAGGGAACTGACAAGCAAACATTCCGCAGAGAAGGGGTATGGTCATTAGGCCCCGTGACAGCCGGCCGATAGGCCGGCTGCCAACACAAGGGTGCAGAGTCGAGCGCCGAACAGGCATGGACAGCGTCATGATGTCCTCCCTGAAACCGTTATCAAGCGTCGTGATGACCTGGGTTGTCAATAGTGGACGCCATGAGTTGCCGCCTCACGCCGCCAGCTGTTGACGAGCCCACTGCTGGGCAAACACCGCGGGCGAGCAATTTCCCAGCCTGGAATGCCGACGCTGACGGTTATAGAAGAACTCGATGTACTCCGTGATCTCTCGCCGAGCCTGCTCCCGTGTTTCATACCGCCGGTGGTGCACCAGCTCATTCTTGAGCGTTCCCCAGAAACTCTCCATCGGCGCGTTATCATAGCAGTTGCCCTTCCGACTCATAGACGGGGTCAGGCCGAACTGCCGCAATTGCGCTTGATAGTCCTGGGCACAATATTGAGAGCCGCGATCAGAATGATGAATGAGCCCCGGGGCCGGGCGCTTGGTGTCGAGAGCGTTCCTGAGCGCCCCCTGCACCAAGTCCGTCGTCATCCGCGCCCCCTCGCATGCCCAACCACCTCACATGTATACAGATCTTTGATCCCCGCCAGATACAACCACCCTTCTGCGGTGGGGATATACGTGATGTCGGTGACCCAGGTCTCGTTCGGGCGCGTGGCGACAAACGTTTGGGCCAAGACATTCTCCGCCACCGGCAGCGAGTGCTTTGAATCCGTCGTGGTCGTGAACCAGCGCACCTGTTTGCAACGTAGTCTCAGTTTCTTGCGTAGCCGTTTGATGCGTCCGACCCCAGCGGGGAACCCATCCTCACGCAATTCCGCTTGGAGACGTTCCGGCCCATAGGTCTGCCGGGTGCGCACATGCGCGGCCTGGATCGCCACTTCTAGGCGCGCGTTCTCCTGAGCGCGCTTCGAGGGACGGCGCGTGCGCCAGGCATAGTACCCACTTCGGGACACCTCCAGCACCCGACACAACACACTCAGGGGATACTGGGGCCGCAGCGTCCTCATGAGCGCGTACCGGGCAGCTGCGCCTTGGCAAAGTACGCGGTGGCTTTTTTTAAGATGTCGCGCTCCATCCGCGCCTCGGCCAGGTCGCGCTTCAGCCGAGAGACCTCGGCCTCCAGCTCTGTCACGGGCCGTCGGCTCTCCCCCAGCGTCGCGAGCTGACCGCGCCGGGCTCGACACACCCAGTTCTCGAGCGTCTTGCCCGACATGGCCAGGCGTCTTGCTACCTCTGGAATCGTCAACTTCTGTTCCAGGACCAGCTGCACCGCTTGCTCACGGAACTCCTTCGTATACTGCTGTCGCGGAACTCGTTCCATCTCACACCTCCAGACCTCAGATCATAGGTTGAAGGCGTCCACTTTTTCGAGCCTAGCACATGATGCCGAACAGGGGTGATCCGAGCCTGATTCACGTCATCCGATGACTGGGGATTCATGCTAATACTCCTCCACGTCCCGTCCATGGATGGATTGCACCGGTCGAGCATTCTCTCCGACAATGTCCGCCAACCGCTTCTGTTGATCGGCAGATATCTGAACGGGTTTTTCCAGCAGAATCCACTGCACTCCCTCGGTACAAGGCGGTGTGGTTAAGGAACCCTTGTACGTATAATGGTGAGTATTTGACGGGAGAATCTCTGCGACGTTTATGAAGAGCGGTGTGAACACCTTGGTCGTCGTTTTAGGCATCCAGTTCCAGATATTGGCGATCCAAGGATTTGCGGCACCGAGCTCCAGAAAGACACTGACCACGACGATATGCCCCCTAGGATCCTGGTGCACGAGATGAAGCTCCATCGGGTAACGGACTCCCTCAATCTCGTGTTCACTGGGGTCATGAAAATGAAACTGCCGAAGGCGGTAAGTCCGGTCGTTCACATGCAGCACGCTGTACGATTTATAGTCCACTTGGATGGTATGACCGTTGTTGGCGACGTGAACAGGAGTCGGTTTGTAATCGAACGCCAGCGTTTCTTGCGTATTGGAATGGTGAGGCGCGTGGATATTGATGGGCGATTGCTCAGAGCCGGCTTCGCACGTCATATATTGCGGGCTCAACATGGCCCAATGTTTAGGCCCTTCGATCCCCCAATAGCCCCAATGACTCTGTAGGCGAGCGTCCTGTTGTGTCTTGTCCATCTTGTCCCAGTCGCCTGCCGGTGATCCTCGCGACGCTGGAGCCGTATCGAGCTACGGTCCAGGGTGCGGCGGTCGAATCCACTTATAATTGGTACTGGTTGGTTGATGGCCTCATGGACGCCGGCTACCGCGTGCACTTGGCCCATGCGCCCGCGCTTCCACAGTGTAGTGGGCTCAAGCACGTTGACGATCAGCACGATGCGCAGTGGTTAGCCCACCTGCTCCGCCTGGGCATCCTTCCCACCGGCTATATTGATCCCAAGGCAGAACGGGCCATCCGAGATCTGCTCCGCAAACGCAGTCAACTCGTCCGACACAAAACCATGGTGGTGCTCAGTCTGCAAAGTCTGCTCACGCGGCTCACCGGGAGCCGCCTCTCTCTGCCGCGACTCCGGGCACTGACCCCCGAACACATTCAGACCCTCGTGCCGTTTCCCGAACAGGTGCAGGCAGTCATGAGTTTGTTGGCGGTCCTGGCGTGTCTGGAGCACGAGGGGCGTACGATCGAGAACCGAGTCCGAGAAGCCGGGCGGACCCAGCCCGGCTATGCGCTGTTGCAGACCGTCCCCGGCATCGGCCCCATCTTGGCGGGCACCATTCTCTTGGTGTGCTAGGCTCGAAAAAGTGGACGCCTTCAACCTATGATCTGAGGTCTGGAGGTGTGAGATGGAACGAGTTCCGCGACAGCAGTATACGAAGGAGTTCCGTGAGCAAGCGGTGCAGCTGGTCCTGGAACAGAAGTTGACGATTCCAGAGGTAGCAAGACGCCTGGCCATGTCGGGCAAGACGCTCGAGAACTGGGTGTGTCGAGCCCGGCGCGGTCAGCTCGCGACGCTGGGGGAGAGCCGACGGCCCGTGACAGAGCTGGAGGCCGAGGTCTCTCGGCTGAAGCGCGACCTGGCCGAGGCGCGGATGGAGCGCGACATCTTAAAAAAAGCCACCGCGTACTTTGCCAAGGCGCAGCTGCCCGGTACGCGCTCATGAGGACGCTGCGGCCCCAGTATCCCCTGAGTGTGTTGTGTCGGGTGCTGGAGGTGTCCCGAAGTGGGTACTATGCCTGGCGCACGCGCCGTCCCTCGAAGCGCGCTCAGGAGAACGCGCGCCTAGAAGTGGCGATCCAGGCCGCGCATGTGCGCACCCGGCAGACCTATGGGCCGGAACGTCTCCAAGCGGAATTGCGTGAGGATGGGTTCCCCGCTGGGGTCGGACGCATCAAACGGCTACGCAAGAAACTGAGACTACGTTGCAAACAGGTGCGCTGGTTCACGACCACGACGGATTCAAAGCACTCGCTGCCGGTGGCGGAGAATGTCTTGGCCCAAACGTTTGTCGCCACGCGCCCGAACGAGACCTGGGTCACCGACATCACGTATATCCCCACCGCAGAAGGGTGGTTGTATCTGGCGGGGATCAAAGATCTGTATACATGTGAGGTGGTTGGGCATGCGATGGGGGCGCGGATGACGACGGACTTGGTGCAGGGGGCGCTCAGGAACGCTCTCGACACCAAGCGCCCGGCCCCGGGGCTCATTCATCATTCTGATCGCGGCTCTCAATATTGTGCCCAGGACTATCAAGCGCAATTGCGGCAGTTCGGCCTGACCCCGTCTATGAGTCGGAAGGGCAACTGCTATGATAACGCGCCGATGGAGAGTTTCTGGGGAACGCTCAAGAATGAGCTGGTGCACCACCGGCGGTATGAAACACGGGAGCAGGCTCGGCGAGAGATCACGGAGTACATCGAGCTCTTCTATAACCGTCAGCGTCGGCATTCCAGGCTGGGAAATTGCTCGCCCGCGGTGTTTGCCCAGCAGTGGGCTCGTCAACAGCTGGCGGCGTGAGGCGGCAATTCATGGCGTCCACTATTGACAACCCAGGTCATGGAAGCCGGCGACATGCGGCGGTTTGCGACCGTCGGGCACTTCGCCTCCTATTGTCGCTGCGTCGGCAGCGAGCACGTGAGCAACGGTAAACGCAAAGGGGCAGGCAATACAAAAAACGGCAACAAGTATTTGAGCTGGGCGTTTATTGAAGCGGCTCACTTCGCCATTCGCTATGAAGGCGTGATTCGGAAGTATTATCAGCGGAAGCAGGCGCGGACGCATCCGTTGGTGGCGCTCAAGGCCGTGGCGCATCAATTGGCGCGGACCTGTGATCACCTGTTGCGCGAGCAGGTGTCGTTCGATCTGGCGCGCGCCTTCGGCTGACCGTGAACGGAGCAGGGGTGGAACTGGGAGCTCGCAAAGGGGTTGGGGCTCGATCCCGCACTCCCGATTCGCTTCAGTTGCCACCCCGTCTTCTCCCTTGCCTGTGGTGTGGGGGACTGGGACGCCTCGGTCATGAGCCAGCACGGGGGTGGCGCCAGCCCGCTGGCAGCCAGACATCCTGTGCCTCTATCCGGTGGACGTGACCGGGAACCGACGGTGGTCTGGGGCACGACGTGCCAGGGGTTGGAGTCGATTCTCCATGAGGCTCGCTCCTGTGCCTTGATCCTGATGGGTGACTGGTGCGGCTCAGCTGAGAGCTAACACCACTGACGAAGACAACCGGGATGCGACGGAGTCACGTGACCGGCATGGCGAGGAGAGACATCGTCTGAGATCTTGCCCCCTTCGCAGAATGGGAGGGGCACGATGGACTGTGCCCGCTTGACCGGAGCCTTCGAGATGGGCGACCCTTTGTTTGATGCGGTAGGCCCAGGTGGCTGAGGATCTTGACGATCACTAGCGGAGCTTCGATGCCTGTCCTGAGCCTGACGAAGGGGCGGCGATGATCTTCAAAGCGCCGCTGCAGTTCGGGCAGTGTTCGATGTCGATGTCGAAGACCCGTTTGAGCAGCCGGGCCCAGCTCATGCGCGGCGCTTCTCCCTGGGCAGACGCGTGATCGGTCGGGGGCGCGGCGGCACGCTCTGCCGGAGCGGGAACGATTTGACGGCGCAACTTCGCGTTGGGCGCCAGCACGCCGTGGAAGCGGATCAGATGTAAACGCGGGCGCGGCACCAGGGCCGCCAGACGCTCCATGAACTCCAGCGGCTCCATGACCATATGGGGGGTGCCGTCTTTGTAGGGACTCTTCAGTTGCAGCACGACTTGGCCGGCGTGATTACGTTTGAGCCGTTCGTTAGCGATGGGCGGCCGGGTGATATAGCGGCAGAGCTGTTCGAGTTCTGCGCGCTCATCGGAGCGCCAGCGCAGCGCCGCATGGAAGCTAAAGCCGTGCGCGTTGACTCGCAGCTCTGGGCTGGACGGCCTGGTTACGCTCGGCAGGCTTTGCAAGCTCAGCACTTTTTGACCGGCGCGCGGACCCAGCGCAATACGATAGGCGCACGAGGCGGCTTGCAGGGATTTGAGCGCCCCATCGGTGTCCGTTTCGGCGAGGTACGTCTGGTCGGTTTCCTTAATGAGAGCCCCCAGGCGCGTCAATAGGCGCATGGTGCGCGTGATGATCTTGGCGAGTGGAAATTCAAGCTCTTCCACCGTGGGAGGCGCCGCCTCGTAGACCGCCGCGCCGTCGCGGTTTAAGTACACACCGTCGAGCACCACTGTGAAGAGTGACGTTCACGCGTGACATCGTAGTGATGCGGTCCTCGTTGTAGCTGACGTGGGCCGTCCACAGGTGCAGCCAGCTGCGCGTGACGGTGAAATCATCGCGTGTCACGTGAGTGCCCGCACCGAGCAGGTCCATGCCCTTCGCCGCTTCGCTCACATAGTTGCAGAACTCGTCGCGGCCGCCCTCGAAATCCGCCGGCGGATCGGCGCTGTGGTCCTGGGTGGAAACTTTCAGGTCGTCGTGCAGGCGTGCACAGTATTCCTTGCCCTGAGCCGACAGCGAGAGATGCTCGAGGTCGTTCAGAAATCGGTTTGCACCGGATTCGGACAGGTTCACCGCGGCGGTGCCGTAGGTTCCGGCCAGTGCGATCACCAGCTACATCACGATTTTCTTCATGGGGCTGAATCTGCGCGATTTCACGCGGAATCGCGCTGTCGCATTTCACGCGGCGTGCGCAATATCACAGTGCGCGGACGACAGGGATGTCGGCAAAGGTGTGTCAGAATTTTGTAGCGAATGGACTCGCGCCGCGCCTACACACCAATCAGACCCGAACATAATGAAGTGCGCAATTTGCGACATTGGAAACAGTGTGAATCCCGGCACACTATGTACGGATCATGGTTAAGCAAACTGCATACGCGCACCTGCCCGAAGCGGCCGGTGACGCAGAAGAAACGGTCCAACGAGAGCGGAGTCTCAGAAAAATGCGTAACGACACGGCTGCCAGCGGCGAATTCCGGATCAATCTCCCGCCCGATGTGCTGGCGGAAATGCGCCGTCAGAACACGAATCCGCGCGCTGCAATGCAAGTTGACGGCTTCCGTCGGGGGATCTTCGGCCGCCCGATCAACCTGGTGACCGGCCGCCGCCGCTAATCGCTCCTGCCGCGCCAGGCTGGCGAGGTGAAACCTCGCGCTAGCTTGCGCGGTGAAAAAGATAGCGGCTCGTCAGCGGTAGCCACCGCTGGAAGACCTGCAGCGAAATCGCCTTGCTTGCCGGGATTTCTTCGAGTGCCTTGCGCACCGGTGATTTCTCCTGGAACGTCTTTTCGAGCCAACCTCCGAACGTCGTTTGAACCTTCGGAGCCGGACTCAAGGCACCGTTCGCGGCAGTGGCCTCGGCCTCGAGCTTCGAAACCAGCTCCGACGCCAATCGTGGATGGCTCGTGAAGAACGCGAGCTGAATCAGGCAGGCTCGATGCGGGCTCGAGGCATCCTCGGTCACGAAGTCCGTTCGCTCGATATCCGGAAGACTCGCCTTCAGCAAACGATACGTATTGACGAAGCGCTTGAGGGCGCGCGGCCGGTCGCTGAGCAGGTCGGCAATCTCACCGACGAATTTTGCCTCTTCGGGAAGTATCTTGAGCGGGTCGGGTCGCTCGCGCGCATAAGCCACCAGTGTGTTGAACGCGCCTGCCTGGGCGGGTTGATCCTCCTGCGCCGTCGCGGTGTGGTCGGCACCATTGCCAGTTGCCCTGGCAGCGGGAGCCGCGGTTGGTCCGAGCAGGGAGTTGACCAGGGTCGCTCGAGTCTGGCTCTCGATCGGCGACATCCAGATGGGAATCTGGAAGATCTTTTCCAGGTAGTCGCCGACGGTCGCGGTCGCTCCGGTCGGTACCTGGCCACTGGGTGCATCTTCGTCAATGAACATCTGCTTACGGGCCTCGCGCAGGCATTTCTCCACCCAGCGCGGGTCCACCGCCACGGCGCAGACGAACAGAGGGAACGCCAGCAGCAGGTGCACGGCTTCGAGTACGGCAAGCACGGTGCTTTCCTTGCAGCGGTCGAGATCGTCGATATAGAGCACGATGCGATTGATCGAAGGTTTTCCTTTCGAGTTGTCCGTCGCAAGCCATTCCCGATTCGCGTCATCGATCAGCTTTGACAATCGCTCGATATCCCGGCGCACCAGGGCCAGGAATCCGAGCTGCTTGCGGTATTCGTCGGTACTCGCGCGTTCCGTGATGAATTCCTCCAGCAGCAGCGCGCTCGACAACCGTTCGAGTTCCGCCTCCGCCGCACGCACTTTCTTCTCCGCTGTGACGCGTTCGAGCAGCCGTGCGTCATGTACCTGCGCACGGGCTGCAAGGTTGCTGGCCGCGAGATTCATTGCCGTCTCGCATTCTGCGAGATTCTTGCGGCGCGTCTCGAGATCGGCGCTGAGCGCCGCAATCTTTTGCTTGGCGTTTTCGGTGAGGGCTAGTTGCTGTTGCTGAATGTTCTTTCGAACCTCCTCCGCGCGTCGGTCCTGCTCGGCATCGAGCGCCGCGAGCTTCGCTTCGAACTGCTGGCGACTGCGCTTGAATACATCCAGGGCACTGCCGAGCGCGGTGACAATAGCCGCCACGGAACCCATCAAGGCCGACCATTGCGCTTCGAGCACATCCTTGAGCGTCAACACCAGGGGCACCAGCAGGCAGAGGGCGATGATCACGAGGCCTTTGGTGCTGAAAACCCGGCCGAAGAATTCTTTCCAATCGAAGACCCGATTGCGCGCGTCCTCGCTGGCGCCCTGAACTTTCGCAAAAAACGGCGCGAGCGGGCCGAACGCCACGGCAATTACGGCGTTGGGGTCGACGTGGCCCGGTTCGAGCCTGGCTGCCTTCAATGCGTCATCGAGTTTGCCGAGCTCTGACTTCAATGCATCGTTCTCGATCTTGATTTGCTGTGCATGCTGGTCGACCTGGTGCTTCGCCACCGCGGCATCCCTTGCGGCGTGGGCTACGTTCGTCTTGGCGGTTTCGACGTTCTGTTTCGCGGTTGCGACGGTCGCTTCGACCGTAGTCAGATCACTGTTCAGTACCTTGAGCTGCATCAGCATGTTCGCGCGCCGTGCGTCGAGCTCCTTGTCGCCGTCGTTGGGCAGGATCCGGAGATTGCGGAACAGCTGCTCGACGAGACTCGCGACGAGATTGCCCTCGTTGTAGTGCCAGGCGTTGAACTCCACCTGTGCTATTTCGCCGAAGTAGAGAGGTGCATCCTCCGGTTTCGCGGATTTTTTCTCTCGTTTCTCCACCCACGAGTCGATCCGGTCCTGCTCGTCCTTGCGGAGCCCAACGATCCGCTTCTGCAGGTGACGCATGAAGAAGCTCTTGCCCGAGCCCCAGGGGCCGAACACGCCGATGGCGAGCGGCGTCACCGTGCGCGTGGAGGCCATGAGGAGCGCCAGCGCATCGACGCTGCGATCGATGCCCAGGAGGTCTTCCTGCGTGTACACGTCGGCGCTGAACGAGGTGAGCGGTACAGGCGCGGCGCGATCCGCGTATCGCATCCAGTAAGTCCGCTCGACTGGAAACTGTCGCGCCATGTCCGAGCCCACGGCACGCGCCCAGTCGAGTCGATCGATCTGGAAATCGGCGAAGTCCTTCAAGTGCCATTTTTCGAGAATGGGGTAGGCCGCATTGAGGTGCCGGATGTCGAGAACCGGGCCGGATGTCGCGCGCGCAATTCGCTCGGTTTCCTCGAGAGCCTCGCGCGCCGACATCGAAGCGAGGTAATCGCCCCTGAGCGTGCCTTCGTTGAGACTGCGAAGCGATGCCTCGTTGTAGGCTCGCTTGCGTGCAATGGCCTCGAAATTCACCCCCTGCAGAGACTTGAGCTGCGTTTCGAGGCGTTTGTCCTCGTCGACCAGCATCGCTATCAGCAGCGTGCTGAATTGAAGCGGTGGTTCGGAAGTTGGAGCAATACTGGCCGCGCGCACCAGAACGCGCGCGAGCTGCGCCGACACGACGACGGGATAACGCTTGGGCTGCGCAAGCCGGACACCTTTCTCCGTATCGAAGACCAGTGTCACCGCATAGGTCTTTGGAGGATCGGTAGTGGGCGCAGGTTCCGCCGCAAAGTCGTCATCCGACGTCTGGTTCGGCACGCCTTTGGAAGGCGGGGGCACAGTCTGCTTAGGCGCTGCCATTTGGCCCTCCCGTGGGCGGCAGTGGCTGTGGCCGCAGTTTCTCCCGATTTCCTTACCGATGCCATACGCCATCGCCTGGAGAAAGTAGGGATAGGATTTTTAAACGGCCTTTTCTATGGCGGAGCTATAGCCCAAGACCAGGAGAGGTGTCAATTCTTTTTCTGCGTGATGAAAAACCCACTATTGTAGCGCTCCGGCTCGGCGGGGGAGTAGTCGGTAAGCGCGCGAAAGATTCCTTATCGCGTCGCTCGCTCGGACTGCGGGCGAGCGGCGCCGTCGGCTTGCGTTTGGCAGGCGGTTTTCGGCTGTTAGATTGTCTAGAATAGCTTGACTCGACGAGGGGCACGCGGTGGGGCGCGGGCGGGTAGGCCCAGGTGGCTGGAGATATGGGTTGTCATACATCCAATGGAAACAGCGGATTATTGGGTGCAGCAGAAAGGAACGGTCGCTAACGGCAAGTGAGGGAATTTATAAAGGGTCGGATACCTTTGTCTGATCCGAATTGTTCCGATTGTGAAGCGTAGGGAACGATCGATCAGTCGGGCGATTCAAAATGACAGCGCAGTCTTCTGGCAGCCCGTCGTAGAGGCTGATCGAGAGACCAGAGTGTCGCCTGCCGGAGCATTGTCGAGGCGAGGAGATGTACGTCGATCCATCCTAAACCCTGTCCGAAGAGCTTATGGGTTGCGATAAAAGTCAGGAGTTCCTGATATTCAATGATGGGCGTGGTAGGCAACGCGGCCAGAGACTCGAGCACCTCAGATCGATGTTTCAAGTTGCCGCAGGCAATTTCCCCGATGACGAGCGGGTGGCACATGACCAGGTCATCGTCCAGCAGCCGTCGGAGGGCGAAGGAATTGGTACGAAAGTGGTCGATCCACAGGGAGGTGTCGACCAGAGTGGGCATACCTAGGCGGGGCGACGCCGGCGGATGCCTTTCAATTAGGGTTCGCTGCCGCCCAGTCGAGCAAGCCGCTTCGCGGCTTCGCGTGAAATAAGGGTTTCGAGTCCGAAGCGTACGAGTTGCGTCTTCTCCTGAACGTCGGTCAGTTGTCCAGGGCGTCTGAGGAGCTGGTCGTCGATGTTGCGCGTAGTACGACATATGCGTGTCGCTGAGCGGCGCGACCGAAGACGCTGTCGGCCGGATAGGCTTCATCGCGCACTCGTTTGTTGGCTGCGATATCCTTCTGCTATTCGGCGGCCTCTTCGATCACATTCACGGACAACGTGTGGTGGACGTGTTGATTTTCTCCACAGTAAGGTTTAGCAAGTGGATGCCTATGCATCAGTTATCGACAAGCCTGGCTATAGCGCGTTTGCTCATACGGGATTACAACAGATGCTGACGAAGCGCGGCGTTGAAACACTCATTCTAACGGGCGTCACCACAGAAGTGTGCGTCAGCTCGACGTTGCGTGCTGCAATCGACCTCGGCTACCGCTGTATCACTGTGAGCGATGCCTGCGCTTCGGGTGATCCCGACCTACACAAAGCTTCATTAGCCATGATCGGCGTGGAAGGCGGCATCTTTGGCGAAGTCGCCACAACCGCCGAAGTCATTGAGCGGCTTGCTCCACGATACAGATTGGGTTGGTCAGCAGCTGATAATTAATCCGAGACTCGCTGAATCGTCGTGGCATATCCGTCTTCCGAAACGTAAGCCTTGACCTGATCTTTGACCGCCATGTAGTCCATCTTGATTTGCTCGTCTACACGGGCGCATGTCGTTTCTCCTTTATGGACACATACTTCGCGCTATGCCATGATCCTACCGGTGACCTGTTTTAAGAACGATAAAATGGATCACCGCAACGTCAGCCTTCTCGCCTCGACTCAGTTCATCCATCATCACCTGCTTTGGTTTTTGATCGGCGCGTATGCCATTTCCGCCATGTGGCCGACAGCCGGCCTATGGATTCGGAACCTTACGTTTGGTGATCTTCAAATCTTCAACGAGCAGCTCCATGTCTCCTTACTCCTGCTTCTACTGGCGACATTGATGTTCAACGCGGGACTGGGCGTCAAGACCTCGCACCTCACAGCTCTGGCCCAGAAAACCAAGGTATTGCTTGCGGGGCTCACCGCGAATCTCATCATCCCCATGGCCTATATCTTTCTGGTCACCTTCATCATGCGGCTGTGGCACAACCCGGTGGAAGCCCAACACATCTTGATCGGGCTGGCGTTGGTGGCTGCCATGCCGATTGCCGGAGCCTCAACTGCCTGGGCCCAGAACTCCAATGGCAATCTCGCATTGAGCTTGGGATTAGTCCTCGCCTCGACCGTACTCAGTCCTGTGCTGACGCCTATCGCTCTGTATGCATTCGGAGAGATGGCCACGGAGGAATATGAGACGGTTATACACCATCTCGCCGCGTACGGATCGGGGGCATTCCTGGGTCTTTGGATCGTGTTGCCTTCTCTCCTGGGCCTTGGTGTGCGCTTCGTTGTGTCTGAAACTCACCTGACGGCGATCATGCCGTTCCTCAAATTGATCAATTCCATTGTCTTATTGTTGTTGAACTATTCGAACGGGTCAGTGTCACTTCCCCAGGCAGTAGCAGACCGAGATTACGACTTCTTGGCGGTGACGTTGGCCATCACGGCGGGCCTCTGTTTCACGGCATTTGCATCTGGCTATGGGTTGAGTCGACTCTTCAAGGTCGATGATGCTGAAGGGATCTCGCTGATGTATGGATTGGGGATGAATAACAATGGGACTGGATTGGTGTTAGCTTCGCTTGTCCTCGCCTCGTATCCCCGTGTCATGGTGCCGATCATCTTTTACAACCTCGTTCAACACCTGGTGGCTGGTGGGGTGCATGAGGTCGTAGAGCGAAAGGTTGTGCATCAAGCAGCAAGAGGTACCTAATCAGAACCCCATCCGGCGATAGCGCATGAAAAGATGTTCCGCTTTCTGCCCATGGATCCGCCGCACAATCGGCTCGTTCCGTTGGGCGATGGTCGCTGAGACATGCCGATCATGCCCACATGTCCTCATCGCTTCTCGCCCGCCGACTTGAGATCGTCCGAACAACCGGTGTGTCGGCGCCTGGGTTAGTCGCTTGACGTCGACACGGATGAAGGGATTCGGGACACCATATTGGTCCTCATGACTTCTTGTGCCAGCGATTCTGCGTCCATCAATTCGTTGTCATAGACGTCGGTCTGATATTCCTCGCTGTCGGCTTTCGCCAGAGACGACCAGATGGATTGCCCGACATCGCTGACGCGGATTTTGGTGACCGTTGACAGGCCGGGCCTAATCGGATGCTCTCGCAGTTCTTCGGCTTCCAGCGCGATCCGTACCGGTACTCGTTCGATGATGTGGATAAAGTTGCCGGTGGAGTTGTCCGGCGGTAAAAGCGCGAACGGACTACCCGTGCCTGGTACCAGCCCTTCCACAGTGCCGCGAAACGTGTGTTTGCCGCCGTGGAGGTCCACGCGCACTTCGGCCGGTTGACCCGGTCGGACGTTCCCCAAGTCGGTTTCTCGCAAGTTGGCTTCCACCCAGAGATGGTCCAGCGGAACGATCGTCATGAGGTTCGTGCCGTGCTTGACCCGTTCGCCGACCTGCGCCTTACGTTTCGCCACGTATCCGGACGCCGGCGCTCGGATCTGCTGTCGCGCATATTCGAGATGGGCATGGATGAACTCATGCTTCGCCAGCTCGACTGTCGGATGTTCCATCACTGTCGTGCCGCCGATCTGAGCGTCGAGCGCGTCGTATTCAGCCTGTGTTTCCCGCACATCCGCTTCCAATGCCCGCAAGTGATCCTGCGCATTCTGGAGAATCTGCTTCGACACGGCTCCGCTGGGCACCGCTCGACCGTACCGATCCATGTCGTGGCGGATCACGTCGTATCTCGCCCTGCGAGCCGCCAATTTGTCGGCCAATTGCCGTTGCGTGATGAAGAGCGAGTTGATGCGCCGGACCGCGTCGCCGAGTCGACCGCGCGCCTGTCCCAGCGCCGCAGTGGCTTCGTTCGCATCGAGACGGACCAGCACATCGCCTCGATTCACGAACTGAGTTTCTTCGAACAGCACCTGCGTGATGATGCCGTTGGCCTGCGCGGTGACCGGCACGAGGTTGCCGGTCACGTAGGCATTGTCGGTTTGAACCCAATGCCGGGCCGACGTCCACCAATATCCGCCATAGGCGAAGCCTGCCAGACTCAGCACGAGCGCCACGATCAACAGCCGCCGGGTGCGTTGTGCGTGCAGCGACTCTTCAATCAGTTGCGGGGACGGTGGGGGAATGGAATGGCTGTCGCTCATACGTTCAGCTCGTCGGCTCCTTCGGCTTCTTTTCGACATCGGGATTGTTGTATCCGCCGCCTAATGCTTCAATGAGATCCACCACCGCGACGAGTTGATCGCTCTCCAGCGCCCGCAGAGCATATTCCTGTTCCAGCACCGGGTAGCGATGGCGGAGAACTTCCCGGTCGTCGTCCAGTCCGGACACGACCCGTACTTTTGCGAGACGCCACTCCTCACTGAGCGACGTCACCAAGCGATGATGCGATTCCAGCATCTCGCGCGTCGCCTGCCACGCGCTCAGACTGTCCGCGACTTCCCGCAAAGCGTCGAGCAGCGTGTCGTTGTACAGTTCCACTGCGGTATCGTACTCCGCCCGGCGCGTCGCCAGTTCGCCTCGCAAGCGGCCGCCTTCAAAGATCGGCAAGCGCAGGCCCGGGGCGATGCCGTAGGAAAAGCTCTGTCCCGAGAACAGGAAATTCGCCAACTTATCGGCACCTTTGGTGAACGTCAACGCATTGAAGCCGACGAAGGCGGTCAGATCGATCGTCGGGTAGAACTGCGTCCTTGCGACCTTCACCACCCGAGCGGCGGAGTACGCGCGATACAGTGCCGCGGCCAAATCAGGCCGGTGGACCAGCAATCCGATCGAGAGGTGCTCAGGGACGGGCACCTGCTCAGGAATGGTTGGGGAAGAAGCCGTGAAGAGGTGTCGACCGTCGTCCGGCCCTTTGCCCATGAGGCGGGCGAGCAAATTACACTGAATGTCCAATTGATCGTGAACCGAGGCCTGCCGTGTGACCGCCGCTTCGTAGTCGGCGACGGCTTGCTTCACCGCCAGGTCATTATCCAATCCCAGTTTGGACCGGGTCTCCGCGAGAATCCGAAGCCTGCGGCGTAGATCGACGATGGCGTGGACCAATTCCAGCTGACGATGAAGCGCATGACCGCGGAAGTAGGCACGTGCGATGCCGGTGGTCAGGCGGAGTCGGACTTCAGCCAATTCCGCTTCTTCGGCTGCCGCATGCCCGAGCGCCGCTTCGAGCGTCGCGCGATATTTGCCCCAGAAGTCGAACTCGTACCGAAACGTGAGCGGGTTGATCATGCCGAGCAGAATGCGTTGTCCCGCGGTCTCGGCATTCAAGGCAGCGAACACTCCGTGTTGCGAGATGCGCTCGTAGGTCAACGACGCGTCGGCATCCAGGAAGGGAAGAAGGCGTGCGCCTTCCACACGTGCCAGCCCTTGCGCTTCCCGTAAGCGGGCCGAGGCCACCTTGAGCCCCGGGTTGTCGCGCAGCGCCGTCTCCATCAGTTGGCTGAGCTCGGCGTTTTGGAATTGTTCCCACCACCGATCGTCGGGCCATTTGTGCAACCGGTTGGTCACTTCCTCAAGGGTTTCCTGCAACTTGGGCGACACCATATGAGTAGCAGGCGGATCGCCCTTCGGGATCCACCAACCACAGCCGGTGACCGCGAACATGACCGACAGGCACAAGGCCGAGACGTATGGGGGGATGGTCGGTCGGCCTTGGATCATGGTTGCTCCATCAGCTCTTCCGCCTGCAACTCGCGCACGGCTTCCGCCTGCTTCAACAGCGGCACGCGGCTGGAATGCGCGAACCAGACCAGCGCCGCAATCCCCAGACAGAGATAGCTCGACAGGAGGAACGTGTCATTCAAGGCGAGAATGCCGGCCGCCTGCTTGATCGTCAGTTGCACCTTGCGTTGGATCATGGCGGGATCGAAGCCGAGTGCCTCGAGCTTAGCCGTGAACTGATTGAGCGCGTCATACGAAGCCGAGATTCTCCCGCCGAAATGGTCGCTGAGTTGCAATTGATGAAAGGGGAGACGGCGGAAGACGACGATCCCTTGCCAGGTAATCCCCACCGCGCCGGACGCGATGCGAAGAATATTGGCCGTCTCCGCCGCGCGAAGCATTTGCTCACCCGAAAGGCCGTGCAACGTCAACACGGTCAACGGCGTGAAAAACGAGCCGAGGAACACCCCCTCGAGCGCCATCGGCCAAAAGATCTGATCGTAGGAGTGGGGATCGTCGTAGAGGCCGATCCAATAAAACGTGGCGGCGAATCCCAAGCTGTTCAAGCAGGCCAGCCATCGGACGTCCAGCCGTTTTGCGATTTCGTGCATCAGGGCGATCATCGGCATGCCCAGCAGAATCATGGGCAGGAACACCAGACCGGCCAGCTCGGAGGAATAGCCCAGCAACAACTGCAGTTGAACGACGAAGAGGGAGAGCAATCCTTGAATCGAAAGGAAGCCCAGACCGAGACAGAGTAAGCCGATCGAGAAATTCCGATGCGCGAATAACCGAAGGTCAATCGCCGGACGGCGTTCTCCGAGCTCCCAGACGATCCAGACCGGGACAGTCACGATGACGACGACCAACATGGCACGTAAAAGCGGATCGTCGAACCAATCAAAATCGTTTCCTCCGTTCAAAATCGTCTGAAGGCTACCGAAGATCACAAACAACAGGACAAATCCAACGAGGTCGAATGGTTCATGGCGAACATCATGACGTCTTCCATGGAACAAGGTGGCTGCCAGGGCGGCGATCAATATCGCCAGGAAGATGTTGAGGTAGAACAGGGTGCGCCAGCCCCAATGATCACCCAGCCAACCACCGGTGACCAGCCCCAACGTAAAGGGCGTCAACGTGAAAAGCCCCCAGATTGCCAGACCCAACGACTTCAGGTGATCGGGATACTCCTTGATCAGCAAGGATTGGCTCAGGGGCAAGGTGACGCCGCCGGCGAGACCGAGAAGGACGCGAGCCGACACGAAGCCTTCAATGCTGTCGGCCGTCGCGCAGAATGCGGATGCCACTGCGTAGGCGATGAAGGCGACGCTAAAGACGCGTGGTTCTCCATAGCGGTCGGAGAACCAGCGGGCGAGGGGAAAGCCCAGGGCCAGGGCGATCATGAAATTCGTCTGCGCCCACCGCCCGAAACTGACCTGCACGCCGCCCAAGCCTCCTGCCGCGTGCGGCTCCAGCGCCACGTACGATCCGGCGTTGAACAACACCACGATGTGGGCTAGGCCTAAGACGAGGTTGAGGAGGATGAAGTGCCATCCGAGGCAGCGGCTCTCTGGATAATCCCGTGTCGTCATAAGAAGGCTCGTTCAACAGAACGTGGTGTGCTCGGTTACTCATCTGCTGAGGTCTCCGGCACAAAGGCCAACTGTGGTGCGTGAGGCAGCCTCAATATCAGAAGCTGTGCATAAGCAAGGAATGTGCCTCTTCAACCATATAGTCTCAACCTATTGAAATTTCAGGGCTGCGAGGGATTATCTTCCTAAACCGAAAAAGAAAATTACTGAGAACCCACGATACGTCGCGGTTCATCGCGGACTCTACTCACGACGGATCGAGGCCTATGATGCTAAGGGGATGGAGAGCCTTCCTACGAGACGGGAGGGTGAGTGCTTCAGTTAGCGGTCGGTCGCTTTATCGCATGTTGTTTCATCCGGCTGCGCAAGGTACTGGGCGGGATGCCGAGACGTGCTGCTGCTCCGTCAGGACCTTCGATGCGCCAATCGGTCAAAGCCAGGGTTTGGAGAATGTGTCGACGTTCGACATCTTTGAGGTCGGACGGCGGCAAGCTGGTGAACGAGCGATCATGCAATCCCAGGAGATGGTCATCGATCCGCAAAATCGACTCGCGTGAAAGAATCAAGGCTCGTTCAATCACATTGGCCAATTCACGGACATTGCCCGGCCACGAGTAGCGCACCAATCGTTCTAAAGAATCAGGATCGATATCCGTACAGGAATGGCGGAGTTTTGCTGCGTAGAGTTCAAGAAAGTGCCGGGCTAACAATGGAATATCTTCAGGACGCTCGCTCAGTGTGGGTAGTCGGATCGGGAACACGTTCAGGCGATACAGTAGATCCGCTCGAAACGTACCGAGCTTGACCGCGGCGGAAAGATCGCGGTTCGTGGCGGCGATGAGACGAACATCCACTCGAATCGGCTGTTTCCCACCCAAACGATCGACCATCCCGTCCTGTAAGACTCGCAGCAATTTCGCCTGTGTCTCCAAGGGCATTTCACCGACTTCATCCAAGAACAATGTTCCTTCATGGGCCAGTTCGAATCGTCCTTCACGGGCGCGGTCCGCTCCGGTAAATGCGCCTCGTTCGTGGCCGAATAATTCACTTTCAACCAGTCCAGCCGGAAAGGCGGCGCAATTCACGCGCACCATGGGTTTCCGATGGCGCTGACTCAAATCATGAATGGTTTGAGCGATCAATTCCTTGCCGGTCCCTGTCTCACCCGTCAGGAGAACGGTCGTCGGCGTCGAGGCAACTTGTCGCGCGAGGGTTAATACATGCTGAAAGACGGTACTTTCCCCTACCAATCTGTCGATATTTTTTGTGAGTCGCAGCTCCTCGTTCAAGTACACGTTTTCTTTAGCCAATTGGTTCCGTAACTGGTCGATTTGTTCGTAGGCTTGGACGTGATCGATCGCATAGGCGATTTGCATCGCCACTTGTGTGAGGAATTCGATATCTCCAGGATCGGGATCGCCCGATTCCCGAGTGCCGATATTGAGAATACCGAGGCATTGATCTTTCACGAGCAGTGGAAGATTAATCATCCGTCCGAGGCCTTCTTGGGCGTATAGCTTGTCTTCAGGAAAGATTTGCTCTTTCTTGAGATCGGGGCGAATGTGCAGGATTTTGTGTTCGTATACCCATCCCATCCCGCTTCCGTGGCGTGGGACGATGGCATCGCGGTTAAGCGCGACCAGCGGGACAGTGGTCGCGAGGACATAAAACCGGAATGCATCGGTCTGAGGATCGTATTGGGTGATCGAGGCGCGGGCCCATGGGATGGCCTTGGTGATCTCCACTGTAATCGCTTCCCACAAGCTGCGCATGTCGCGCTGCGAGTTCAGCACGAGGGCGACGGACAAGAGTGCGCGATAGTTTCGTTCGATCTGATCCAATGATTCCGGCTCCTGGCGCCCTGATTCAATCACAGAAGAAACGGTAATGTCCAGGTACCTGCGTGTGGGATTTTGAACGAGATATACGCGGAAGCTGAGGTGCGGGCAAGGCTTTGCCCGGCACCTCAGCAGATGATGTCCATGTCCCTACAGCACACTCAAAAACGCGGCGAGGTCGGCTATTTCTTGATGAGTCAAACCCATGTCAAAGCGGATGTTGTAGAACTCCACTGCCTCCTTCAAGGTTGCGGCCGAGCCGTTGTGAAAATAGGGCGCCCGGGCGGCCAGACCTCGGAGAATCGGGCCTTTGAACTTCCCAATGTCGGCCCATTTTCCTGTAATTAGCGCTCGGCCTGGATCTGTTGTGGACAGTTCCGCTCCATCTGCCTTGTTACGCAGAGTGATGACAGGGAGGTAACCTACCCCCAAGGGGTTCGTTACATCGGCAATTCCAATATTCAGCGGAGCGCCCATGGAGTGGTCACCCACATTGAACGAATTATGACAGGTGCCGCAGGTGCCATTGATAATCTGGAGACCAGTCGCATCGTTGAGACCGCCCACCGCCACAATGTTGATGGGGTGTGAATTGAAGAGGGTTTGTCCTCGGAGGATGCTTGCCCGACGATCCTGATGATGCCTCTGCTCCTCATGAGCGGAAACATGAGCCCAGTGATTGGTGAAGAGGGTGAAGACCACCGGTGTGAAAGGTGTCTTGAAGGGATTGAGCCCCAGTGGGTCGTTGATGCCGATAAAAAACGGTTGCTCGGAGAGGATGATGGGACCGCCGCTCGCGCCGTGAACATCGAGGGCCCCAGCACCGAAATCGATCGCCTGAGCCGTGGAGATCGCCATTTCAAAATCGACGATCCCTTTTTGCTGTTCTTGGGTCGGCGCCGTTGTGGCTTGTGCATGGCCGAGGGCGGCAGCCATTGCCTGGTGGGCTAGGTCGGAGAGCAGATCGGCGGGATTCGTGGCGAACGTGATCGGTTTCGTGCCGGTCTGTGGTGAAGATTCGCGCCCATCCCACATCACGGTGCTGAGAAACCGGAGGTTGGTGGAGGGCAGAGGACGTCGGTACATGGAGAGTGTGCTCGTCTCGCTGCAGCCGTAGGGGTTCCTGACGCTCACGACATCAAACTCGGCCTCTGCCGGGACTGCAAGTGCAATACGGATCAATCCGCGGGTGCGCAGGAGGCTGTAGGCTTGGCGACGCGCTTCCACCGTGGCGGTATCAATGTTGTGATCACAATTGGAGCCGTCATTGGTCCGAAAGATCGGATCGAGGCCGTGCGACCGCTCAAACCGATCCTCGACGTGCGCCGCCGAGATGGACCAGGCATCGCCGGGCTGATGACAGCTGGCGCAGCTGCGACCGTTGGTTCCCAGACTCTGAAAGAAAGGGCCGGTCAGATCGAGCTTCCCGGACAAATTGAAGGTTTTCAGAATGCCTGTGGCATTGGGAAAGGGGAAGAGGTTTGGAAAAACGGTGGGTGCGTCGGATTCCGCAGCCACGACCGATGTAAGGCTCAGCAGAAGCGCAGCTGCCAACCAGAGACTGGATTTCACCATAGTCTCTCCAGTCTCGCATTGTAAGCGGTTGAGGCAATCGGCATGCGCTCATGCGGCTGTGCGACGGGTTTGCACCCAATGGACCTGTCTAGAATCCAAGATGACATCGGCTTGGCCAGTCCGACTTAAAAAGTCGATGGCTAAGAACACTTGATTCCAGGTCAAGTCGGAACACAGTTGCGTGACGTCGTCCAGCGAACAGGCTGTGCCGCATTCCTCCAGCACGGACCGGACACGATCAACGATATCTGTCTCACCCATGAGCCATCTCGCTTCCTCGTCTCAGGTCGGCACAAGCACATTAAGTGCCAAACATGAGTTTTTCCCTTGTCGGGGTATACCAAACGCCCCTGATTCATAAAATACAAGCATAACGAGTGGTTATGATATGATATGGATACCTAATGAAGTCTGAGGTAATTTCGTCTTGATTTTGAACTGAGCGGAATTTCCAGCGGCGCAGCGTGCGCAATCGCTCTTTAAGAAACCGAGGTATAAACAGAAGGTGTGGGAACATGAAAAAGCCTGTGGCAACATTTCGCGCGACCACACCCACTCGGCTAAGGCCGGGTCAGGAAGGGAGGCACTGCCGATACCGCCCACATCGCCCCTCCTTCAGCTTGACTGAATTGGATGTCTGATGGCTAACTGTTTCAGCCCTATCAGTCGGCACCATGCGTGATAGAATTTTGTAACTCCCCGGCCTTGATCTTGCAGCGTCTAAGAAGAACAACGTCACAAGGTCTTCATGCAGCCCCTCATACGAATGAGAGAGATCTCCGCTACCAGGCACGAGCTGGTCGAGACGAAAGGTCCGAGAGCGGATCGCGAACGATCCTTTCTGGCGGGCGAACGACGACTCCCGCGACATTCTCAGCAGAGGACACAGGCCAAGCGATGGCCTGGCTCCTACCGAACGCGCTCCTCGCGTCGTACGCCCCAAACCCTGTCCACGTTCGCTGAGGACTCATGGTGAACGGAAAACCGCGCGTAGTGATTCTGGGTGGGGGGTTCGGCGGGATGTATGCCGCGCTGGAGTTCGAACGAGCCCTGACACGCGGAGCCGACTTGGACGTCACCCTCGTCAACCAGGACAACTTTTTCCTCTTCACCCCGATGCTGCACGAAGTCGCGGCGAGCGACCTGGATATCACCAATATCGTCAGCCCGATCCGGAAGCTGCTGCGGCGCGTGACGTTCTTTCACGGCGAGATCGAAGCCATTGATCTCGTGCACAAGCGCGTCGGCCTCTCGCATGGGCACGAGGCCCATTGCCACTCGCTGCCCTACGACCACCTGGTGCTGGCCCTCGGGTCCACCACGAACTTCTTCCACATCCCCGGCTTGGCCGACCGGGCGCTGACCATGAAATCGTTGGATGATGCGATTGTGCTGCGCAACCACCTCATCGCGAATCTGGAAGAGGCGGACTATGAGTGCGGAGCGTCGCTCCGGGCGCCCTTACTGAATTTCGTCGTGGCCGGCGGCGGGTTCGCCGGGGTCGAGACCATCGCGGCCATGAATGACTTTCTGCGGGAGGCAGTGCAGTTCTTCCCGCATCTGCGGGCGGACATGCTGCGGATCATCCTGGTCAGTGCGGGGAAATTCATCTTGCCGGAACTGGGGGAGGAGCTCGGCACCTACGCCCAGCGCAAACTCATCGAGCAAAAGGTGGAAATCCATTCAAGTTGTAAAGTCACCGCCGTGACGGACCTCGATGTCACCCTCAGCGATGGGACGACAGTGTCGACCAATACGCTGGTCTGGACCGCCGGCATCAGCCCGCATGCCCTCTTGGAGACCCTGCCCTGCCCGAAAACGAAGGGCCGGGTCCTCGTCAACGAGTACCTGGAAGTGCCGGGGTGGCCGGGCCTCTGGGCCTTCGGCGACTGCGCGCTCGTGCCGGATCGTAAAACCGGAGCCTTCCATCCTCCGACCGCGCAACATGCGCTGCGTGAAGGGAGAGTGGCGGCGCGGAATATCCTGGCGACCCTGCGAGGGGAGCGCATGAAGCCCTTCGTCTACTCGACGCTCGGGCTGCTGGCTCCCATTGGGAAACGGACCGGCGTCGCGAACATTCTCGGGGTGAATTTCTCCGGCTTCATCGCCTGGTGGTTGTGGCGGACGATCTACTTGCTGAAACTGCCTCGCTTTGAAAAGAAACTGCTCGTGGCCTTGGACTGGACGCTGGATGTGCTCTTCTCGAAGGACCTGGTCCACTTTCGAACGAAGCGCTCCCGGATCCCGCATGCGGCAGCCAACCGGCAGAACCCTGCCTGAATCTGTCACGCCTCGCATCAGCAACCGCCATCCAGACAGATCTGCCTGATCGGTTCCTTTTCTCCTTCATTCCATGTATTACAGCCTGCGCCATCTCCTCAAGTCGCTGAGCGGTGCGACGAAGCTGTCGGTCGGATAGGCTTCATCGACCCTCACTCGCCAGCTGCGATACCCTTCTGCTGTTCGACGGCCTCTTCGATCACGTTTACGGACACGGTGTGATGGGTGTATTGATTTTCTCCTCGGTAAGGTTTAGCAAGTGGATGGCTATGCATCAGTTATTGAACGAGTGTGGATGAAAGTGCGGAAGGCAATGTTGGATCGCCACTCTTCAGTGTTGAATTGAAACGCATGAGGTTTGACTAATGACGAGTCGGTTTCTCAGCCCGCTCCGATCACGTGGAACATGACTTGCGACTTATTGCGGTATGCCAAGGTTAAGTAAACAAGCCCTGCAGCTGTATCTACGGAGTCGTTTTGGTCCTCGTGTCGAGCTACGTTCCTATGAAGTCATCGGCAAAGAGAGTTCCAAGGGAGAGCAGAAGCGCTATGGGTACGGCACGCCTGTCAAATTGACGTTTCAGATCGGGCGTCGACTTCAGTCCGCTGTGCTGGCGACCATGAAGCCAGGCCCGTTTGGTCATGAACATATGGCGGATCGGGCCCAAGCGATGTTGTGGGACTATGATTCGTACGGGCGTCTTCCCCGCCATGTGAAGGCGCTTGATGTAGGTGCATTCGATACCAAGCAGACGCTCTTTTCTCTCGCGGAAGCTCGCGAATTCTTCGTGTTGAATGAATGGACCGACGGCGCGAGCTATCATGGGGATCTTGAGCGGCTGATGAAAGGCGGTACGCTGCGTAAGTTGGATCGACAACGCACCGTCGCATTGGCGCGCTACTTGGCCCAGATCCATGCGAAGAAACGGCGTGATGCAGATCTGTACAAGCGGCGGCTGCGTGAATTAATCGGCCATGGCGAATGCATCATGGGATTGACCGACAGCTATCCAGCGCGCTGTGGTTTTATCACCGGCGATTTGTTGCGAACGGTGGAGGAAGCGTGCAATCGATGGCGATGGCGGCTCCGAGACAGAGCCAATCGACTTTCCCAGGTACACGGGGATTTCCATCCGTACAATGTGCTGTTTCGTACTGGGACGGATTTTGCGGTATTGGATCGCTCACGAGGAGAATGGGGCGAGCCGGCCGATGATATCACTGCGATGACGATCAACTATCTGCTCAACTCGCTCATTCGATGGGGCAAGCTCCGGGGGCCGTTCGAAGTCTTGTTCCGGCTGTTCTGGGATACATATGTGGAGGCCAGCGGCGACAAAGAGGTGACCGAAACGGCAGCGCCGTTCTTTGCTTTTCGCGGCCTGGTCGTGGCCAGCCCACTGTGGTACCCCAATTTGTCGACCGGCATCCGACGGAGCCTGTTTCATTTTATCGAGAATGTCCTCGATGTGCCGCGCTTTGAGCCGGAACGAGTGAATGAGTATTGTCAGTGATGAGTGACCACAGCTCCATTGCCATCTGGCTCACCGGCCTGCCCGCTTCGGGGAAGAGCACCATCGTTGCCGCTTTGAAACCGCAACTCGAAGGAATAGGCTGTGTGGTCGAGGTACTGGAGTCCGATGCGGTCCGGCAAGTCCTCACGCCAACCCCGACCTATTCACAGGCGGAGCGGGAGCTTTTTTACCGCGCTCTGGCGTTCATGGGGGCAAGGTTAGTGGCTCATGGCGTGACGGTCATCTTCGATGCGACGGCCAATAAGCGAACCCATCGAGACTTTGCACGAAGCCTCATTCCCAAGTTCATCGAAGTGGCAGTGGACTGTCCATTGGACGTGGCCATGCAGCGCGACTACAAAGGGACGTACCGACGAGGCCAGCGTGGTGAATCATCGACCGTCCCAGGATTACAAGATCCCTACGAAGCGCCGCTTAATCCGGAGGTCAGGATCGATACGACGAAGGTGAAGGTCAATGAAGCAGCGGAGATGATTATGAAGCTGGTCAACGAGCGATTTGCTTAACTACTCCTTGGGGCAGGTCCGGTTCGCCCCAAATCTTATCTTTCCCGAGCCAACCCTGCGTTGACACACCCAGTTGCTCACAGTAGCCTGTACGCACCAGCTAGCCGAAAGATCCTGCATAGAGTAGGTGTGGCCCCGAAGGCCCTGCTCACGGTGGACAAAGAAGGCAGTTCTATCGTGCTCGACAGTGAAACCACGCTCTCCGGCTTTCCGCGAGAGGCCTGGACCTATACCCTCGGCAATCGTTCTGCGCTCGAACGGATTCTTGATCAGTACAAAGAAAAGAAACCCAAAGAACCGACCATCCGCGAGAAGTTCGACACCTACCGCTTCGCGGACTACAAGGAGAAGGTCATCGATTTGATCTTGAGTTGTTCAATCAAGTGGCTGTGGATCCGGAGGTGAAAACGCTGGTGTGGCCGAACGGCGCTGACTTCGATCCTGCAACGTTGCACGATTGGCCGAAGTACAAAGACGCCTTCGCCGCACGCGCCAGAGAATGGGAACGGGGCTCTGCCTGACGGATCTCCCCATCCCTGGCCAAAAGCACGTTGGCTCCTCTCGTCGTCACCTGACTTGCTGCAAATATGTCTGAAACCATCTCCCTGCGTGTTCCGCCACTTGCTCCAGGGTTCCCGTCTCTTCGAAGAGGTGCGTTGCGCCAGGAACGAGGATCAATTTCTTTTCACAGATCAGCAAATCGTACGCCGTCTGGTTCATCGCAATGACCGGTTCATCATGGCCTCCCACGATCAACAATGTCGGGGCAATGACCGACGGTAGATAGGGTTCAGCCAGGTCCGGTCGCCCTCCTCGCGATACGACGGCCTTGATGTTCGACGGCTCTCGCGCCGCAGCTTGCAATGCTGCTCCCGCGCCGGTGCTGGCACCGAAATACCCGATCCCCAAATTCCTGGTCCGTGGCTCCTCTTCCAGCCAGGCTTTCGCCAACAGCAGTCGATCCGCCAGCAGGTCGATATCGAACACTTTGCGCCGATCCTCCGCTTCCTCTTCGGTTAAGAGATCCAGAAGCAATGTGGCCAGTCCGTCTTGCTGTAAATGGCACGCGACGAAATTATTGCGAGGGCTCAACCGCCCACTGCCGCTTCCGTGCGCAAAGACAATCACGCCGCGCGGACCGGCAGGAAGCCCTACTATTCCCTCCAGAGCAAGTTTCCCTTTTGTGATCTTTACATTGTGTTCAGGCGGGGCGGTCATGGCTTAGTCCGTTTCTTTACAGCACCGCAGGGAGCCGGACGGCTGAGATCAGGCGGCAATGTGGTCTTGTCATCGACGCAGGCGGCATTGAGCTGTGTCTGCGTGAGGCCGATGACCGACGAGAGCATGGCGCCCTTGAAGTTCGTGCGATGCAAGTTCGCTGACTCCAGCCGAGCACCGCTCAAATCGGCTCCGGCTAGGGAGGCATGCTGAAGATTGGTCTCTTGAAGATTGGTCTCTTGAAGATTGGCATGGGTCATGTCGGCATGGCCGAAGTTCGACCCGCGAAGGTCCGCACCGACGAAATTCGACGATTCCAGATTGGCCCTGTTGAATCGTGCATGAGTGAAAGAAGATTTCGGAGCGTACATTTCGCTCAGATCAGCGTTCATGAAGGTGGCGTGCAATCCCTTGGCCCCGATGAGGACCGCGCGGTTGAGATTAGCGTCCAGGAAATCGGCTTCATCGAGGACGGCATGATAAAGAATAGCCATCCGGAGATTCGCCGAGTGCAAATCCACAGTGCCTAGAGCGGCCTCTTCCAGGTTGGCTCCTTCCAGGTCGGCGTCATGCAGATCTGCGCTGGTTAAGTCGGCATACCGGAGATCAGCGCCGCGAAGAATCGCTTTCTTAAGACTTGCATTGCGCAAATTCGTTTCGTCCAGATAGGCGCTTTCCAAGTCGGCTTCAATCAGACGGGCGGCCTCCAGGTGCGCGCGGTCCAGTAGTGTGCCCTGAAGGTTGGCACGAGAGAAATTCGCGTTGGTCAGGATGGTGCGACGCAGGTCGGCGCTTGTTAGGTCAGCATTTATCAGGACCGCACCTTTCAGGGTAGCCCCGTAAAAATGCGCCTCGACGAAGTTGCTGTCGGTCAAATCGGCAGAGGTGAGATCGGCGCCTTGCAACTGTGCCCGCTCAAAGGAGGCGCCATTCAACTTGGCGTCGATCAGGACGGCGCCGAAGAGAGCGGCTTCATCACCGACCGCGCGGGAAAGATTCGCGCCGGTGAGCCGGGCATGGCGCAGATCTGCTCCGGAGAGATTAGAGTCTATGAGGACGGATTTGGTAAGGTCAGCTCCAACGAGGCTGGCTTGAACCAGATTGACCTGGGTCAACTTCGCCTGACGTAGGACTGTGCCTTCCAGATCGGCCCGTTCGAGATTCGCTCCCGCGAGTGCTGCCCGACTCAGATCTGCTTGACAGAGCTCAGCGCGCTTGGCATCCGGGTTGCCTCGATACTCCACCCATCGTTCATGCGACCGCACGAGAGCCTCCAGTGTTTTGGCCGGGACAGGCTTTTTCTTATAAGGGCTCTTGCACATAGAAAACTCGGGCGACGTCGCTTGGGAAGCTGATGTGCCGGCCGCCCCGGCCCATGTAGCGTCGAGTCCGATGAGGATGATGATTCCGACAAAGGTGGTCGGTATGGAGAAGAGCTTCATCTTATGTCCCCTAGGAATTAGAGTCCTCGGTCGACTGTCTGGGCTAGGCTTTGTAAAGCCGGAGAAATCCGAACGTCATAGGCCGGCACCGTCTCAAGCGCTCGCAGTGGTTCGGGAAGTTGTTCCAACCGCGCAGCCGCATGGCGCCGCAGCTCGGCCAAGCCGGGCGGGTGAGCAAGGCGGCGGCCATTCTTCATGACAAGTTGGAGCAGCGGTTCCCCAGGCAATTGATCGTCGTGCGTCGTGACGATATCGTGGTCCAAACGCCCGTCGTCCGCAAGGTACCGATAGACTTGTTTGCGGCCGGGCCAAGTGGCCTTGCCTTCCGATCGCTTGCGGCAGGGCCTGCCGGCATACTCTTGGAGTTTATAGGCGCTGTCCAACGAAGGTGCGTCGGATGATGTCGTTATGGCGGTGCCGACTGCGAAACTGGCGATCGGGGTGCCGCTCTCGACCAGGGCTTTCACACGATATTCGTCAAGGTTGCCGCTGGCAAGAATCTGTGCGCGAGGCAAACCTCCTTCATCGAGAATGTGTCGAACCTTTCGAGCATGGTCAGCGAGATCTCCGCTGTCTAACCGTACTCCCTTGACAGTGATGCCGTTGGCTTTCAGTTTCCCGGCCAACGAGACGACTTTGGCGGCGGCCGCTTCCGTGTCGTAGGTGTCGATCAAGAGGACGACGTTCTCCGGTTGGGCCTCGGCGAAATGTTCAAAGGCAACGATTTCATCTTCGTGGGCTTGCACGAAGGCGTGGGCCATCGTGCCGTACAGAGGAATTCCATAAGCCATGCCGGCCAGCACAGTTGCGGTTCCTGCGAAGCCGGCCAGATAGCTCGCTCGCGCAGCAAGGAGACCGGCTTCGGCACCGTGCGCACGGCGAAGCCCAAAATCGATGAGCGGCTTTCGCGCCGCCACCAGCACCGAACGCGCTGCTTTGGAGGCCACCATGGTCTGAAAGTTCAAGAGGTTCATCACGCGGCTTTCCACGAGCTGGGCTTGAGGAAGCGATGCCACGATTCGGAGGATCGGTTCGTGAGGAAAGAAAATCGTTCCTTCGGGCATTGCCTCCACATCCCCGGTGAACCGCAGCGTTTCCAAATAGTAAAGGAGCTGCGAACTGAACTGCCCCGATTGATCCAGCCAGGCCATTTCTTCCCGAGAAAAGCGCAACTCAAAGAGATAGTCCAGCACCTGTTCGAGGCCGGCTGCGACTAAGAAGTTCCGAGAGGCGGGCAGCTTGCGGACAAAAAATTCGAACACGGCCGGTTCATCCATCCCTTGTTCCAGGTAGGTCTGGGCCATCGTGAGCTCATACAGATCCGTCAGCAGGGAGCTGGCCGAAGGATTCATGTTCCCAGCATCTCCCATCGAACAGGGGCGGCTCCCAGGCGGCTCATTTCCTCTTCGGCACGGCGACCATCGTCGGGCTGAAGATTGACCGCCTTGATGCCGTCTACCAACAAACAGACGTCATAGCCTCGCATCCTAGCGTCCTTGACCGAATACAGTACACAATATTCGGTCGCCAATCCTCCGATGAAGAGACGATGCACAGTCAAGCCCTGTAGATGACGATCCAGAGCGGTGTGGTGGAAAGCTGAATAGGCTTCTTGTTCTCGGTCGACGGCCTTGTAAATGATGACGGCGGATGAGGGAGTCGAAAACGACGACGGAGGCAGAGACCCGGGTGACCCGGCGACACAATGCACAGGCCACGGACCTCCTTGGGGCTTGAACGAGCAATGGTTGGGCGGGTGCCAATCACGCGTCAGAAAAATCGGCAGGCTGTGGGCCTGAAAGAGGCGAACATAGTTCAATAGAATCGGAATGATGGTATCGCCCTCGCTGATCCCCAGCCTCCCTCCCGGTAGAAAATCATTCTGGATATCGGCGAGGAGCAACGCATCATAGGGTGTGAGCGCAATCATGGGGGTCATCACGAAGTCGGGCAATCCGACGTTCTATAGACTGAAGGCATGGCTCCGTCATCGTGTCTGTTGCGACAATAAGCGAATATACGTCACGACGTCTTGCATTTCTCCGTCGGTGAGCTGGCCGCGCCATGAATGCATCGGACTGAAGACGACGCCGTGCTCGATGGTCCGCAGTAACTCCTCATCGGATTTCAGGAACGATTGGAACCGCTGAAAATTGGTCGGGGAGACGTTCAACGAAGCGGCGGCAGGTCCATCGCCTCGCCCGCTTGGTCCATGGCAGCTTTGACAATGCCGCTCGTACACGTCTTTCCCGCGTGCACGGTCAGGAGGATAGTCCTGGGCGTAGAGTGAAAATCTCCACGGCCCGCTTGCAATCAAAATCCCGAAGAGCCCGGCTGCAAGGAGCCGAAATGGTATGGACTGCCACGTGGCTGCAAGCATGGTGCTAACTCTTCTTTGTGGTGTGAGCGATAAACGGGCTGAAGAGTTGCTGCAGTCTTTTGCTGCCGCACGCGGGGCATATCACCATCCCAGCTTCATGCTCCTTCAAGGTCACCACAATCAACGATTCTTTTCCGCAATCAAGACACTTATAGTCGTACATCGGCATGGTACACCCCTTTCGATAATCAGCCAAAAATCATGAGGGGATAGGTTCCCTGGTGCAACAGAGCGTGTGAAACACTGCCGAGTACCATGCGGGTGAGGCCGTGGCGCCCCCGGGATCCCATGAGAATAAGGTCTGGATTCAGGACCTTGGCTTCCTGAAGAATTCCATCAACCGGAGTGCCCAACATGGTCGCGATGCGGGTTTGGTAGCCATATGATGGTTTGAGCTTGGCGGCTATTTCCTCGAGGAAGTCCTTCGCCTTGCCGAGGGCGTGGGTTTCCATCTGCTCGACTGACACCGCGTCCACCGGCCAGGGAGGTCTGGTGTGGGGGATGACGGTGAACAGAGTAATCGTGGGGGGATCACGAAAGGGTTTCTGTTGAAGGAAGGCAAGGGCCTGGTCTGCATCATAGGTTCCTTGTAAGGGAAGCAATATGTCATGAAGCGTTTTCAAGGGACCGGGAAGAATCAGTTTCACACCAGGCCCGAAGGTCAGCACTCGATGGGAGACGCTTCCGATGAGCCGTTCCTTGATCGGTCCAAGCCCTCGGGTACCCAAGAGAATCAGCCCGACCTTGAGTTGTTCTGCCAAGGCCACGATCTGATCCGCTGGAGATCCGACGACCAAATGCTTTGTGACCGGTCCGACATCCAATGGGAGCAACGACACAATGCGATCCAATAAGCGAGTCCCATCGTCGCGCATGGTTCGCTCAACCGTCTCGTACAGTTCCTGCGCCACTTCCGGCATCATCATGGGATAAGCCGGGCTATGGATATCGAGCACATGCACGATGTGCAGTTCCTCGGCGCGAGACAGGTACTTAAGGGACCGGACCGCCTCATATGAATGATCAGAACCGTCGACAGTGAGCAAAATTTTCATGGCGTCACCCTCAAACTGTGGGTCTATGAGTCATTCAGGCAATGAAGCTGTCGACCATCCACCATGGCAGGCGCCAGTCATACGATTTCACCTTTCCTAGAGAGAATGCCCAGCAAGTCCAATGCCGCCCCGGGGTGAGAGGTGAAACGTGAGATGTGAAAGGAATTGGAAGCAGTTGCGAGGCGAACCGTTTTACGCCTTACAGTTCACGTTTTACCTCTCACCTGGTATGGTGCCTTCTGCTACAGGGAGTGAGTGACTGCTGTAGCAGAGAGCCCCTGCATACGGAGACGACTCCATGGTCAGTGGCCGAATACGAAAGGAACAACTGCAAATCCGTGATTCCTTCAAACGCGTATCTATCGCAGAAAGCTCATCGTGCGTGGCATTGCCCTTGCTCAAATTCTGGTCAGGAGGATCGCTCATGGAACGGGATGCTGATCTCTTCAAGGCCATCCTGGTTCCAGTGGATTTCTCTCCCTGCTCGGATGAGGCATTCCGGGTTGCCTGTCAGGTCGCCCGGCTGAGTGGAGCGACGCTGCTCGTTCTGCACGTGATCGACACCAGCGCCCTTGCCGCGTTCAATCGGTTGGGTTTGCTGGCCGTTCCCTCCGATGCCGCGCCACAGCGGCGCCGCTTGCGCCATCATGCCCGTCTAAAAGTAAGGCAATTGTTGGAGTCGAAAGCAGCCGCCGATGTGAAGATCACACGCCAGATCGTGGAGGGGGCGCCGTTCGTTGAGATCGCCAAAGTTGCGCGCACGGGGAATATTGATCTCGTGGTGATGGGGAGCTACGGCGGCCGGTCCGGCAGTGTGGACAAGATTTTCTTCGGCAGTACGGCGGAGAAAGTCGTTCGCACGGCGGGCTGCCCCGTACTGACCGTACCGCTTGCCACATCCGCCCCACAACACACATCGACCGGCTAACGAACAGAACGCACAGATGGAGGAGACCATGACGATTGGAGGAACTCGGGTGCAGTGGCGGCGGAGTGCGGAGGCAGTGTGAGTGTGCCTGCAGGAGGACCGAGAATTCTCCTTGCGACCGACGGATCGCATGGATCGGCGGCAGCGGAAGCCTATGCTTGTGGGCTGGCTCAGACATGGGGAGCCTCTTTGACTGTGATGAGCGTCCTGGAATTTCCTCCTGGGATGGACCCGGACTACACCGTGAATCGACTGTACCTGGATGAATTGATGAAAGACGCCACGACGAAATTAACGGATCTCAAGGCGCGGGTGGTCGCGCTCGGGATTCCTGTACAATCGTATGTTGCAACAGGAATCCCGAGTGCGGAAGTGTCGGCCATCGCGCAAACCCAAGAGGCCGAATTGATTGTGGTCGGAACGAGAGGGAAGACCGGTCTCGAACACATCCTGCTGGGAAGTACGGCCGAGCGAATCGTTCGGATGGCGCCCTGTCCCGTTTTGACTGTTTCCATGGTAAAACAACGGGCGGATGGAAGTTCGAACACCGAAATGCCGAACAGCCCACCGAAGCGAATGCTCGTGCCGGTCGATTTTTCAGATTGTTCACTCGACGCACTGGAGTATGGGGCATTGGCTGCCCAACGATCACAGGCTTCCCTCACACTGGTTCATGTACTGGAGCCGGTGTCGTACGGATTAGATTTCACGCTCCCTCGGGTGACGAAGCGGGAACAGGTTCGGACAGAACTGACCAAGCGGCTGTCCAAGCTTGCATCGGCACTCACCTCGGTCGGCGTCCGGTCGGATTTCGTCATTTCCGGCGGGCTGGCGGCCGATTCTATCCTCGATGCGGCTCGATCTCAGTTGGTTGATTTGATTATCATGGGGACTCATGGTCGCCGCGGCTTGTCGCATACATTATTCGGCAGTGTCGCGGAATCCGTCCTGCGCAGATCATCATGCCCTGTTCTGACGGTCCGCAGTCTGAAGTTCCGCCCAGGCCATCGTCGTGTGCTTTCAAGTCAATTTGTTCCAGCAAGTCATTAGCTGAGGAGCAGATCATGCGAGGGACCGCGAAGAAAACCAGCAAAGGGAAAGCCGGGTCCTCCTCTGAACCGAGCAAAGGCGAGACATCCATCGAATTGCCGGGTGGAATGTCGGAACGGATCTCGCGGAAAGCGTACGACCTCTGGGAACAGCGTGGGCGTCAAGAAAGCAGCGCGCTTCGAGATTGGCTCGATGCGGAGGAGATCGTCATGGAAGAAATCCATGAAGCACGTGGGTGAACAAGCGATAGGATTCTGGACTCCGCGGCCTCTGTCTTTGGATGGAGTGCTCTCGCGCCTGGAAAACCTTTCGCGCCGGCCGGAATTCTGGCTGCAACGTGAACTGGCACAGGCACGAGCGCTCAAGCCGTACTTGGAAGAAAACGCAGGACGGCTTGTTGCACCGCTTGAGCAGGAAATAGAACTGGCAAGTCTCTACCTGTTCTGCGACTACTACCCTGAAGATGGACAGCTGACGCTCATCGAACAGCTGCGGGACGTGATCACCGAGCACATTCCCGAAGAGGAGCGGCAGTGGCTCGATCCCCTGAAGCATTCTTATCTCGATGTCCTGAAACCGATCTCGCCGCCAAAACCTGGCCAAGATCTCGTGCTGCAATCACTTGCCGATGGGACGAGGCTGATCCTACCCGGCGGCGAATTCGTCAAGGATCTTGCGGCGGACCGTCCGTTGCTTACCAGAGTCATCCTTGATCCAAACACCCAGGAGTCAGACAGGGCCGTATGGGCCGGTTGTGGAGTTGCCGTTTCACGAGCCGAAGCGGAGGCCTTGCTCGACATCACGTCGGAATGGCGTCGAGAGATGGAGATGACCACCGGATCCTTTGCGCTGGGAGAATGGAAGGAGTTTGCCAAGCGATTCGGCTACATGATTCTCTGGGCATTCGCGCAACGACGCATGGCCGCCTTGGTGGATGCCGTCGTCCATATCGGATATCGCAATCTCGACGGCCAACCTTATCTGTATGCGGTCGCTCTGTACGACCACCATGAACATCGATTCTTCACCGACATTCTGTCTGAAATGAACGAATTTCATGTAGAAAGGCCGGCTTCTGAGGCAGCTCAGAGCGCTGCGGGAGATCGGCCGTCGGCCCGACAATGGGTACAACAGGAAGAGGGAAGGCTCGTTGCCCGACTCACGCTCACCGCCTTTCAACTCATCGTGGAATGCGACAGCCCGCAGCGGCTGGACGACATCAAACATCGGCTCGCGGCCTCGTTCGGATTTTCATTGCATTTCCGAGGCGAGACGTTGGTGCCGCCTGTTCGGCAACTATCGGTGGATGAGCTCATGTCCGATGAACCTCCGACGTTGGTCGTGACAGGCGAAGAAGACCATAGGTTGCTCAATCAGTTCCTGGAGAAAGCGTACTTGGAGTGGTCGGATCAGCCGCATCTCGCGCTCAACGGCCAGACACCTCGGCATGCGGCGGCAACTGCGACGTTACGGGGCAGGGTCGGTGATCTGATCGACGACATGGAGCGTCATGACCTAGGCTGTCAGCGGTTTGGGAAACCGGCCTTCGGCTATAACCGTCTTCGCACCCATGTCGGCTTGGAAGAACTGCCGGAGTAATCCGAGCTGCATCGCTTGCCTCCCGACAAGATCCAGTATACAACCATGCCGCAACTGATGAAGAAGGTGGATGGCCGATGGGAAATAGTCTAGGGAGAAACCGATGACGGAGCAACGAACGATGGTCGGCATTCTTGTCGGTGGGGGGCCGGCTCCCGGAATCAATAGTGTGATCAGCGCGGCCACGATCCGCAGTATTCTCGGCGGCTCGGATGTGCTGGGGATCATCGATGGGTTCAAATGGCTCATGGAAGGAAGCAATGGTCAAGTCCGGCCACTCTCGGTCGAGGAGGTCAGTCGTATCCATTTTCGGGGTGGCTCGTATCTGGGCACGTCACGTGCGAACCCGACCAGAAGCGCAGAGTCTCTCAAAAACGTGTTGTTTGCGCTGTCGAGTCTCGGTGTCACTCGCTTGGTCACGATAGGGGGGGATGACACCGCGTTTTCGGCGATGAAGTTGGAAGAACGAGCCGACGGCCGTCTTCAAGTGGTTCACGTTCCCAAGACCATCGACAATGATCTCGACCTTCCGCATGGCATTCCAACGTTCGGGTTTCACACGGCCCGTCACGTCGGAGTCGAAGTCGTGAAAAATCTGATGGTTGACGCCCGCACCACAACTCGTTGGTACGTGGTCGTGACGATGGGACGCAAGGCCGGCCATCTCGCCTTGGGTATCGGGAAGGCGGCCGGTGCGACCCTGACAATCATTCCGGAGGAGTTTCGCGAGCGGCCGGTCAAGCTGCAACGGGTCGTCGATCTTTTAATCGGAGCCATAATTAAACGGTTGGAACATGGTCGGGCAGACGGTGTTGCGGTGCTGGCCGAAGGGCTGATCGAGATTCTCGATGCTCATGATCTTGGCGGACTGGAACGTGCCGAAAGAGACGAGCACGGTAACTTACGATTGAGCGACGTGGATATCGGCGACGTCTTGCGGCGTGAATTGGCACAGCAGCTCAAAACGTTGGGACTTGCTGTCCCCATCGTAGCGAAGAACGTTGGCTATGAGCTCCGCTGCGCCGATCCGATTCCATACGATATCGAATACACGCGAGATCTCGGCTATTGCGCTGCTCAGTATTTACTCGACGGTGGAACGTCGGCCATGGTCTCGATTCAAAACGGACGGTTCACCCCGATACCGTTCAAGCAGATGGCGGATGTGTCAACTGGACGGACCAAGGTGAGGATGGTGGACATTGAGTCCGAGTCCTACCAAATTGCCCGTCAATACATGATTCGGCTGACTGAGGACGACATGAAGAATCCGAATGCGCTGGGCCGCTATGCCGCTTTGGCAAGCCTGTCCGTAGAAGCGTTTCGAGAACGGTTCAGCAGAGTTTTCTGAACGACATGGATGCATCTCGCTGAGCAAAGGGTATCCGACATGAAGATTCTTGCGGCAACTGATGGATCGAAACACGGTAGGTGGGCGATCGAATGGTTGGTGGAGATACCGTTCACCGTGCAACCGGTCGTCCGTGTCCTCCATGTCGCCGATGTGGCGAGCGTTCGGGCTCCGTTTATGATCCAGCCGGTGATTGTCGGTACTGAACGGTACATTCAGTCCGAAGTGAAGCGCCTGGAAACGGCGGCCAAGTCCACAAAAAAAGAATCAGAGGTCTTGTTGTCGAGGCTCGGTTTGAGCGGAACCGTAACGACCGACCAAGGCGGTGTGGCAGCCACGATCATGAAGCATGCGCGGCGTGATGTAGGACTTCTGTCGATCGGGTGCCGAGGCTTGGATGTCTTGGATCGATTCATGCTGGGCAGCATCTCGAACCATGCCATCCACCATGCCCCTTGCTCCGTACTGGTCGTGAAGGAGGCTCCTCGGCCGGTCAGGCATGTGGTGTTGGGGATCGACGGGTCGACGGCGTCGGATAAAGCGGTTAGGTTTCTGATGCGCCATGTCAATCCGACCCCCGCCGGTCCGGATCAGGAACCAGTCATGGTGACGGTGACGCATGCGGTGCCCTATTTCAAGCATCCGGAGGTCAAGGAGACCGGGAGAACGCTGGTACAGCGCTATGGTGCTAAGCTCGCGAAATCTGGCTTCCAGGTACGTGAAGCCTTGAGGCCGGGGAAGCCGGCTGACGAGATTCTGACGGTGGCTAAGCAGGATAAGGCGGACCTGATCGTGACTGGAGCGAAGGGGTTGGGCGCGATCCGCCGTGTCCTACTCGGCAGCGTCTCCACCCGTGTGGTGCAATATGCTCACTGTGGAGTGCTCGTGGCCCGGTGATCATCTAAAGTAGGGGATGGCTCATAGCCTGCGGAACGTGCTTGACGGAAAGGAGGAAAGCGCAATAGACTGACGCCGTCTCGGATCATCAAGGGAGAGGATTTATGACAGCATTACTGAAGATCGACCAAGACTCGCTCCCTGATCGTTTAGTGACGGGGCTTTCAAAAATCGGTTTGGCGATGAAGAGCCGCGCATGGAGACGGAAGGGACGTCCAGGGATCGGTCCCCTGCAAATCCAAGTCCTCACGTTTCTCCGGTCTCGACCAAACCATTCGGCTACCGTCTCGACGATTGCCAGAGAACTTTCCGTTAAGCTGCCTACCGCCTCTGAAGTTATCCGGACGCTAGAGCATAAGCGTTTGGTTCGTCGCCGCCGTCGGGAACTCGACAATCGCGTCGTGACCGTTCATCTCACCTCGCTTGGAGCCAAGGCAGGTCACGTGGAAAACCGATGGCCTGAGATTCTTGCGTCCGCGACCGAAAACTTGTCGGTGCAAGAACAGGTCGCTCTGCTCACCGCGCTCGTGAAACTGATTCGTGCGCTTCAATTGCAAGGGGAAATCCCTGTTGCGCGTATGTGCGTCTCCTGCGAGCATTTCCGTCCCCATGCCTATCCGGAATCAGACCAACCGCATCACTGTGGATTCTACAATGTCGCCTTCGGAGATCAGGCATTCCGGCTCGATTGCCCGGAGTACGTGGAGGCTTCCACGGAAGAGCCACGCGATAATGTCGACGTGTACAAAGCTGTGAGTATCACCCAATCCGCCTAGGGATGACAGCTGGCGACCGGTGGGCCACAGGGTGCCTATCGTGCCGGCTGTTCAGTTCAGTTGATGTAGAGTTGTCGATCCGCCTCGACCTGCCCCATTAAGTCTTCCAAGGCCGCCTGTAACGCAGTTTCGATGGGAACGCGGTCGGAAGCAGTGACCCAGCGTACTGATGATCCCACTGCAGTCTGTTCGGCCCGATACGCTTTGATAAGCCGGGCGTCTTCGCTCATCTCTGCTTGCAACCCGATTCGGTAATGATAAAGGCTGCCGTGAGAGGTGAGCGTCAGTTTCGTGGCCACACGAAACGTCAGGTCGGCTGGGTCAGGCGAGACCGAAGCGAAGGCGCCTCGCTGTTGCAGGTATCTCAAGACCGCCTGCTTCAAGTCGAGATGCGACCATTCCAGCAAGACAATGCCTGGCCGATGGTCCGGGCCTTCCATTGAAATCGGGCTGATAACGACCTGAAGCGTTCGAGGGATGGTGACGGACGACGCGCTCGTGTGGAGAGGCGTCACCTGAATTCGATGGACACAACCTACCCATGTAACACAGAGGCCCAGCAACAGCATTTTGAATGTAATCGAGTGGATCATGGGCAATCAACGGATGGACGGATCGAACCTTCCCCACAATGTTCCGAATCTGCGCGATTAGCGAGTCGAGCTGGGAGAGGGATCTGACACGATCTCCAAGTCTTTCAACGCTCGTGCGGCCTGTTCTCGGTAGGCGCGTTCTGTCGGCTCTGTGTAGGTATCGATCACACGTTGATAGGATGCACGGGCCCTCTCCGGCTGCTGTTTGATCGCAAGATATTGTCCCAGCGCAATCCAATTCTGAGCTGCTGTGCCTCGAGCCGTTTGCATCAGGGCGAATTCACGTCCGACCTGAGACGTCCCCTGCGATTGCCCCTGCTTCCTGACGGTGTCCGCCATCTGGTCGGCCATGGCTTCGATCTGTTCGTTCTCGTGGACTGCGGCTCCCACTCTATTGGCCTTGAGGTGCGTGTAAAAGTTCTCCACGTGGTCCTTCATGATATCCGCTCGCCGCTGGTACGGGTCCTGTGCACAACCAGACAGAAGGAGGACGCATAGCGAGATAATACTTACAGTTCGGTAGAAAAAGCGGCGAATCGAAATCTTCACATGGAGCCTCCCTGGATAAAAGTCCTCGTACGTCCATGCAGTGGGAGTCTAACATACAGCCAGCCGTGCCAACACTAGCTCGATCGGTGGGCACTCTCGATGACGCTTCCCCGAGAAGCGCCGACAGAGGGCACGAAGCCCCTTGAACCTCTGACGACGGCTGAGCTATCTTATTTAGGTGGCGCTTTTTACGGGTGAAGATCTTCGCAAGGTGGGTGGGCGAATAAGGAGGAGATTGACATGGGAAAGAGCTTAAAAGGGACCAAAAGTCACGACAATCTGAAGCATGCGTTTGCAGGCGAATCACAGGCCAATCGTCGGTATCTGTATTTCGCTCGACGGGCCGATATTGAAGGCTATCCGGACGTCGGCGGGCTTTTTCGGGACACCTCGGAGGCTGAAACGGGCCATGCTTTCGGTCACCTGGACTTTTTGAAAGAGGTGGGAGATCCGGCCACCGGTGTGCCTATGGGGAACACTGACACCAATCTCAAGTCCGCCATCGAGGGCGAAACATACGAATATACTCAAATGTATCCCGGGATGGCGAAGACCGCGAGAGACGAAGGATTTCCTGAGTTGGCAGAATGGTTTGAAACCTTGGCGAAAGCCGAGCGGTCCCATGCCAATCGGTTTCAGAAGGGATTGGATAGTCTGAAGGGCTAACAGCCTGCTGTCAGCTCACGCGCAGCGGTCAGTCTTCGACGTAACGGGAATCCGTCGGCGAAGGCTGGCCGCTGGTCGTTTTCGGGGAGACGAATGAAGGGACTCAGCCTCATCACACCGATCGATTCCAAGCGGTTGGAGAAAGAAACACTCCGGATCTTCGAAGTCTGTGACGGCTGCCGACGCTGTTTCAATCTCTGCCCTTCGTTCAACACCTTGTTGGATCGGATCGATGCGTACGAGGGTGATGTAGCCAAGCTGACCCCGGCCGATCATCATCGAGTCGTCGACGAATGCTACTATTGCAAGCTCTGTTTCAACCATTGCCCCTATACTCCGCCGCATCACTACGAAATCGACTTCCCGCATTTGATGGTCGCCTGGAAGAAGCATCTCGCCGGGGAGCGCGGTGTCCGGTGGCGGGATCGCCTTATGATCATGACCGATGTTATCGGACAACTCGGCAGTGCGACCGCCTCCATCACCAACAGTTTGTTGGAGAACCGACTTGTGCGCAGCCTTTTGGAACGGGTCATGGGGATTCATCGGGACCGTCGGCTCCTGCATTTTTCCGGAGAGACGTTTCCCCGCTGGTTCAGCCGTCGAACCAAAACGGCGACAGCCGATCCACCGGTCCGCAAGGTCGCGCTGTTTGCCAGTTGCCTCGTGAATTTTCAAGCGACCGACGTCGGCAAGGCGACGGTGCAGGTGCTGGAGAAGAACGGGGTCCGGGTGGTGGTGCCGGAACAGCGCTGCTGCGGCATGCCCAGTTTCGATATTGGGGATACCCAGGCCATTCAGCAAGCTGTTCGAAGCAACGTCGCGTCATTGTACCCCTGGGTCCTCAAGGGGTACGATGTTGTGGTCCCGACCGCCAGTTGCAGCTTGATGCTGAAGCGCGAATATCCGGAGCTTGATCGCGATGAGCAAACCAGACAGGTGGCAGAACGGACCTTCGATGTCTGCGAATATCTGATGACGATGAAAAAAGCCGGCGAGTTGGCGACCGACTTCGCCAAGAAGCCGGGGCGCGTCGCCTATCAGATCCCTTGTCATCTCCGGGACCAGAATATTGGGTTTAAATCAAAGGAACTCATGGAGTGCGCCGGGGCACAGGTTGAGGTGATCGAACAGTGTTCGGGGCATGACGGCGCCTGGTCCGCCAAAACGGAGTTCTTTCCGATGTCGATGAAAATCGCCGGCAAGGCCGTGAGGGCGATCGAGCACAGGCCGGCTGACCTCGTCGCGTCGGACTGCCCGTTGGCCGGCTTACAGTTGGAACAAGCCGGCGCATCGGCCCATGCAGGAAGAAAAGCCGTCCTGCACCCCATTCAGATCGTCCGTGACGCGTATGGGCTGTGCACATGAGAGTGATGGACAGGACAAAAGGGAGCAGACGGTGAAGGCAATCACTTCCGGCGATGTCATCTCGTACGAAGAGTATGAACGACAGCGAGATGCCTTTCGCGCGAAGATCATCGCACTGAAGCAACGGCGACGGATTTCTCTTGGCCCCTTGATCACCGTGGTGTTCGAAAATCGGGATACTCTCCGGTTTCAAATTCAGGAAATGATCAGAGCCGAGCGGATCATCGATCCGGTCAAGGTTCAGGATGAGCTCGATGTATACAACGCGCTCTTGCCGGAGGAGAATGAGCTGAGCGCAACTCTGTTGATTGAAATCACTGATGAGGCGAAGATAAAGGAAAAGCTCGATCACTTCATGGGGCTGGATCACGGAAAGAAGGTAGCGATCGTCGCCGGCGGCGAAGAAGCCTTCGGCGAGTTCGAAGGTGGTCGAAGCCACGAAACGAAAATCAGCGCAGTCCATTTCGTCAGATTTCGACCGAGTGCCAAGATGAAAGCCGCCTTTGCGGATCTCACTCGACCCGTTTCAATTCGAGTGAATCATGGTGAGTACCACGAGGAGGTCCCTGTCTCAGGCAGCATGAGGGAAGAATGGGTCGTGGACCTGAAAGGCAATGCTGAGTAGTTAAGCGCTCGCTTCGCACGCCTCGCGGACTCATCGACGCGGGCTGAACGGGCGAAGCGGGCTGGGTGCTGAGTTCTTAATCAATTCATCCATCCCCTTTTCTGAACTCAGCACACAGGACTCAGTCCTGAAAAACTATGCCCACTGTTCTGTTGACCAAACGTATCGAGTTCGCTGCCGCGCATCGTTATATCAGGACTGAATGGGATGAGGCGAAGAATCGAGCGACGTTCGGGCGTTGCTATAATCCTCCCGCTCACGGGCATAACTACCTGCTGGAGGTGACGGTCTCCGGCGAGATTGATCCAAGGACCGGCATGGTCGTCAATCTATTCGACCTCAAACGTGTGCTCCTGGACGTGATCGATGAATTTGACCACAAGAACCTGAATCTCGACATGCCGTACTTCAAAGAGCGAATTCCTACCTCCGAAAATTTCGCACACCTGCTGTGGACGAAGTTGGCTGCTCAACGGGATATCGGTACACTCCAGACACTTCGGCTCTGTGAGGACGAAGATCTCTATGCCGAGGTCACTGCAGCCGACGGCCTGGATGTCGCCGCCGTTACCAGGCGGTATACCTTCAACGCGGTCCAAGAAGATCATCAGGGGCGAGACTGGGACTGCTACGTGACGGTTCGCGGGCCAATTGATCCGGCGACGGGTATGGTGACGGACATTGGAGCGCTGGACCGACTGGTGCAGGACACTGTCCTCAAAACTTTCGATCGACAGGACCTCTGTCAGGTGCTTGGATCCGAAACGGTGAGGGGTGAAGCTCTCGGCAAGGCGATCTGGGACCGCCTTGCCGGTCGCCTCTCCGGGGGAACCCTTCACAACATCCGTCTCGTCCAAACCCGCGATCTCTCGTTCGACTACGCCGAACTTTCATCTGGCCGATGATCCTTCTCGAAAATCAGGTTGCCGTTGTAACAGGGGCTAGTCAAGGGATCGGGCGAGCGATTTCCCTCGGTCTTGCAGCTAAAAAGGTCCTGCTGTTTCTGGTTGGGCGAAACGGCGCTGCTTTACAGGAAGTGGCAGAACTTGCTCGCAAATCGTCACCACGTGTCAATGCGCTACAATGCGTACCACGGTAATATCGGATACATCATCATGGGCTTAGGATAAACTATTTCCTCCGCCAGAAAGGACGCGATGCCCAACCCTCTGCCGATTTCGGGCTGCGCAGCTGCTGCCGACCAGCCAATAGCCTGTCTTCGTCGTGAACGTTGAACCCAAACCGGTTAGCGATTCTTTTTCCGGGATTTATGCGGGAGATAAGCAGATGAAATTGAGCGTCATCATCCCCTGTTTGAATGCAGCGGGCACCATTGCCACTCAATTCGAAGCCCTTGCGAGTCAGAATTATTCCGCGCCTTGGGAAGTGATCGTTTCGGACAATGGATCGACGGATGATTTAATGAAAGTCGTGAAGAGATACGAGAGCCGTCTTCCGCATCTTCGTATCGTTGACGCATCCGACAAGCGTGGGCAAGCGCATGGCAGGAATATTGGGGCAAAGTTTGCGCTGGGGGAATCGCTTATTTTTTGTGATGCGGATGATGAGGTCGCTCCAGGTTGGCTTGCTGCGATGGGAGAGGCGTTGTCCAGGTACGATTTTGTTGCCTGCCGTATCGATGCGAATAAGCTCAGCCCCTCCTGGGTGACGAAGCAGGTAAGACATCCCCAAGCATCAGGGCTTCAACCGAAGGGGGAGCTCTCCTATCTTCCGCACGCTGGGGGAGGTACTCTTGGAGTGAAACGTCGGATCCATGAAACAGTCGGCGGTTTTGATGAGTCGCTTGCTTTGTGTGAAGATACGGATTATTGCTGGAACATACAGCTGAAAGGGGTGACGCTTCATTTTGTACCCGATGCAGTCATGTATGTTCGCCTAAGGGATACAATTATGGGTAACTATCGGCAGGCTGTTGGATGGGGCGAATATCGTGCGCTCCTTTATAAGAAACATCTTCCCTTGGGGATGCCGAAACGGACGTGGAAACAGGGAATCGTTTCATGGAAGGATTTTGTTATATGGTTTGTGAGAAGCATTCCCCAAATTCGGGACAAAGGCGATCGTGCCGTTTGGGCTCGGCGATGCGGGGCGAAGATCGGACGTTTGAAAGGGAGTATCAAATACAGAGTGTTGGCGATTTGAATTGTCTCGCCGAACCGCCGGTTCAATCCGAAACCGTATGTTCTCTATTCGATGATAGATTTGCTAAGAAAAACATATAGACGGTTAAGATCGATTCCCCTCTTTGTTATTGGAACGATCACGCATGTCTCGACATCAAAGCCGGCCGTAGCTCTTACCTTCGACGATGGTCCGAACCCTGATTGCACACCTCGCTTGCTTGATGTTTTGCAACGACATCATGCGAAGGCGACGTTTTTCATGGTGGGTCAGGCTGCAGAGCGTCATCCCGATATTGTGAAGAAGGTGGCCGCCGCCGGACACGCGATCGGCAATCATTCCTGGGATCATCCCTCCTTCCCGTTGCTCACCGGACGCGAGCGGCGGGCCCAAATCCGGGCATGCGCAAAGGCCATTGCTCCTTATGCGCAACAAATTTTCCGTCCTCCCTATGCAGACCAGAATCTGTTGTCGCGTCTCGATGCCTTGTGGCTTGGCTATCAGGTCATCGCCTATGATTCGACGGCTATAGACTGGCTCGACCACGATGCAGATTGGATGAAAAGTAGGATTATGAGGCGGATTCGCAACGGCAGCATCATCCTGTTTCATGATTCGCTCTTTCGGCATAGCGAGGATCGATATGTCGACCGAGAACCGATGTTGAATGCGGTGGACATGCTTCTAACCGAACTTGGCGGGCGCCTCAGCTTCATGACCGTTCCGGAGCTGCTCCGACAGGGAAGTCCTCAACGGCAATACTGGCACAAGCAAACCGACATCGACTTTTTGAATGGGCTCAAGGGGCCATACGGTGAGGCGAGGCGATACTCAAGAGTCGGGTAGCGATACTAAAAAGAGGCGAAAGAGATGCACAGTTAAGCTCCGGCGGAACAATTTCAGATCGGACGAAGTTTTCCTTGTGACGGACCTCAACAAGAAATCGTTGAGCGAACGCGACATCTGTACCAAATTCATCACGCCGGCGGTGAAACAGGCGGGATGGGATGAGCTGTCGCAGATTCGCGAGGAGGTCGGGTTTACCAAAGGGCGCATCATCGTCCGGGGCAAGCTCGTTACCCGCGGGAAGGCCAAACGCGCCGACTATATTCTCTACTACAAGCCGAACCTCCCCATCGCTCTCATCGAGGCAAAAGACAACAGCCATCCCGTCGGTGGCGGCATGCAGCAGGCGCTCGTCGACCGCAACGTCTTGATCGATCAAACGATGGTCAACGACTTCCGTCCGTTTGGGAAGACGATGGCCAAACTCAGTACCGGTTCAAAGACCATCGAGCGAGCGGACGGTACGGTTGATGAGCTGCCCCTGGCCGTGGAGAAGAAGCATCGACGGATCGACACGTCCTACGAAATCTATCTCGGGCTCTATCAAGCCATTACCGGGCCGGAAGAGAGCGACAAACTCTATCGAGAGCTTTCCCGGAACTTCTTCGACCTCATCGTCATCGACGAATGCCATCGTGGCAGCGCTGCGGCGGATTCAGCCTGGCGGGAGATCCTTGACCATTTCTCCAGCGCCACCCAGATCGGCCTCACAGCCACGCCGAAAGAAACCGCGTACGTGTCCAACATTCACTACTTCGGCAAGCCGGTATTTACCTATTCGCTAAAGGAAGGCATTCGCGACGGCTTCCTCGCTCCCTAAAAGTGGTGAAGGTCCATTTGGATGTGGACGTAGCGGGCTATCGCCCGACGAAGGGAGAGGTCGATAAATACGGTCAGGAGATCGAAGACCGCATATACAACCAGAAGGATTATGACCGAAACCTGGTGATCGATGAGCGAACGAAACGGGTGGCCCGCAAAGTGACCGAGTTCCTGAAAGAGAGCGGCGACCGCTTTCAGAAGACCATCGTCTTCTGTGTGGATGTCGAACATGCCGCCCGGATGCGCCAGGCCCTGATCAACGAGAACGCCGACCTCGCGCAGCAGAATGAGCGCTACATCATGCGGATCACCGGCGATGACGCTGAAGGCACCGCCCAGCTCGGCAACTTCATCGACCCGGAAGCGAGGTACCCGGTGATCGTCACGACCTCGCGGCTGCTCTCCACCGGCGTGGATGCCCAGACTTGCTGGGTGATCGTCCTGGACCGAGGAGCCGGACTTAATCTGCCCTCTATCAGGGAGCTGCCTAGCGCAGAATCAGGACCGCACGATCTAAAACGTCCAAATTTCTCCGTCCTCTGAAGGCACGCGCGGGAAGCCTTTGCCTTACACTCCATCGAGAATACTTCGATGCCATCGTCGCCGGCACAAAGAAGACCGAGTATCGCGAGAATAAAGATTATTGGCAACGCCGCTTGGTCGGGCGCTCATATGCAGAAGTTCACTTTCGCAACGGATACGCGACGAAGGCCCCATTTATGCGCGTGCAATGCAAAGGTATCCGGAAAGTCCGCAGGAAAGGCGAAACCAAATTCGCGATTCGTCTCGGGAAGATTTTGGAGCTCAAATATTACAGGAGCCGGTAGGCATGTTCGTCCGCAGCACCGTCAAATCGACCCAAGACATCATGCGCCAGGACAGCGGCGTCAATGGCTGGAATGTCCTGATTTGCGAAGGAGGACACGGAAGAACTGCAGTTTGGCGAGGGACGGAACTCAAGATCCTTTTTCAAAAGGCACTGCATCATGTTCGACCAGATCTAGCGCTGACCGCATAGAAACCGCATGACAATTACCGAAGAGACTAGAAAAGATCCAAGGACTGCTCGCGAAGTGCTGGAACGGTTACTTCCAGACCTGCAGGGCCGGAAGGCGTGCCTCCGTTTTCTCTGCGATTCCATTCAACTGGCTCATCAGCTGTCGCCAAGTAGTTGGGGGATCACGCTTCAGAAAAATCTAGTTAGGTTTAATGTAGGCCACATCGAGGTAATGACCATTGATCAAGATAGAATTCATGTTGTGCTCGATCGTGATACGAAGCCGCCTAATTTGGACACTCTCGTCGACATTCATATTGACCCTAAGACCCCTTTATACCAGTCATTGAAATGCTCCTTAGGTTGTGAGTTTCTGCATGCCAAGGCCAATCACGCCTTGGCCTTGATAGGTGATTCGCATGTCCGTCTTGTGCGGCAGGCGGCGATAACTCCGCGTCATAATATGACGGCAAGCGCCCATTCGCCAGGAGTGCTGCTTTATCTTGAAGAAGAGCTGGGTATCCAATTACCAAATCCGGATTATTCAGCGGCCTCAAAGCTCAAGCTCAGTGTGCTTACCTTTCAGGCCCAGTTTGAACGGTTCAAGAAAGCTCTGATCGGAAGGTCCGGGGAAGAATTCCGTTCCTTCCGAGAAGGAGTTCCCCTGGAGTGGGAAGGTTACAAGGAACATGTCCGCACGAAGGCCAGGGCTCTGCTCGAGTTTTCGCAGTGGAAAGATAAAGACATCGGCACGGGCCGGATTTTGGATCGAGTGATCGACGCGATTGAGATTAATGAGGGGCCCAACCTAAGAAACAATCTTGTTGCATGGATGCCGCGGTATGGCCCAAAGAGTGTTTCGCATTGGGTGCTCAAAGAAGCGCGCCAGGACGAGGCGAAAAGGGCTCAGCTGGAACGAGCAATTTACGACCTGTTTCGATCTGGCAAATCAGAGGGACAACTCTTCGAGTCGTTGCGAAGCCAAGGAGTCGGTCATTACGACCTGATGGCGTACATTTTCTTTCTCAAAGACTGGGACCGTTTCATGCCCATTTCGACGACAAACTTCGATCAAGCGTTTCGTGACTTGGGTATTGGCTTACGGACGACTCGGCAATGTTCTTGGGACAGCTATTGCCGCTACAACGAGGCCTTGCACCAAGTGCTTAATGCCTTGCGAGATGTTACGGAATTAGAAGATGCCCGATTAATTGATGCTCATTCATTCTGCTGGATGCTGGTCCGTCTCAAACCACCAGCCGCAGCACCTGGGCCGATCATTCCCTTGCCCAAGGTGGTGGTAGGCCTGCAGGCGGTGTCAGTACAGGCGGGAGAGCTCACCACTAAAACGAAGTTTAACAAAGTGGACGAAGATCAGTTCGTTGAGCGAGATGCTGCTCGGAGGCGCTTGGGGAAACTGGCCCAAGACATCGCGATACAGTCAGAACAAAAGCGTTTGCGCGATGCGGGGCATCCCAATCCGGAACAAGTGGTTCAGCCTGTCTGGGATGAGCCAGGTCGAGGCTACGATATTCTTTCGCGCGAACTCGATGGCACCCGACGCTACATCGAAGTGAAAGCGGCACGACAATCGGGGCAGGCGCTCTCATTTTTCCTGACACAAAACGAATGGGAACAAAGTCGCTTGAAGTCGAACTACTTCTTTTATCTGGTCCTCAATGCCGAGTCGGGGAGACCGGATGTCCTCGTTATTAAAAGTGGAGAAATTTCTCCAGCCAGTCTCGCTCCATTAAATTACATGGCCTCGCTTCGAACTCCCGGCGATTGAAGAAGAGGACCTTGCGCACATCGACAGCCGCCGCCTTCTCGAAGCCGTCCTCCACGAGGCGCTGGCCCCGGCGGTCTGATCCAGGAACTCAGGTGGTCAAGACCATACCCCTGGATCCTCACGCGGTAAGCTGTTGCAGGCTGGACATTAGGTGGGTGCGGGACTACCATGTGCCAACGACACCCTAGATGAGAGATGGCCATGAGTGAATTGATCTTTGTCGTCGAAGAAGCTCCTGAGGGCGGGTACATTGCGCGCGCACTCGGGCAGTCGATCTTCACAGAAGCGGACACGCTGGCTGAATTGCCGGGGAAAGTCCGTGAGGCAGTTCGTTGTCACTTTGAGGAAGGTATGGCCCCAAAGATCGTCCGCCTTCACCATGTCCGTGAGGAAGTTATCGCCGTATAAGGCTTCCCCGCGATCTGTCCGGGAGCGATCTCGCTCAGGCTCTTCGCAAACTCGACTACTCGATTACCCGCCAAGCAGGCAGTTACCTTCGACTCACCACCCACGAACATGGCGAGCATCATCTCACGATTCCCCAGCATAATCCGCTTCGCATCGGTACTCTCTCGGCCATTCTCGCCGATGTGGCTGCGCATTTTGAGATAAGCCGCGAGTCGCTTCTTGAACGGCTGTTTGGCTAACAGTAGAGCCGTGCGCTCGCTGTTCAAAGACAAAGACACCGAACAGTGCTGTGCAGAAGTTAGGCAGCAGATTGCTCGGTCACAGCCATGCCTATCACCGGAATGCGCTGATCCTCAACCTTGTAGATCACGCGCATGCTCTGGAGTTCGTTCTTCTCGACATGCTAAACAGGAATAACTATTCGGGAGGGAACGATGAGTGCAACGGGTTCGATGTTTATCGGTATTGTGGGAGCGCTGATGTTTTTGATCAGCGTGTTTGCCTTCAGTCAACGGAATTGGAAGAGCGGTCTATCTTGGCTGCTGGTCGGTGCGGGACTGATCGCTCTCTTGACCTACATGGACAAGCCGTCGGCGAATTTATTGCGGTGATATGAATTGCTGTCTGCAGCTCGGCTATCGGCCCTGCAGGCTCTGGATCTGAGGCTCAGATCCGATTGTGTTCTGAGTTAGATGAGGCGAGTCCCGTTACCACGGGATCGGTTTACGATCACGGAGGAACAGGCCGGTCATCGACTGAGGCGCCTGGGTAGCCAGCCAAACGATGGTATCCGCCCCCTGTTCGACTGAGCGGGGCGCTTCGCTCCCGCCCATCTCAGTTCGTACCCACCCTGGATCGACGGAATTTACCGCTATGCCCGAGCTCTTGAGCGCTGCCGCGAATTTGCCGGTTACGCCGTTGAGTGCCGTTTTGGAAATGCCATAGGCTGGAACTGCCGGACCCATGCCGGTCAACCGTCCGACTCCACTCGAGACGTTGATGATTCGAGCGGCGGCACTCTTGCGGAGCAGAGGGACGAAAGCCTGGATGACGAGCAAGGGACCGATGGTGTTGGTCTCAAACATTCGTCGGAGCCGATCGGCAGGTAGATTGAGGGCCGAATCATCATGGTCATCCAAGATCCCGGCATTGTTCACGAGAACGTCAAGATGATCGACGGTCTCTGAGACGATCTTCGCAGCCTTGTCGATACTCGCTTGATCTGTAACATCGAGGACGACGGGTGTGACGGATGGAGAAGAGAGGGAGATAGCGGCTCGTTCGACTGAATCGGAGGATCGTCCGCTCAGGAACACCCGCCACTGCTTTGTCGCCAGTTGTCGGACTACCTCAAGGCCTATGCCCTTGTTAGCGCCGGTTACCAAGGCAATGCCGGACCTCTGGCGCCTCCACTTATCCAATAATCCTGTCATACCCTGGTTGCCGGCACGTTAGGCGACCGTGACGAAACTTTCAAGAGTTATTGTGAATGCGGAGGAAGCTGAGACGATCAATGTTTCGGCTTGTGGTGGTCGCCTGTTTGTGCGGCTCCGCCCTTGGTGTTGAGCGGAGTGAAGCGGGCCGCGTAGGCGTCTTGTCCCGGCAACTTGAGGAAGACAATGATCCCGGTATCGGGGTTAATCGTAAATTCCCCGGTACCCTTGAGGGTGTTTTCACCGGACGGTTCCAATTCCACCTGGATGGTGGCCTTCTCATACCCCTGCTGGATGGTGGCCTTGGCTTTCGTCCCATCAGTGGGGATGGCCTTGTCGGAATGATCCGCTACATACAGGATCAGTTCTCCATCCTTGGCGACTAGTTCTAGGTGATAGGGCCCTGCAGTAAGGGCTTGCCCGCCGTGAAGGGCCTTCACGGGGTCGGATGGTTTCTCTGAGTGGTGGGCCCCAACCGGTACCGCCACGAGCAGCGTTGCGCACAGAGTTAAGTTCACCAGCAGATATTTCATGATCGGTTCTCCCAATCAATGCTTCGGTGGGTGGTGATGGTGGTGGTGAGGGCCGGCTTCATCCCCGTGTGAATGCGCTTCCCCACCCTGTTCGCCCTTGGGTTTCAGCGGCATGAAGCGGGCGGCATAGCCGTCTTGATTCGGCAGCTTCATGAAAACGACGACGACGGTACTTGGGGTCAGCGAAAAGGTGCCGGAGCCTCTGAGGATATTGCTCCCTACCGGATGCAAGTTCACCTGCGTCCTTGTTGACCCGTTCTCGATGTTTGCCTTGGCTAATCCGCCGTCCACGCTGATGGCATTGTCCGCGTGGTCGGTGACGTATACGGTCAAGTCTCCGGCCTTGGCGACCAGTTCCATATGAAACGGACCGGTCATGCGCAGTTGCCCACCGTGCGGAGCTTCAATGGATTCGAAAAATTCGTCGGTATGGGCCTGAGCCGTGAATGAAAAGGCCAGGGTTACACCGAATACGAGGGCTGCGATCGTGTTGTTCATGCTCAGGTTGCCTCCTCACTCGCCGACCATTCAACGCTTCCGGTGATCCGGCCGCGATGGATAGGTTTCTCTCGATTCAACCACTCACGGTGCATCGACGTTACGTGAGCAGGTGGTCCGAAATGAGTGCTGCGAGTTCGGCCGGCTCGACGACTCCTTCGCGTGTGAGCAGTAATTTACCATGTGCGAAGAAATGAGTAGTGGGGTACGTTTCAAATGTGTGAGCCTTCTTGATCTCACGACAGCGGCCCGGCACATGCATCTTGGCCTTGCCGATTTTGATCTCGGGGAATTTCGCAGCGGTCGCTTCAAGAATAGGATCGTAAGCCTTGCAGGGCTCACAGGTGGCAAGGCCGTAAGTGACCACCGCACCGGCGCTGTCGGTGAATTCTTTGTAGTTGGCGTCGCTGACGTCGAGAACGGTGCTCATAAGCCGTGCGCAGTGTTGAGCGCCGAGTGCTGAGTTATCCGATGGCTCGGCTCTCAGCACCCAGCACTCAGAACTAGTGATCAGTTCAACTTCGCAAGGGCGGCGAGGATGTCCTTGTCCTCTCGCGCCGTCTTGATTTCCTGCACCTTCGCGTAGGCGACCTTGCCGTTCTTATCGACGATCACGGTCGCGCGTTTGGAACAGTTCAGCGGTTCAAAGTAGAGGCCATACGCCTTGGCCGTCGTCCGATGCACGTCGGACAAAAGGCGGTGCTTGAGGTCCATGGAGTCCGCCCAGGCCTTGTGGGAAAAGAAGCTGTCGCAGCTGACGCCGAACAACTCCGCATTGGCGGATTGGAACTTGGGGAAGTCATCGCTCAAGCACTTGTTTTCACCCTGGCAAACAGGACTCCAATCCAGAGGATAAAAGCAGAGCACGACGTTTTTCTTGCCCTTGTAGTCGCTCAACTTCACGTCCTTCTGGTCTTGATCCTTGAGATTGAAGTCCGGGGCCGTATCGCCCACTTTGATTTCCGGTGCTACATCGCTCATCGCAAACCTCCTTATATTAGATCTGTACGGGTGATTGCTGTACTGAGGTCTCGGATTGGAAGGGACCCCACCGTGCACGATCAACTTTGTAACCTGTGGTTTAAAGCGATGTCAACGGTCCGATAGGCCTATCGGGCTGTTGAAAAAGTCCGCCAGCGGCGTTCTCGCGTCGCTCAGAGGCTCAACGTACCGAAGCGTACGCCTCTCCTCTTCGCTCGCTGCGGTCTTGCCTGTGGAAAGGCGCGTCTTGGCGCGCCCGGGGTGGGCAGGTGAGAACGACGAACTTTTTGAACAGCCCGCGGGAGAATAAACGTTCGGTAGAAATCAGCAACTTGTTAACCGATTGAGAAATTCACGAGGTTTGAAGTTCTCGGAATCCCAACATTCGACCGGCCGGTGCGGCGGTCCGATAATTCCTGATGCGAACCGTGCGACGAAGCTGAGGAAGGTCGAGTGCTGTTCCGACCTTCGGAGCATGTCCCACCCGCAGCAATTCGCCGGCCGACTCAATCAACACTTCCTTCGCCGTGCTGTCGGAAAGTCCTTTCGCCATAAACACTTCAACCTCGTCCAGGCCGAACTTGCTGAGTCCGAGTGAGTAGGACCACACCAGGTCCGGTTGAGAGGTGTCGTCATGGACGATGGACACATGGTCATCCAAAAGAAAACTCATGAGCGTACGCGGCTGCCAGTCCGAGGGATTAACGTACGCTTGAGTAATGACGTCATAGGCCGTGCCTTGTGACAACAGAGTCAGGCAACGAGCCAGGCGTGCAGCGAGTAGGACGGTATCGGGCATGTCGCGAGGGGAGGCGATGGACGGTGCGACGGCGCCCATGAGGTCATGTTCCCAAGACAACTGCTTCATCACTTCGGCAGCATGGCTCATCGGGAGCGGCATAACCACATGGGCGGACCAAGGGCCTTGCGTCGCCTGCCAAGATTCTGCCGAACCTTCCTCATGTCGAATGGCTAATGAAGCGCCATACTCCTGCTCATAGAGGAGCCTCAGCTCCTCGGTGGTCGGGGCAGTGCCACGATAGCCGATGAAATAGAGCGGAGGCCGTTTTGCAGAGGGTTTTGGTGATTTTTTCCGAATTCTCATAACCGAGAGCCGTTCAGAGTTATTTTCCCGCTTTCCGCGCCTTGCGGCGGTCTTCTGGATTCAGCAGCCGCTTCCGCAGGCGAAGGTTCTGCGGGGTGATCTCGACCAGCTCATCGGCCCCGATGTATTCCAAAGCGAATTCCAGCGTCATTTCGCGCGGAGGGGTGAGCACCAAGGCTTCATCGGAACCGGAGGCCCGCATGTTGGTGAGGTGCTTCTCCTTGCACACGTTTACATCCAGGTCCTCATCTCGGCTGTTCTGGCCCACGACCATCCCGCGGTAGACGTCGACGCCGGGCCCGATGAACATGGCACCGCGTTCCTGTGTCATGAAGATGGCATAGCCCGTACTGGCGCCGTCTTCGAAGGCGACCAGCGAGCCATGTGGCGCCACGATCAGGTCCCGCTCCTCCGCCGGTTCGTAAGCCGAGAACACATGGTGCATAATGACGGTCCCGCGGGTCTTCGCCAGGAGCACGTTCTTCAGCCCCATGATGCCTCTGGTCGGAATGTGGTACTCCAAATGCATCTCACTGGTCCCGACATCAGAGTGAATGAGCCGCATGTGCCGCATCTCGCCGCGACGTTTGCCGATCTCTTCGATGACCGTGCCCTGATAGTTTTCCGGCACCTGGATGGTCAACTCCTCGTATGGCTCCATGACGGCGCCGCCTTCACGATGGAGAATGACCTCGGGTTGCGAGACTTGCAATTCGTACCCTTCCCGCCGCATCTGTTCGATCAACACGGCGAGATGGAGTTCGCCTCGACCCGCCACCAGGAAGCGGTCGGCGCTGTCCGTCTCATTGACGCGGAGCGACACGTTGGTTTCCAGTTCTTTGAACAGGCGCTCACGCAAATGGCGTGATGTCAGGAACTTGCCTTCACGTCCGGCGAAGGGACTGTTATTCACCGAGAAGGTCATCTGAACCGTCGGCTCGTCGATCGAGACGCGCGGGAGGGCAACCGGACGCTCGGCGTCGGCGATGGTGTCTCCGATGCTCACCTCATCAAGCCCCGCCACCGCCACGATCTCTCCGGCGGCTGCCTGTTCGGTGTCGGCTCGTTCAAGGCCCGAATAGACTGCGAGGTCGGACACTTTTCCTGGAATCTGCGCGCCGTTCTTGCCGAGGACCATGACATTCTGCCGCCGGGCGATTGAACCGGACTGGATCTTGCCGATCCCCATCTTACCTTTGTAGGAATCTTGCACAAGGGCCAGCACAAGAATTTGGAGCGGGGCCTCGACGGTAATGGCTGGGGCTGGAATCTTCTCCAGCACGGTATCGAGTAACGGTATGATGTCGGTCCCCGGCTTGTTGACATCAAGCGTGGCGATCCCTTTAATCGCCGACGTGTAGACGATCGGAAAATCGAGTTGTTCGTCGGTGGCTCCCAGATGGACGAACAGGTCGAAGGTGCGGTTGACGACGTCGTCGATGACGGCGTCCGGCCGGTCGATCTTGTTGATGACGACGATGGCTTTGTGCCCAAGCGCCAAGGCTTTCCGCAACACGAAGGTCGTTTGCGGCATGGGGCCCTCTTTCGCATCGACCAAAATCAATACACCGTCCACCATCCGGAGCGTGCGTTCCACTTCACCGCCGAAATCGGCATGGCCTGGAGTATCGACAATGTTGATTTTCACCCCGTTATAGATAACGCTGGCGTTTTTAGCCCTGATCGTGATCCCACGCTCCCGTTCCTGGTCCATCGAGTCCATGATGCGTTCGCCCATATCGTCGATCTTGCGATGGACGTGAGTTTGGCGGAGCACCGCATCGACCAAGGTCGTTTTGCCATGATCGACGTGGGCGATGATGGCGATGTTGCGGATATCGCTGCGACGGTCATGAGGGGCGCGTACTGTGGCCATAATGACGATATGTTCCTGATGACAAAAAAAAGACGCCCTGAGAGCGAGGCGTCGTTACCACTATACTCGAACTCTATTCTCCCAAACAAGCAAATATAAATGAATGCGGAGAATAACTTCAAGAGACGAAAATCGAGGAGGCGGTGAAGATGATCCAACATGTGCCGAATGTAACGACTGCGTTCGCAGCGATACGCCGGTCATCCTCCGTGTGCGTCACGAAGTAGGCACCGACGACCATGTTGGCCGGCGAAAAGGCCGCACCAAAACCAGACGTCCTATGCCGCTGCCATGACCACCAGGATGAACGGGATCAGGAAGTTGAACTTGGCACCGAGGAAGTGCTTGAGGTGGTTTGATTGAATACGGATTCCCACTGACGTACCTTGTCCTCCACCTCTTCGCGCTCGGTGAGGACCGCTGCCGTCACCAGCACGGTGACGCTGAGGACGCCCATGAAGACTTGCAGGAGCAGCAAGGACGTTTCGACGGTCGGCTGGGCGAACGGACCGGTGCCCTGAGCTGTGCCGACGACGGCGAGGGCACTCGCCAGAACGAGGGCCGTCGCCGCTCCGTGCAGGCCAAAGCGGAAGGTGGCCCACACCAGAAAAGGAACGACCAGATAGGCCAGCGGAGTGGGGAGACCAGTGATGGGCAAGACGATGCCAAAGATGACGCACGCGAGCGTCGACAACAGCAGCAGCAACAGCGCCGCTTCTGCCAATTGCCGTGGGTGCCAATCGACTGAAGGCCGGCGGCTCCACGTCAGAAGGAACACCCCGACCGTGAGAACGCCGGTCATGTCGCCCAGCCACCAGGTCCACCAGATGAAGGGGATGGCCTTGGCTGGCGCGAATCCTCCCACATATAGGCTGGCGGCGCCGAGGGTAGAGGCGATCAGGCACATGAGCATCGCCACGCCTGCGAACGTGAAGGCGTGAGTGGTTTGTTGAAAAGGACGAACTGAGCCGGTCCAGCGCCGGATGAGAAAGCTCCCCGCCAAAGCCTGGAGGGTGGAGCCGGTGGCGATGCCCGCCGACACGAACAGGTGAGCCGACAGGGGGAACGGGGTGGCCGTGCTGAAGCCGTCCCAGAGGTTCGCCAGAAATGCCCCCAGCCAGACGCCGGGCCAGATCCGATGGCCGAACAACAGCAAAGCGGCCAAGGCGATGCCGGACGGAGGCCACACCGCCGGCGCCTTGTTCTCCGGCGGCAGGGCGAGCATCAGACCAAGCCGGGCCGTGGCGACGTACAGGGCGGCAAGGGCCAGCACCAGAGCCAGCCACCGCAGCCACCCCGAAGTAGAGCGTGTTTCCGTCAAAGTTCCTTTCTTCGTCGGCGATAACGCCCGAAGACCGGAGTCTAACCGCAAGGTGCATGTCGGACAGGCACGGCTCACGGCTGGTCGCGATTCTCTTTCTTTATCTCATGAAGAGGCAGACGCAAAAGGAAATTGCTAAACTGACCGACCCGTTGTGGTTATCCCTCTTTGCCTTTGAGGCGCCGCTACGCGGCGGTGACGTATTGTGTCGTCACCGCGACAGGATCGAAGCAGCCTCAGCCAACAGGGCGAGACCACATCGCTCTATGGTTCACTCAAGCCGGTGACAGTGGAACCGAAGTCCGGACAACTTAATTTGCTCTCTACAGCGGTCACTTAGGCGACATTGGCGGCGGAAACTTGAGTTTTGAGGGGGCGCATTGTAAGGTTTTCCAGCCTCTCAGATCAGACTTCCTCAGGAGTGAGTCCTCATGCCACGAGATGACCCGTTCTTTGAAATTCAGACAAGACCACCCCGTCGCCTACGCCGGTGGCAGGTCGCCTTAATCGGTTTCTTGGCTGTCACCATCGTGGGAGTCACGACGGTCGCAGGAATCATCTGGTACTTTTCCCAAGATCTTCCATCGCTCGACCTGCTCCAAAACTATCAACCTAGTTTGGTCACCACCGTCTATTCGGATGATCGCCAACCCATCGGCCAGTTCTATATCGAGCGCCGCATTCTGACTCCGCTCCCTGAAATTCCAAAGACGCTGACACAGGCCGTCATTGCGACGGAAGACGCGCGGTTTTTCGAGCATCCGGGATTGGACTTTATCGGGATGCTCCGGGCGGCTTGGACGAACATTCGTCACGGAGGGAAGAAGGTCGAAGGCGCCAGTACGATCACGCAACAGTTGGCTCGTTCGCTCTTTCTCTCGTCCGAGCGGTCCTATGAACGGAAGATTCGTGAGCTCATTCTCGCGTATAAAATGGAGGTGGTCTCCGGTAAGGAGCAGATCCTTGAAACCTACTTGAACCAGATCTATTTCGGGCAAGGAGCCTATGGCGTCGGTTCCGCGGCTCACTCCTATTTCGGGAAAGATGTCAGATCTCTGACTCTTGCCGAATCCGCATTCCTAGGCGGTCTGCCGAAGTCGCCGAGTCGGTTTTCTCCTTTTACCGCCTATGATTTGGCGAAGAAGCGCCAAGAGCATGTGCTCGCCAGAATGGAGGAGGTCGGGTTTATCAGAGCGGCGGAACGGGAAGCGGCTGCTCGTGAAAAACTGAATTTCCATCGACCGGGAAGCGAACATCTTGCGCCGTATTTCGTTGAATACGTCCGTCAACTGCTTGTGGCGAAGTACGGCGAGTCGATGGTGTACAAAGGCGGTCTCCAGATTTACACGACCCTGAATTTGGAGATGCAAAAAGCGGCTGAATCAGCGCTCTTGAACGGAGTTCGCGAGCTCGACAAACGGGAAGGGTGGCGAGGGCCTCGGCGGACCGTCGATTTGGCGACTTTCCAGCCCTCGGCCCTGGCCCAGACGGATCAGCTGCTCAAACCCGGGTATCTGGGTGAAGGGGTCGTCTTAAAGGTTGCGAAGGATCACTATGTGATTCAAGTCGGCGCATTTACCGCGAAGCTGGCGTTTGACGACATGGCGTGGGCCAAGCGGATTCTCAAGGGGCCGGATCCCGCAGTGGATTTCGTCGTGAATCCGAATCTCAAGCAACTCCTGAAGCCCGGGGATGTCATCGAAATCGGCGTGAAAAAACTCACCAAGGACGGAGTGCAACTCACGCTGGAGCAGACGCCGATCGTCGAAGGAGGACTGATCGCGATCGATCCCAAAGGGGGTGCGATTCGGGCGATGGTGGGCGGCTATGATTTCTCCCGCAGTGAATACAACCGGGCGGTGCAGGCTCACCGGCAGCCGGGGTCCGCGTTCAAACCCCTCATTTATGCGACCGCGATGAGTCAAGGATTGAGTCCCGCCACACAGATCCTCGATGCCCCGGTCGTCTACGAGCAGGAAGAAGAGGACAAGATTTGGAAGCCGGAGAACTATGGCCGTAAGTTTCACGGCATGGTGAGCCTCAGAGATGCGCTGGCTCAGTCACACAATCTTGCGACAGTTCGGTTGTTGGACAAGGTCGGCGTGAAAAACGTGATCGAGCTCTCGCGTACCGTCGGGGTCACGAGTCCGCTTCCCGCCGATCTATCCCTGGGACTCGGCACATCGTCGGTCGGCTTGATGGAGTTGACTTCGGTGTACGGTGTATTTTTGAATCAGGGGAATCGCGTGGAACCCTTTGCCGTCAAATCGGTCAAAGATAACCAGGGGAAGACGCTTGAAGTGACTGAGCCTGAGCCTCACGAAGTCATCGCCAAAGAAACCGCTTACTTGATTACCAACATGATGGAGGATGTCGTGCAGAGGGGAACCGGGCAGGCGGCGAAGGTTCTGGGGCGTCCGATCGCCGGGAAAACCGGCACGACGAACGACTACATCAATGCCTGGTTTATCGGTGGAACACCGAATCTGGTCACCGGCGTCTATGTCGGTTTTGATGACCGTCGCTCACTGGGAGAGAGCGAAACAGGAGCTCGTTCAGCTTTACCGATCTGGACTGCGTTTATGAAAGAGGCGCTCAAGCAGCTTCCGGTTGTCCCGTTCGAGATTCCCGACGGGGTGACTTTTGTGAAAGTCGATGCCGCTACCGGACTCCTGGAGTCGGAGCAAGAAGGAGAAGAGGAGAAGGGAACGGTTGAACTCTTTGCGAAGGGGAGTGAGCCGACTCAGGCGGCGCAGCGTCGGCTGGATCCAACCGATTTCTATAAGCTTGATCAGATCCCCGAAGGTCAACCGATCGGAGACGACAACTTGCAACCGCCCTGACTATGACTTCGAATCTTGATATTCCTCGTGCCAAGCCATCTGAATCGTCTCCAGAATCTTCTCGTTCGACTTCTTGGGATCGTCCCGAAATTCCGACAGCGCAACGACCCAGGCATGCATGTCGGTGAAGCGTACCGTGAGGGGATCCGTCTCAGGGTGTTCTTCAACCAGCCGGATGGCGATCTCTTCGGCATCTTGCCACTTCAGGTCCACCACTGTCCCTCCACGGTCACGACACCTCCGACACTTTTTTCCCCTGCAGGCCTTTCTTAAGAGAATCGTCCAGCATCACGGTGTTCAAATGCTTTGCGGCCTGTTCGAGTTCAACCATACGCGCACGGATGGCACGGGGATCCGTCCCGTCCTTTGCGGTGGACAACTGCGACAATGCGATGCGGATCGCATCGGTTTCCTCACGCGCCACCAGATGCCCTGCTTCCGCCAATGATTTATCGGTGGTCTTGAATAAGGATTCGGCATCTAAACGAGCTTCAATCAGCTTGCGAGCGCCGATGTCCTCTGCCGCAAACTTGAACGAGTCCTCGATCATCCTCTCTACTTCCATGTCGGACAATCCATACGAGGGTTTGACCTCGATCGACTGGCTTTGGCCCGTCCGCATGTCCGTCGCCGTGACATTCAAGATTCCGTTGGCATCGATCAAAAATGTCACCTCGATGCGCGGTACGCCGGCCGGGAGGGGCGGTACTTTAAGACGGAACCGCGCTAAGCTCCGGTTGTCCTTGACGAGTTCGCGCTCACCTTGCAGGATATGAATGTCGACTCCGGTCTGACCGTCGACATAGGTCGTAAACATTTCCTTGGCGCTCGCTGGAATGGTCGTGTTCCGGCGGATCAGGCTGCTCATGACACCGCCCATCGTTTCAATGCCGAGAGACAGGGGCGTCACATCCAGCAACAACATGTCTGTTGTCCCGCCGCTGAGAATGTCGGCTTGCACGGCCGCGCCCAGTGCGACGACTTCGTCCGGATTCAGGTGGCAATGTGGAGGTTTCCCGAACAGGGCTTCCACGCGCTGCCGAACCAACGGCATGCGAGTGGACCCGCCCACCAAGACCACTTCATCGATGTCTTTCGGGGTGAGCCCGGCGTCCTTTAACGCCATACGACAAGGAACCAAGGTGCGTTCGATCACAGTCATCGCCAGGGACTCGAGCTGATCACGCGTCAGCTCTCTGGTAAAGCGTCCTTTGTCCTCCGGTAGCTCGATAGTGATCTCGGTCTTGAGATCATCAGAAAGACGTATCTTGGCCCGCTCAGCTTCCAGCCGGACGGCCTGTATGTGATCAGGATAGCCGCTTATGTCGATCCCTTCCCGTTCTCGAATTTCCGCAATAAAGAGATCAACTAATAGGCGATCGACATCGTCTCCCCCCAGGTGTGTATCCCCGTTGGTCGCGAGCACCTCGAAGATACCGTCCTTCAATTTCAGGATCGAGATATCGAACGTGCCGCCCCCGAAATCATACACGGCGATCGTGCCTTGCGTTTTCTTCTGAAGTCCGTAGGCCAGAGAGGCGGCGGTTGGCTCGTTGATGATCCTCAAGACTTCCAACCCGGCAATGAGACCGGCGTCTTTAGTGGCCTGTCGCTGGCTGTCGTTGAAGTAGGCCGGAACAGTAATGACGGCCTTCGTGATGCTTTCACCGAGGCACGCCTCCGCTCGCAGCTTCAATTCTTTGAGGATCATGGCGGAGATCTGCGGCGGCGAGTAACTCTTTTGGCCCAATCGGATTCGGATGACGCCGCCGGTTTCAGTGAGGTGGTACGGAAAATAGCCGAGCTCATCCTGGACATCGGCCAACCCTTTACCCATGAACCGCTTTACGGAATAGACCGTACGCTCTGGATTTCTGGTCAAGTGCTCCTTCGCGGAGTCTCCAACGATCAAGCCATTGTCCGTTACGGCGACAACCGAAGGTACCATCGTCCGGCCATGACGGTCGGGGACGATGCAGGGCTGCCCATCATTCATGTAGGCAACCAGCGAATTTGTTGTGCCGAGGTCGATGCCGACTATTCTTGCCATATCACAAGCGCTGAAAAATGGTTTCTTAGGCGATGGTTGCCGCTAGGTCGTCGACGATATTGTTGATATATGTCCGATGCGACAGTAGGTCGCGCATTTGCTTCAGGATTCTGCCCCGTTCCGCCCTCGCCGAGTTCGTCGCCTCTCCGGCGTCTTGTAACTTGTCCCAGTCGGCAAACAACCGGCGAAGTTGAGATTCCATCTCTTCCTTGCGTCGCTCCAACGTCTCCTGTTCTGTCTGGAGAGTGGTACGGAGCCGGTGGCCCTGATCCGAACCACGATCCGATGCTCGGTATTCTTCCAAGGTATCTTGTAGCTCTAGAATCTCTTCAAAGAGATCAGCCGGAGGGGAGGTCCTAATGTCTTTGACGGAGCCGGTTTCTAGGGCCAATAGGTATTCCGCTCGTTGAATGGGGTCCCGGAGCGTGCGATAGGCAGTATTAAGGACGGCGGCATTGCCGAGGCTGATTGTCTGTTCGTCCGTGCTCTTGGTCTGATAAAAATCTGGATGGAATGTCCGACTCAGTTCGTAGAACTTGGCCTCCAATTTCTTTGGGTCGAGCGTGAGGCGCCGTGGAAATCCGAAGCAGGTGAAATAGTCGGTTTCTTTTGAAACCGGCTGGACTTTCACGCAACGTTCACAGAAGTATTCCCCCGTCACTTCGGACTGACAATGCCAGCACATGCTCCGGGCCATCTGCAGCTGGCGACGACGATCTGAATGAGTTGATGGGTGATCGTTATCCATGAGCAAAAACGGGCATGGCGCGCGCACCATGCCCGATCGGTTTCTCCTGCTCCTATCGAATCAGGCCGAGAACGATTCCCCGCAGCCGCAGGTCTTGTTGGCGTTCGGGTTGAGGAACTTGAAGTTCCCGCCCATGAGGTCTTTTTGATAGTCCAATTGGGTTCCCTGAAGGTAGATGGCGCTCTTGGCATCCACGAGCACCTTGACACCATCGATCTCATACACCTGATCGTACTGTCCGATCTTGTCATCGAAGTTAACCGTATAGCTGAGGCCAGAACAGCCGCCTCCCTTCACCCCGAGGCGGAGTCCGCCCTCCTCGATTCCTTGGACATTAATCAGCCGCTTGACCTCTTTCAAGGCTGCGTCGGTGAGTGAGATGATCGGAGCCTGAGCCCCGACATTCGTTGTATCCATTTGTGGCGCTCCCTTCGTGACGGTTACTTGGTGTCAGCCGGCTGCTCGTCAGCCTTCTTCTGATAATCGGCCAATGCGGCTTTAATGGCGTCTTCCGCGAGGACCGAGCAATGAATTTTCACCGGTGGAAGATTCAATTCCTGCACAATGTCCGTGTTCTTGATCTTCTGGGCTTCATCGATCGTCTTCCCCTTGAGCCATTCGGTGGCTAGACTGGAGCTGGCGATCGCCGACCCGCAGCCGAAAGTCTTGAACTTGGCATCGACGATCGTATCGTTTTGTACCTTGATCTGCAGCTTCATTACGTCGCCGCACTCCGGAGCTCCCACCATCCCGGTACCGACCCCTTCTTCGCCCTTCTTAAAACTTCCCATGTTGCGGGGGTTGTTGAAATGATCGACGACCTTATCGCTGTATGCCATGGTGTCCTCCGAAATATACGTTGTATCTCAGTTAGTGTGCCGCCCACTGAACGGATTTCAGGTCCACGCCCTCTTTTGCCATTTCATAGAGCGGGGACATTTCGCGCAACTTGGTAACGACCTCAATAACCTTTTTGATCGTATAGTCAATCTCTTCATCGCTGTTGAATCGGCCCAGGCCGAAGCGGATCGAGGAGTGAGCAAGCTCCGTCCCGACGCCGAGTGCACGCAGCACATATGAGGGTTCCAGCGTGGCCGACGTGCAAGCCGATCCGGACGAGAGGGCGATGTCCTTCATGCCCATGAGCAGCGACTCCCCCTCGACGTAGGCAAACGAGATGTTGAGATTGCCAGGCAAACGGTTAGTCGGATGGCCGTTCAGATAACTTTCCTCAAGCGCTGCCATAATGTCGGCCTGAAGGCGGTCGCGCATCTTGGTCAGCCGTGCCGCTTCCACCGTCATCTCCTGCTCACAGATTTCACAGGCCTTTCCGAATCCCACGATCAGCGGAACCGGTAAGGTGCCGGACCGCATGCCGCGTTCATGACCTCCTCCGTCCATCTGGGCCGCGATTCGTACACGGGGATTCCTTTTTCTGACGTAGAGCGCACCGACTCCCTTAGGGCCGTAAATCTTGTGGGCTGAGAATGACATCAGATCAATGCCCATGGCTTGTACATCGACCGGTATTTTCCCGACACCCTGTGTGGCATCGCAATGAAACAGAACGCCTTTTGCTTTGGCAATCTTGCCGATTTCCTGGATGGGATTGATCGTACCGATTTCGTTATTGGCCAGCATGACCGAGATCAGGATCGTCTTGTCGGTAATGGCGTTCTGCACGTCTTGTGGATTCATCATGCCGTACTTGTCGACCGGCAGATAGGTCACGGTTGTCAGCCCTTTGGCTTCAAGGGATTTGGCCGTATCGAGCACGGCCCGATGTTCAGTGGACGACGTGATGATGTGCGTGCCCTTCTCCTTGTACATCTCCAAGACGCCCTTCAACGCCAGGTTGTCCGATTCGGTGGCGCCGCTGGTGAAGACGATTTCTTTTGAGTCGGCCTTGATAAGCTTCGCAATCTGTTTTCGGGCTTGTTCCACGGCTTCTTCCGCGGCCCAGCCAAAGGCATGATTACGACTGGCGGCGTTACCGAATTTCTCGATGAAATACGGCAGCATGGATTCCAGAACTCGTGGGTCCATGGGAGTGGTGGAATGGTTGTCGAGAAAAATGGGAAGCTTCATCGTTCTACTCCTTGTGCCGATGGAGACTGAATCGTAATAAGGGGTGTGCCGCCCATCATGTCTCCCAGCGTCATGTTGTTCAGTAATTGATAGATACTGTCTTGAATTTTCAGTAGCGGCGTACGGATGTTGCAGTGTTCGCGCTGCATACAGAAATCACCATCTTTCTCGTGCGAACAGTCGGTGATGCCTAGAGGGCCTTCGATACTTTCGATGATTTGCGCAATCGTGATCAGTCTTGCGCTTCGTGCCAGGAGATATCCCCCTTTGGGACCGTTGTGACTTTCGATGAAGCCGTTCTTTGAGAGAACCTGAAGGACCTTCGCCAACAATTCCAGGGGAATGTTGTATTCCTCAGCGATCTCTTTCGTGTTCACCACGCGGCCAGGAGTCACGTCGCCGAACTGGACGGAGGCAATATGCTGCAGCGCCATGAGTGCGTAATCAGCCTTTTTTGAAATCTTCAACATTACTATTGCCGATCCGTTAGATCGGAGACTATAATGATCTCCGATCAGTTTGGTCGGACTAAGAGTAGCACGCAGGTTTCTCTGGTGTCAATACACAGTCAGAGTCGAGCGTTGCCTCAGAAAGGAATAGGCCCATGGGCGGGACAAACCCGTATATTGAAAAGACCGATTATGAGCTTCCAACAACCTCCTATGCCGTGACATTTATCCAACCAAATGGGAGTTCGACCACAGTCTCAGTCAATCCAGAAAGTATTCCCTACGGTGCCACTGGCCTACCGGGGAGCATTTTGGATATTGCGATGGGTCACGGAGTGGACTTGGAGCATGTCTGTGGTGGTGTGTGCGCCTGTTCGACTTGTCACATCATCGTGAAGCGGGGACTGGAAACTTGCAACGAAGGCACAGACGATGAGTACGATCAGCTGGACGAAGCTCCCATGACGACATTACAGTCTCGCCTGGGCTGCCAATGTGTGCCGAACGGAACCAAGGATATCGTCGTCGAAATCCCGGCCGTCAATAAAAATCTCGTGCGGGAGGGACACTGATTCGTCCCGTCGGGCGCCATTTCAGTCGTAGGTCTCTACCTTCACCTCCTTTCGGTCGTAACCCCTCTCCAAAAAATAGGTGCGAAGGGGACGGACGAAGGCTTTGGTTCCGCACAGCATGGGAACGACTTTGGGCCGTCCTTTGACCAGCGGCGTGAACATGGCCACGGTTTTTTCCACCGCTTCCGCCTCTCCGTTCCGAGCGACCAGCGGAAGATAGCGGAAAGAGGGATGTTGCATGGCCATGGTGAGCCATTCCTGATGGAACAAGACCTCGTCTTCGTTAGGTGCCGCGGCGATCAATAAGACGGGAGTTTCGATTTTCGAAAAGAACATCTGCTTGAGGAGGCATCGCATTGGGGCAAGGCCGGTGTAGCGTCCGATCAGCAGCAGTTCTCGGTCGAGAGGTTGAGGTAGGATGAAATTGCCATAGGGGCCTGACAAGGGAACTTCATCTCCTGACCTCAACTCATAGAGATAATTAGAACCAAGTCCACCGGGCACCCGATCAAATACCAGCGTTAACTCCCCATATGGCGACGAAGGATCGGCCATGGAATATGCGCGGTTGAGCGGCGGCTTTGGTCCCACCGGCAATTTGAGCGACACCCATTGTCCCGGTTGAAAGGAAATCTTGCTGGTCTTTGGCTTGACCACGATCTGGCGGACATGGGGTGTGAGGTCCGTGACCGCAAGCACCGTGGCAGATTGCGTGAGTTCCGCCATGATCGATTCGCGGCACCGTCATAGCAGAAGCCGTCAGGAGATGGAAGTGGTAAGGCGATGTACAAGGATTTTCACTGCATGGTATAGATGTGCGGTCTGTTGCGCTTGAAAAGGGACACTGCATCATGAGTGACGTTCGCGTCCGGTTTGCGCCCAGTCCGACGGGATTTCTCCATATCGGAGGAGTGCGCACAGCTCTGTTCAATTGGCTGTTCGCGCGCCAACGACAGGGTGTATTCATACTCCGCATCGAGGATACCGATCAAAGTCGCTCGACGGATGAATCGATTCAGGTCATCCTTGCGGGCATGAAATGGGTCGGCCTTGATTGGGACGAGGGACCATTCCGTCAAACGGAACGGATGGATCTCTATCGTAACTATGCCTTGAAGTTGTTTGAGACGGGGGATGCCTACTGGTGTGTGTGTAAGGCGGAAGAATTGGAGGCGCGACGAAAGGAGGCGGAAGCCAAAGGGCTGTCGCCTCGTTACGACGGCCGTTGCCGCAATCTGAGGATCGCAAGCCCGCCCGGGGACGCCGCCCTTCGATTCAAGGCTCCGCAAATGGGCCAGACGATGATCGATGACCTCATTAAGGGAACAGTCGTTTTCGATAACACCGTCGTGGACGATTTGATTATTCTCAGGTCCAGCGGCTATCCCACCTACAATTTTTCGGTCGTGATCGACGATGCGCTGATGGGCATCACGCACGTTGTGCGGGGAGACGACCATCTGACAAACACGCCGAGGCAGATTCCCATTTTTGCGGCACTGGGCTTTCCCGTCCCGCGCTTCGGACATCTGCCGATGATTTTAGGCGCAGATAAAACCAGGCTCTCCAAACGTCACGGTGCCACCTCGATCATGGCCTATAAAGACATGGGCTATCTCCCCGATGCCATGGTCAACTATCTGGTCCGACTTGGCTGGTCTCACGGGGATCAAGAAATCTTTACGCGGCAAGAATTGATCGAAAAGTTCTCGTGGGATCACGTGCAGAAGTCGGCGGCGGTCTTCAACCCGGACAAGTTGCTCTGGACGAATGCCGAGTACATCAAAGCCAGTCCCCCACGCCAAGTAGCCCAAGCGCTTGTGCCGTTGTTGGAACAAGCGGGGTTGACCCAGGAAGTTGGAGCTGTTTCGGATGAGTGGCTCGCGCAGTTGGTGGTCTTGGTGAAGGAGCGGGCCAAGACCTTGGTCGAAATGGTGGAGTGGGTGAAGCCGTATTTTGGACAGGAGGCCCAACTTGAAGTGGAAGCAGCCAAGAAATTTCTCACGCCAGCAACCGCTCCGTTGCTGCAGAAGCTTCTCATGCGTTTCGAAGCGTTTCCCAGCTTTTCCAAACAGGCTTGGGAAGAGAGTTTCAAGAAGCTCGTCGAGGAAGAGAGCGTCAAGATGGGGGCATTAGCCCAGCCTGTTCGCGTGGCGCTCACCGGTCGAACGGCAAGTCCGGGACTCTTTGAGGTGATGGAAGTGCTGGGTCGTGACCGGACCCTGTTTCGCCTCCGAAAAGGGCTCGAGCGTGCCTCCACGGGATGAAGGGTCCACTTGTCAAACCCGCGTCGATCTTGACGGAATTGCGATTGATATATTACTGTGAACCTCGGTTGGGGGATCGTCTAGCGGTAGGACGTCAGTCTCTGGATCTGACTACCTAGGTTCGATTCCTAGTCCCCCAGCCAAAATTTCTCTCTCGTGCCACTTCCACGATTTGCTTCGGTACCGCGCTGGGGGATCGTCTAGCGGTAGGACGCCGGCCTTTGGAGCCGGCTACCTAGGTTCGATTCCTAGTCCCCCAGCCATTTCCAATATCTTTTGATTCTCACTCGCTGATTCCCAACTAAATCATGTTGCTGGGAATCCACTAGTTCTGTATCCTCGCTCGCAACTGCTCTGTAACCTAATCACTCTTGCGTGAGGAGAATCGTGATGGGGCGACGATGGCTGACTTTGATAGTGATACTTGGACTGATGCCTACGCTGCTGGCCATGCGCCCAGTCGATGAGATGCTGTTCAAAGCAGCACTCACAGGCGACATCACCGAGGTGCAGGCACTTATCGACAAGGGCGCTGACGTCAAGGCGACCAGTGACGGAGGTTTTACCCCACTTTTCGTCGCGGCACAGAGTAACCATCGCGACATTGTGGCGCTGTTACTGGATAAGGGCGCGGACGTGAAACAGTCGACGTCGAGCGGCGGAACTCCACTCCATATTGCAGCTCAGAAAGGGAATCGGGAGATTGTAGCATTGTTGTTGGCCAACGGGGCCAATGTCGAAACTGTCACGCCTAAAGGGTCAACCCCTCTCTACATTGCGGCCCAGAACGGGCATCGTGAAGTTGTGGCTCTCCTCTTGGAAAAGGGAGCAGTTATTACCCAGGCTGATAACGAGGGCGTATCGCCGCTCATGATAGCGGCGAGGTATGGACACCGAGAGGTGGTGGTATTTCTTCTGCAGCAGAAGGCAGCAGTGAATCAGATAAGCCACCATGGCATTACTGCGCTTTCCCTCGCAACTCTCAACGGGCATCAAGATGTCGTAGCACTTTTGCTAGACAAGGGTGCGATAACAAGCCTGGCAGATCAGGACGGTGCGACCCCGCTCCATCTTGCTGCTCAAAATGGGCATCGCGATACCGTAGCATTGCTGGTAGAGAAGGGCGCTGACATGAAGGCCACGACGAAGGAGGAAGGGACGACCCCGCTGATGAGCGCGGCACAGAACGGGCACCGTGAAGTTGTCGCACTGCTGTTGGGAAAAGGTGCAGATGCAAATCAAGCGCGGAAGGATGAGGTGACCCCACTTTATATCGCAGCCCAGCGGGGCTACCACGACATCGCGCTACTGCTGATCAGCAACAGGGCGAACGTGAATCGGGTTAGGAATGATGGTCATTCTCCCCTCTCCACTGCGGCCCAGTATGGGCATCACGACATCGTGGCGTTGCTGTTAAGTAAGGGGGCTGACGTGAAGGCAGTGAATAAAAAATACGGTTTAACTCCCCTACACTTAGCCGCCTACTATGGTCATCGTGAAGTTGTAACCCTATTACTCAAGCATGGGGCGGATAAGAGAGTGAAGACGAAAGCTGGAGCTCGTCCAGTGGATTTTGCTCGGCAGCAAGGGCATACGGAGTTGATTTCGCTCCTCTCACCGTAATATTGATCGGCATGGAAAGACTATGAAGGGAACCAGAGTATGAGCATTTTTATCCGAAATTCTACGACTTGTTTGCTGGCTTTTGGACTATTGCTCGGAACCGGATGCGCCACTACGAAAATGGATTGGGAGGAAGCAAATCGACAGGGAACCGTCGAAGCATACGGTAAGTTCTTGCGGGATCATCCAGATGCTGACCAGGCTGCCCTTGCAAAGAACCGGATGATCGATTCGGCATGGCGCCGCACCCAGACGATCAATACCATTGAAGGCTATAAGCATTTTATCCAGACTTACCCGCAAGCTGAGCAGGGAAGTCGCGCAAAAGAAGAATTGGAGAAATTGGAGGTGACCAGAGACTGGGAATTTGCAAAAGCTGCAAGCACCATTGCTGCACTCGACGAATTTTCTCAACAACACCCTCATCACTACACTGACCACATTACATCAGCACGGCAGAAACTGGAGATCTCACGAGATTGGGAAACGGCCGTAGCATCCAACACTTCTCGGGCATTCAAGGATTTCTTAAGACTCCATCCATCATCACAACATGATCAGGCAGCCCGGGAACGTCGGCGCATGCTGCAACTGGAAGAAGCTTGGACAGAGGCGGCGACTAAAAATAACGAAACCGGGTGGCACGATTTCATCGATATGTACTCAAGCAGTCCCAGGTGTAACGAGGCCGTTGCCAAGCTACAGGCTCTTCCGGGGCGCAAACCTGGTTCCCCTGCTTTTCCTGATAACGGGAAGCGGCCTACTGTATTGCGAGGCCGGATGACTATTCAAATGATTATGGGTGATAGGCCATCATCAGGAATTGTGATTCTGAGCAGATGCACTGATTTCATCGTTAAATCAACTGAAGACGCTAAATTTGATAGCAGCTTCGGGCCAAGTGCTTCCCAAGGTATCTTGATTATTAATCCTGGGTCTCTCTATCGCATTGTTGGATATCTTAGCGAGAAAACTATTGTGGCATCTGAAATTGTGAAGGAAAGAGATATAGAAGAATAGTGAGACGGTTCATATCGTTCCTCTGTTGTCCCTCAAACCCAGGCAACGTCGGCTGTCAGAAATTCTCCTTTGGGGATCTTTCGTTGACCAGGGAGCTTATAGCTCCCATTCCCTCCGGTCCAGCCCAGACAAAATTGATCCACATAGTTTGAGGAATTTCCTCACAAGCTACTTGGCAGTTTGAGATTGCAGCCAGATGGGGAAATTAGACAGAATGCTTCTAAAAGTTCTAATAAACTCTTTTATGCTTTCGCGGCTCACCCCTCCTGTCACGTCAAGTGCAGATCGAATGACCACTCTTCCTTCGTCATCAAAATAAGCGGCATTAAGTCGCCTGGTCTTGTTCCACTCGTTAATAGCTTTGAGTGAAGGTGGAGGGTCCATAGGAAATCCAGAAAACAATTCAAGTATTTCGCCTGTCTCTTGAAGGGTCAGCCCCACCCCAAATCCTCCTAACTCAAATTGATAGATATAACGGCCATCCGTTGCTCTGATTTCTTTGTACTCCAAACCCATCCCCCTAAGGATTCCGTTTACTGTCGCCGGACTGAGACGTTTGTAAACTGTATCCTGTTGTATGAGATCGGTTGTCTGACTCTCAGCAATGCTTGAACAACCAAATAGTGCAATAGTAGCTCCCAAAATAAGGGCAATTGATCTAATTCCCATAGGGAGAGCTCTTCTTAATGCTTATCTACTAATCCAGAATATGGCTGAGGCGAACTACGCGCCAGAGAGACTGTCCACACACCCTTCAATTGCAGCGCATTCTCATGACTTATGCCATTTCTGTCAAGGCCTCTTGCCATATCGGATTGGCCTTTGGGCTTTATCATTGCTTTTTTCTTTCCACGATCGAAGGTACGTTCGTTTTGCTATTTCGCATCCCGCAGAGATGCGACGCGCCGCCAATCAAGATGATCGGCAGCGTACGAACGTTGGGGTCGGATCTTGAATTGTGCATAGCTAGAGTCAGCCACTGTGTGAACGCACAGGCAAGGCTGATTCCGCAGTGAAGTGGATCGAGTCGCGACGACTCATTGAAAGAGCATCGAGACGGAGCCGTCTTTCGCGATCTTGGCGATGAACGGCTTCGCGTGTTTCCGCAGAAAACGTGTAATCTTTGGGAGTGCCTTGACGAAGATCTGAGCCATTTCTTCGCCCTGTAGGTCGCCTGACGTCAGAATAAATGCCGCGACGCCTGCCTTCATGAGCGCCAGTCGTTCCACGTGTCGATACCGGATGCGATGGTCTTTGGTCAGGACGATCCAACCGCGCCGTCCGGCCTCAGCGAGCCAGTTTTCGTCTTTTGCATCGGGTGGAAAGTGATCGTCGTGGATGTGGAGGATGCCACCGGCCTGACGGAGCGCGGTGGCCACGCGCTTCCTTCCCAGAGACCGGTCAAGAAAGAAGATGGGCGGTTCAGGCGGCTTCGACGGAGAGTTCGCACCTGATGGCTTCTTCGATTTCGAGCCGCCGCCGTCCATAGTCCTCTGCCAAGTCATCCATAGATTCGCCGGCCTTATAGCGTTCTGCAATCACCGCCGTGGGAATGCCGGTGCCTGCGAGCACTGGTCGGCCAAAAGAGACGTGTGGGTCGATGACGACGGCCCTGGGCTCCTCGCGGAGGTCGCGTTTTCTGGTGAAGGGGTAAAGTCTGATCGGTATCCCATTGAGATCACGTTCAATGCGATGGAGGTGTGCCTGCAGGATCTCATGGATGGCCAACTGTCCATCCTGGGAGACATTGATCAATTGGCTGAATTTCTTGATGAAGAGGTTCAGCCCATCCGTGGCGAACTCTTGATCCGCTAGGGGATGCCTTGAAGGGAACTGCTTCGCAAGATACGTCATTGCGGCTCTGACTTTTTCCAGCGGAATGTCGTGTTTACGGCGAATGGCATCCAGGACGTGGATCTCCACCAGATTCATAAAGGAGAGTAACTTCACCGCTGAGTCGGGAATCTGAATGATCGGTCTAGAGAAGCGAACGCCGGCTGTGCTGCGGTAGTGCCGTCCGGACATCCAGTCTCGGATCGTCGTGCGTGGAATGCGCAGATAATGCGCGGCTTCCATCACGCCGTACGAAGGCACTTCTCGTGCATCAACGTGTTTGTCGAACGCTGTCAACCTTGGTTTCATAAGTCTGAAAGGCACTGTAGTCCTGTCTTTATTGCCGGTCAAGTGGCGCGTGGAAGTTCAGAAACAGGCAACAGAATAACCCGCCGTGTATTGATTCCCCGCTGTTTGGTTACTACAACGACGCCATGTCGATCACGAATCGAAACTTCACATCGCCTCGGAGCACCCGTTCATAGGCTTCGTTGACCTGTTGAATGGGGATCAGTTCGATGTCCGACTCGATCCGATGTTGCGCGCAGAAGTCGAGCATTTTTTGCGCTTCTTTGATGGATAGCTGCCTTGTGAGCCAAGAAAGGCTGAGCGACTAAGAACATGAGGGAAGAGGATCGTTAGACTGTGAGACCCAGGCGATGCTCGATGGCGAGAACTCGTTGCTCCAAATTCTCCACCCGCTGATGGAGTTGCTGTTACGACAAGCGTAGGAGAGCTCGGGTTTCTTTAGTTTCACTTTGCGTTTCTGAGCGGAAATCCTCCATGTACTGTCGAACGGCCTGTTGTCCTTCAACGAGAAGCGAGATCTTATGTTCGAGATGTTCGGCCAGGACACCGGTATGCCGTTTGACGTCTTCGGTTTCTTCCCGAAGCCGGCCTTCGGTCTGTTGAATCTCCTGGCGAAGCTGGCCTTCGGTCTGTTGAATCTCCTGGCGAAGCCGGCCTTCGGTCTGCTGAATCTCCTGGCGAAGTCGGCCTTCGGTCTGTTGAATCTCCTGGCGAAGCCGGCCTTCGAGGGCTTCAGTGGCTCCGGTGACAATGTGTTTGATTTGCGCCAGGGATTCTTGATCCATAGCATGGGCTCCAATCGACGCTACTGTAGGTGATCGGTCAGGAGAATTCAACGGTCTGGAACGGCGATCAGTCGTCTCCCGTTAGCTTCCGAAAAGCATCTGAGGTTGAAGCTCAGGAGTTCGCTTCACGAATGCGCATGACGAATCACGCGAAGAGTTGGCAGCGCCGGCGCTGTCCAGGGGTTAGGTCAACGTACTGAGGTCGATCACGAATCGAAACTTTACATCACCTCGGAGGACCCGTTCATAAGCTTCATTGACCTGCTGGATGGGGATCAGTTCGATGTCCGACTCGATCTGATGTTGCGCGCAAAAGTCGAGCATTTTCTGCGTTTCTTTGATCCCACCGATGAGAGAGCCGACGAGACGACGTCGCTTAGAAATGAGTGAGAACGCCTGAACGAGAGTCGGCGTTTCGGGTGCGCCGACGAGAATCATGGTGCCATCTGTACTGAGCAGGTTCAAATAGGCGTTGTAATCGTGTGGCGCGGAGACCGTGTCGAGGATATAGTGGAAGTACCCTTGGAGCTTGGTGAAGGTCTGAGGGCTGGATGTTACGGCAAAGTTGGCAGCGCCCAGCCGCTTCGCGTCTTCCCGTTTATTCTCCGAGGTGCTTAACACCGTAACCTCGGTTCCCATCGCCTTGGCGATCTTCACCGCCATGTGCCCGAGGCCCCCCAGACCGACGACGGCGAGTTTGTGATAACGACCGACGCCCCATTGACGCAGGGGAGAGTAGGTCGTAATTCCTGCACAGAGCAAGGGGGCCGCTCCTGCTGGAGAGAGCGCTGAAGGAATGCGGAGCACATATTTCTCGTCCACCACGATCTGGGTCGAGTAGCCGCCTTGAGTGATCCGGCCTGCCCTATCCTGTCCACTGTAGGTCCAGCGTGTGCCTCCCTCGCAATATTGTTCCAAGCCTTCGCGGCATGCCGTACAGGTCCTGCAGGAATCCACGAAGCAGCCGACACCGGCTCGATCACCAACCTTGAAGGTCGGCACGGCGGTGCCGACCTGCGCGACCGTTCCGACGATCTCGTGTCCGGGTACCATCGGGAACAGGGAGATGCCCCACTCGTTGCGGGCCTGATGGATATCGGAGTGGCAGATGCCGCAATGCGAGATCGTGATCAAGACGTCGTGCGGACCGACATCGCGTCGTTCGAAGGAAAACGGCTGCAATCTCTCTTTGGCGGCCATCGCCGCGTAGCCTTTAGTCGCGAGCATTGGATGTTCTCCTCCGGGAGGTAAGCAAGAAATATCCCCTTAGCCGGTTTACTCCGCCTTGCTAATAGTGAAGGAAGCGGACTCTGTTATCAACCTGATCGATTATTGCATGGAGCATGTGAGTATGGGCTCGGTGAGGTGGAACATGACTCTGTCGTTCCGTGACGCAGATGCTCGTTCGGCGAACCGTTCCTCACCCCCTCTTTTGGCCTTGGCCATGATGCTGGGTTTCAGTGACGGACTCGGGTATGACCCTATCGGTTGTGAGTGGCGAACCTGGAATACGGAATTGTTCCGCGGCCCACATCCCCAGATCCGTAATTTGACAACGCTCAGAACAGAATGGACGCCAGGGGTTTGCTTCCCAAGTCGTGGATTGGTGGCACAAGGGGCAGGTCATGAGTGTAGTGTAACGTCGGAACCGAATGAAGTACAGTCGCGAGAACGCCCGTTAACATCAGCGCGGGGGTGTTTGCCGAGCTTTCTCAACCCTGGCCCAGGTATCTTTGAGAGACACGGTTCGGTTGAAAATCAGGGAGTCGGGTAATGAATCGGGATCGACACAAAAGTACCCCTGCCGCTCGAATTGGAAGCGGGAACCGGGTGCGGCTGAGCGAAGACTTGGCTCGACCAGGCAGCCGGTGAGGAATTCCATCGACTGAGGGTTCAACGATCCTGTCCAGTCCTGTTCAGCCGGAAGTTTGGCCTGGTCGGTAAGCAGAAGGGGATGATAGAGACGGACGGCTGCCGTGGCTGCCTGTGATGCCGACACCCAGTGGATGGTGGCTTTCACTTTGCGCTGTTCTTGTGTCGAGCCGCTTCTGGTTTCAGGATCGTATGTACAGTGTAGTTCGATGACCGCGCCGGTCTGAGGATCTTTCGTCGCGCGTACACATTTAATAATGTATCCATAGCGTAGCCGAACCTCCCGCCCAGGCGCGAGGCGGTAGAATTGTTTCGGTGGATCCTCCCTGAAATCGTCCTGCTCGATGTACAGCGTCCTTGAAAAGGGAACCCTTCTCGTCCCCGCGGAGATGTCTTCGGGATTATTCACGGCGTCGAGCTCTTCAACGACACCGTCTGGATAGTTCTCGATCACCACTTTCAGCGGTCGGAGCACTGCCATCACGCGCGGCGACCGTTTGTTCAAGTCTTCTCGAATGAAGTGTTCAAGCAGCTGCATCTCGACGATTGCGTCGCGTTTGGCGACGCCGATGTGTTCGCAAAAGGCGCGAATCGCTTCGGGAGTCACCCCTCGTCGACGGAGGCCTTTCAAGGTGGGAAGGCGCGGATCATCCCAGCCCGCCACGAGCTTCTTGCCGACCAATTCGAGAAGCTTGCGTTTGCTCATCACAGTGGAGGTGAGATTCAGTCGGGCAAATTCGATTTGCTGTGGCCGATGGGGAGCATCGGCTTCGGCAACGACCCAATCATAGAGAGGGCGGTGATCCTCAAACTCCAGCGTACAGATAGAGTGCGTGATCCCTTCGATGGCATCAGACAACGGGTGAGCAAAGTCATACGAGGGATAGATGCACCAGGCGGCTCCTGTCCGATAGTGGGTGGCATGCCGGATCCGATAGAGGATCGGATCTCGCAGGTTGATGTTTGGGGAACCCATATCGATTTTTGCGCGTAGGACATGGGCTCCATCGGCAAATTCTCCGGCTCGCATGCGGGCGAAGAGATCTACATTCTCGTCGATGGATCGGGCCCGATAAGGACTGTCGCGGCCTGGTTCGGTGAGTGTGCCGCGATGTTCTCGGATTTGATCCGCTGTGAGGCTGTCGACGTAGGCGTTGCCTTTCTTAATCAAGACAACGGCGAAGGCATAGAGTTGCTCGAAATAATCCGATGCATAGAAGATCTTGCCGTGCCAATCAAACCCCAACCAGCGGACGTCTTCCTGTATGGCCTGAACGTACTCGGGGTCTTCGGTGGTGGGATTCGTGTCGTCGAATCTTAGGTGACAGATCCCTCCGGAAGTCTCATCCGCGATCCCAAAATTCAGCACGATGGACTTGGCGTGACCGATGTGAAGATATCCATTTGGCTCGGGAGGAAATCGCGTGACGACCTGTCCGCCATGTTTGCCTGCTGCACGGTCGACCGCTACGAGATCCCGAATGAAATTCGAAGAGGTTGAGGGCTCAGGTGTGCTCATGAAGTCTTGCGTGAATCCTTCGCGCGGTCATGTGTGGACGGGAGGTCCAGACTGGAGTTCTACCATACACGGGCTGATGGGAGGAATGGGAAAAGGCTAGGTAGAGGGATCGGTGGCGGAGGTGTTCGACATCGGCGTCGGCATGACGTTGAAATCTTTTTGGGCGATGAGATGGCCCTCCATGCGCAGCCGGAATTCGTACCGACCAGGTGCGGGAAAGATCAACAGAGGAATGTTGATCCCGAAATCTGAAATCTGGAGGCGATCGCCGATCTCGATGTTGGGAAGCGTGGCCCGACAGACCAGTTGTTCGGTGTTGAGGTAGATCAAGTCGATATCAAAATGATACAGGCCTTCGGCATCGGTGAGGCAGAAGTAGAGGCCCATCTGTTGATGCTGGAACGGGAAGGTGGCGGCCTGTAGGTGGGTAAAGATCCCGATCAGGCTTTTCTTTTTCGTGAGACTGTCCTCGATCACGTGATCGCAGACGAGAAATGCTTGAACGGTAGGTTTTGGGATCTCGGTCACAATCGCTATTCTAGAGAAAGGATGCATAAGGGCAAAACGGTTCCCGCTTTTCTGCAGACGGTACTTATTGCAAAACCAGGAGTCGAAGAGTGTGTGAAAGACGAACAGGATCAACCGAGAACGGCCGGTCCACCTCGAGCTTCAACGATGTTACCGAACAGCGCCGTGCCTGAGCCGATCCGGCAGTAATGTGGAGTGATCTCCACCGGCATTCCCTTGTGCGAGTAGAGCTTTCCGCAGGTGAGGTCGACTCTGGTCATCGATGCCATCCGCGCTTCGAGCACGACATGACCAGACTGCAGATCTGTCACCAGAATGGAGGGACTATCAACCGACGAAAGACCCTTGCCTAGCGGAACCTCGACGGTAAATCGCCCGCTGTCGTTCAACGTGAGAACGTTTCTACGCAGGTGTGCGATACGGATGCAGCGCTCGTTGTAGAGATCGAGGGTAGCGAGAAGCAGTCCTCGCTCCGGTTTTACCTCGATGACGAGTTGCTCTTTCCCATGAATCTTGACGACGCCGTTGGTGCTTCGAAAAATGTTGGATCCGATCCTAAGCTCGAGTCCTGGTTTGAACGGCACTCCCGCCGTTGCCGTACGACCAACGGATTCGGTCCTACGGAATGCCACCGGATCATCCATTGAACAACCTCGAACCGTGATGTTCCGCAGGTCGTGTGGAGTTGATGCAGAGTATATGGAGCTTCATCAAACATCAGGCAAGCTAGGCCTTCTGTGCTCTTCTGTCAAGAGCGTCTAGTGCGCCCGGAGCCATATATTATGGCCCCATACAAACGGCCCAATGGGACGAGCCCAAAAAGCTCCTCAACGCGGTGGAGCACGGTGCGCTCAAGGGGTCATCGTACTTTCATTTCCATCGCGATCCGTTGCCGTGACGCAAATCTTTACGGACTGAGGATCCTTGGATTTCACCGGAACCGTAATGGACTCGGAAATTTCCCCGCCTCCGGAAGATCGCGTTGCCGGTACCTCTTTGGCAAGTGTACGCCCATCACCCAGATCGTAGTAGATGCTCGTTTTGGCGAGGCTTGCAAGGGGATTGCCTTTTAGGGTAAACGATGGCTCCCTGTATGAGAGATGAACGGTTGGCTGCGCCGCACTGACCTTAGCCTGGATTGAATCCGGACAATGCAACGTAGGCGCTCCGCTTCCCATAAAACCTGCACAACCTACTAAGAGAATGGTCGCGCCACCCAGAATAAGAATCGCTGCTGAACGACTGAGTATTATGCCGTGAGCCCTGCCTTTACTCATAGATAAAGCAATATAGATAAAGCAATCGGTATGTCGGGTAGCGGGTAGGTGGTGAGACCTCATCGTGAAATGTCTCACTCATCGGGCCTATCGAGCCTATCAGGCTTCTTCGGGTAGTTCGACCGACACATAACATGTCTTATAGACCGAATGCTGTGTCGTCGCAAGCATAGAATTGTTCCCAAAGTCCCGCGTGGGTCGACCGGCACTTCGTTGCAAACGGAAAACCGCTTATGCTACGGTCCACTCTTCGGACAGTTCTGGAATGGTCCCATCGTCTAGCCTGGCCTAGGACGGAGCCCTCTCAAGGCTTAAACACGGGTTCAAATCCCGTTGGGACCACCAAATTTTTCCTTCATCTCTCCGGGAGTTAGCGACTTTCGTCTCTATGGTCGTCTCCTCCATCTGAATTCCATAGGACAATCCATAGGACAAAAGGGCGGTGTGGAGGCGAGTCACGGCTTCACGGAGCTGCTGATTCCAGCCGTATCCGCCGTGCGAATAGGCAGCCGTCATTGATTCTCCGCCGAGCTGATCCGCTCCAATTCCTCGTAGTCGATGCCCCAATAATGCGGCACGTACTTCGAGCGGTACGCCGAGGTTCTGAAGCCAGGTCGTGAAGGTATGCCGCAGATCATGAAAGTGGAGATCGACGACTTTCGCCTCGGTCACTAAACGCTTCCAGAAGATGCTAAACGCGGCAGGAGTCCATCGTCTGAAGATTCGCCCGTCCACGTGGGTGATCTCCCCGCGTAGCGCCGCGCAGGCGGCAGGATTGAGCGGAATCTCACGAGGTGTCTGCTTCAGACGGCTTCGAGCAGGAGGAAGGATCAACCACCAGCCGTCATCTCGCTTTCGCATCCAGGTTCGATCGATCTCTAGAATCTTGGCTTCTCGAAGCCCTGTATTGAGAGCAACCGTGACGATTCTCCACAGTTCTGCCGGGTCGTATTGGTTAGCCTGCGTCACCTTGAGCCGGCGCTCCTCCGCTTTCTGCTTGATGGCCTTCAGCTCTTCAGTTGTGGCCACACGCTCGCGAGGGGCAACATCGGGGAGTTCCACTCGCTTAAGCCGATTCTTGTCTAGCTTGTCGAAGTCGACCGCCAGATTCAGGATCCGCATGAGCACTGTCCATTCCCGGCGAATGGTCCAGGGAGCCGCCTTCGCGTTGATCCGTGAGGTGATGTACGCCAATCCGTCCTCCGCCGTGAGGGAATCAAGCGGACGGTCTCCGAACCGTGGGAGCAAATGCGTCTCAATTACCGATTCCGGTCTGGCCAGGTCAAAGCGCTTCTTCACATGCATGGTTTGCCAGAAGAGTGGGAGGAATGCCTTCAGGGTAGGGGAGGTGGGGGCTGAGTCCACAGCCGGGGACTCACCCCGCTGGATCTTGGCGATCATCGCGATCGCCGCTTCTTCAGCTTGGTTCTTGGTGAGGTTGTATCCGAGCAAGGGCCGGTACCGCTGGCCTTTCCAGCGGAAATAGAGATCGAAGGCCAGGCCTTTCTTGGTGGATCTTTTGGTGATGGTGTACGCCATGCAGATCTCAGCGATAACGGGGATTGCGATGGTAGACACCTGGCCTATGAATGTCCAGAGCGTCGTTGGGAGAGACTTCGGCGGCACTGATCTGGACGTCATGTGACAGTTGTGCGCTTACCGTGGAGGTGGCTGCCGAGCTCGAGAGAGAGACAAATTCAAGGCGACCGGTCCGTATCCATGCCTCAAGCTCATCCTGATCAAACAAAAACGCACGCGAACCTGGCCGGCGGTAGCGGGGAATATCCTTCCGTTGGTAGAGCAAAGATTTCGACATCCGGAGAAATTGTGCGGCCTGTTGAAGATTCAGCGGTCTCATAGCTAGTCGACGCAATCAGCACAATCCACATCCAAAGAATTGCTCTTCATCGGGTCCACAGATCCTTATCCTCATTGAAGTGGGTCCGGATCCAATCGCATACTGCGATGAACTTTGGTGATTCGTAGCCCTCAAGGAGCACATAATCAACCGCTTCCTCTAGCTTGGCATCGATCGCCGGCCATGGATCGATATCGACAACAGCCTCCTCACAAATCCATCGGAGACCCGTCTCGTTCAGCACGGAAATCCGTCGATCTGGTAGGTGGCCGTCTACGAGCTGAACGATGCCTGGTCCTTTCACGCAACCATCCGGCGAGGCCCAACACACCACCACACCAGGAAGCAATGGGGTCGGCTTGACAATCTTAAAGTGAGCGCGTGCGAGTTCCATCACCCTCAGAGCCTCGCGCGCCGGCAACATCACCAATTCACCAGGTCCAATTAAGCGCGTGCCGGATTCAGCGATCAAGGTGCAGTCACTGAAGCATTGAAGCACCATCATCGAAACCCATTGTTTTTAAAAATGTACGACAGATCGTCACGATTTTTTAAAATACAATCGATGACCAGATTATTAAATTCCCGCCGGACATTGACCTTAGGCCGTTCATCCACGGTTCCGCCGAAGAAGTTGACCGTGACGTTCAGCTCCGCATTGCTTGCCGGCACGCTGCCGGCATTCAGCCGATCGAGCGCCGCCATGCCGCTGCGATTCAGCACCCCTTCACCCGGCGTGAGCAGCGCCCGCACTGTGTCTTGATTGCCCGCACCGAGGACCGGACCGCCGCTCGCAAATGTCATCGCACGCACATCGATACCAGATACGTTCCTGCCGCCGATGCCACCAAAGAGCTGGGTCAATCCGGTGCTGAATCCACCTCCACCGCCGCCCATGAACCCGCCGAACAAGCCGCCGCCTCCGGAGGCAGAGGCGAGGGTATTCAACACCGCCATCGTCGCGAGCTGCGCCGCGACGTGCGCAATCACCTGCTTCGCGAAATCGGCAAAACTTTTAAACAGATCTTTCAAGGATTTGATCTTGCCCTCGAACAGATCAAAGAAGAATTGCCGAAAACTCTGCTCCATGAACTGCGCCGTCCGGCGGGCGAGATCGGCCGCGATGCCGAAGGCCGATTGCGTGTCCTGCACATACTTCTGCATTCCCATCGCCCACCCGCGAAAAATATCGTTGGAGTACTGTTGATTGATCGCCGCCAGCCGCGTGAGCGTCTGGATCTCCAACGTCTCGCGCTGCTGTCCGAAGATCTGCGAGCGGTTCAGGATGTCCTCGGCCAGCTGGCTATCATGGTTCTGCCAGGCCATCAACAGCCGAGCGGACTCCTCCTGGGTCAGCTGTGTCTCCTTGGCCAGCATGGCCTCCAGCAGCTCGATCTGATGGTCATACCGTAACTCTGTCGAGACCCCGACCTGATTATCGTAGTCGATCCAGGCTTGAGCGCTCTGCACCAAAACGTCGCGCTCTTTCCGCATCGCCTCGTCGCGCGCCCGTACTTGTCTTTGTGTTTCCTCGACAATCATGCGGCCCTTCCGCTCCTCGGCCGCCGCCACCTCCTCAGTCAGCCGCACTTCCATTTGTGTCCGATCGACGATCATCCGGCCTTTGCGCTCTTCGGCCGCTTCATCTTCCTTCCGGAACTGCTCTTGCCGATCGAAGGCCAGAAAATATTGGCTCAGCTCGCCCTGTCCACCCATCAGTTTGTTCTGAATTTCGAGGGCACGGTTTTGCGCGAGGAAGATGTCGAGCTTGGCTTTGCCGAGCTTCTCCTGTTCCTGCCCACGGCGTGCCAGCTCTTTTTCCAATCGCTCATGCTCTTTCGCAAGCCGTTCTTGTTCGGCGGCCGCCTGCTCAGGAGTTTTGAAAAAGGGTTGTGTTTGAAATTGCTTGGCGATGTCCGCTGGAGGCGCTGGCATGATCCGCAGCCGCCGCCCGCCGCCATCCGGCTGCGCCACCCCGACTTGCGGCGCCTCCAGCTTATCCAAATTCAGTAAGGCTCGAAGCGCGCTCCCGGCATCGGCCGTCACGGTCGTCAGAATCTTTGACAGCGATGTGACGTGTGGAATTAATACCTCGCCGATGCTGTTCCCGACACCCTGAACCGCTCCCTGCAATTTGGTCAGCTGATCGTTAAACTGCTCGGCGGCCTTCGCCGCACGCTCACTCATCTCGAGACCCAGTTCTTTTGTCTCCTGAAACGCCTCCCGCATGTTCGAGTTGAGAAGCGGCAGCACTTCCTTCGCTGATTTCCCCATCACGGCCATGGCCAACGCCAGCTTTTCAGGCCCTTCCGGCATGAGTCGGAATCGATCGCTGAGTTCCAGCAGAATATCCGTCGTCCCTTTCAAATCCCCGCTCGTCGTCGTGACGGTCACGCCCAGCTGCGCAAAGGCTTGTTGCGCGTCCTGATTGCCACGGGACGCCTCCAACATATTTTTGGAGAGGAATGCCACGGTCGAAGACAGGCCCTGCAGGTCCGTATCCGACAGTCTGGCCGCATGTTGCAGGCGTGCCGTTTCTTCGACGGTTGTTCCCAACCGCTGGCCCATTTTCGCCAGCTCGTCACCGTAATTAGCCGCACTCTTCGCGATCGCAAACAGCGCCGTGCCGGCGGCCGTGAGCTGCGTGCGCCAATCCTTGATGAAGCTATTGAACGACGAGAGCGCCCCTTGCGAGTTGCGCAGTTCTTTCTGAAACTCGTCGGCGACCAGTCGAAGGACCAGCGCCAGTTCACGATTTTCAGCCATAATATTTGGCCTTTCTTTTCAGGATCGCCTGTTCGAGGATCTCCAGACCTTCTTCTGAGACGCCTTTTACTTCTTCACGGCCCAGGTACCACTCGAGCACCGCTTCAAAATTCATCTTCGCGCGCCGGCCGTACCGTCCAGGTTCCTGCACAGGACAACCTTGAATTTCCCAGTTGTAAATTGTCGATCGGTTCACGCCGAAAATTTTTGCGATTTGCAGCTTTGAGAAAGTCCGTAACAATGTCATGCTCGTTGTTGCTGTCTAATAACTTAAGGCGACCTCGATTTAAGGCCTGGCACTAGTTGGTTTCTGTAGTCATGCTTACCCTCACGAGGGAAGCTCCAAAAAGGACCCCCTCAACCTGGAATCTCCGTGATCTCACGCAGCCGTTGTTTCTGGTTCTTGCCGAACGATCTTCGCGGCCTAACAGCTGGACCGGCATCGGCGCAAACATTTCCTCGAATCGCGTGATCAACAAACACTTCGGACACACTCAACCTGCTACAGATATCTCGTAGAGAGGCGCCTTCATTCCAAAGAGTTTTAACCATTGCGACGACATGTCGTCGCCAGGCTCGGACGTGGGCGAGCTGTTGCCCATGATTTGGGTCTGATCTGCTAAACAGTCGTGACACCGTTACCCTCGTCTGAAGAACGGTCCACAACCTGCGTTGTCAATGACAGCCGGCCTTTGAGACGATAAAATATTCTCCTCATCGTATCTAAGCCAACGATGATCGCCGCTTTCAAACACCGCGGCCTTGTGATGAATGCAGCGATAGCGGTATTCATTGCCGACTTCCACCGGGGCCCTATCTCGACACGTTGAGCAGAGCAATTTGAAGAGTCCACTTTGACGATCTGACATATTGCCTCCTGTTCTAGAACTCCACGTGATCTGCACTCATCAGCATTACCGCAGCGGTGGGTAGGATACTGGCTCACGCCAGCGGGGGCCCCATCCGCCGCCAACCGCCCCCTAATTTGCAACACCCACGATCTCAGCCCGTCCTGTCAACACGGACTCGAAAGCCTCGCAGTAGGAAAGATCGCTCGGCACTTGACGGACATCGCCTTGTTCAGTGGACCGGATCTCGCGCAGGCCGCCTTCACCCACAACAAAAAAGCCGCGCCTCACGTGCAACCCAAAGCCTTCCTTTTCGCGGAAGAAGCATTTCAAGAGCGCACAGCCACGATCTGCATCGCAAATCGCGAGTGCTAGCAGTTGACCCAACGTACTCCGCCGCCATGCATAGGTCCGCTCCAACTCATCGTTCCACAGGCCAAACAAACGCTGCTTGCCGTGGCGTGCTTCAAGTAACTTCATTGCCTGCTTCCGCAGTATGCTGAGGGCCATGGAAGTATCTACAGCGGCGGACTTTCGTCGCTCACGAGTCTTTTCCAGGGCACGGGCGATGGATTCGCACTGAATCCGTTGGGCTTCCAATTCCTGCTGGCGCGCGGTGATCATTTTCACACAGGCTTGAGGATCAGCCAGCAAAGCCTCGACGGCGTAACCACCTTCAGCGCGCATCGTTTGCTGTAGAGCAACATGCTGAGATTTCGACAGCCCGAAATCAGCTATGCACTGTTGCTCAAGGAGACAAAGATCTTTCTCGATCTTCACCGCAGACCGGAACGCTTCACAGGCCTCAGCAAACTCATCAACGCTATTGGTCGTCTTCATACTATCCTCCATGATTAATAGCCCTCTACAAACTCCACGCGCCGACGAACAATTTCCTCAAACGCTTCCCCCTCGCTGAGTTGTTTCGGAACCGCAATCACCTCACCCACACCGAGAGGCTCCTTGCTTCTGGTGGAAGTGGGGACGAACCCGATCGCCACCCGGACAGAAAAAGATGCTTGTCGAAAGAATGCGACAAGGGCATGCAGCAACTGACTCTCATTCACATCGGAGGCAAATCCTTTGAAGAGCAGAAAATTAAATACTCTCCCACGCCATTGCCGCGAGTATCTTTCCGGGGAATTCTCGTCTTCCTTCCAGCTGATCTGTCCTCGTTTCCCGTACAAGCCCGTGTCGTGTTCATGGAACCGTTGCATGTAGAGTCGGGTAAGATCGTCTCGCAGTTGCCGAGACAGCTCACCAATCTCCGTCAAGAGCTGAGTCAGGGTTTCCTGACTCAAGCAGAAGTCCTCGCTTCGCTCTTGCAACGCCTGTCGGCGCCGAGACAAAGATTCCTTCGCCTCGATCAGTTGTTGCTTGAGTGTGGGCAGCTCGCCTGCCTTGGCTGCCCCAAGCAGCAGTTGTTTGCAGTACGACTTCACTCGGCCTTCTAGCTGATCGACGAGTTGGGTAGCCTTGCGCTCTTCCGTGTCACAAGCGGTCACCTCGCGGTGTTGCTGGTTCACGGTCTCCCGTAGCGTGGAGGCCCGTCGCCGTTTGTCGATCAGGGTCTCCAGTGCCTTGAGTGTGAGGTCTTGGTCAATTTTCTCTTCAGTGGCTGTCAGCATGATTTCGTCCTCCCTGGTTGTGGTTGTTGACCGACAATTCTCCTTCGTTGATCTTCCATCGTTGCAACTCCCCTCTCTTAAAGAGAGGGGGTTGCAATCAACGATGACCTGCAACGATCACCGTTGCAGATAATCTCTTTCTAGAACGCCACGTTAGACGACTTTGCAACGGTGCAACGATCTGCAACGATGAAATGGCTGCAACGATGAGTTGCAACGATGACGGACACAGGGCCGCGTTGCAGACAAACCCATTGCGCAACAAGGCGTTAGGGGCTTTTGCAACGGTGCAACGGTCTGCAACGGTCAATCTGCAACGATGAGCGGTTCCGATGGGGTTCATCGGGTCACGCAGGTCCATTTCGTCTCTCGTCCCGTGCCGATCGAATGCCACTTGTGGGTATTCTGGCGTGACAACGTGCTCTTAACTGTGGCAACTGGTGCCGCCAGGGCGTCCGCGATCTCCTTCGCCGTATAGAGCCCGCCGTCCTTTTCCAGAAAATTCCGGATCCGGCTCGCGATGGGCAGCCCTTTCTCCAATTCGAGCGTTTGGCTCAGATCACACGGCTCGTAGTACATGGCCGTGCTCGTCGAGTTATGCCGCACGCGCAACCCGATGGGCGGATGCAGCCGGCTCAGGTTCGATTTTCGATTGAAGAGGCCCAACACCGACTCGTCGGTGCCGACTTCCTGCTCTTTCCGTAATTCCCACGTCGAACGAGCAAAGTTTTTGTAGAAGACGCTTCCATAGATCCCCGCCTCCTGTTGCTGCTCGTTGGTCTTGGGGATATGAGCCAGCACAAGGGTTCCACGGTTCAGCATCCGGAGGGCTCGAAACGCCTTCGTCGCGGCCTCGGCGCTCGCATCGCCACACGTGGCGGCCGCCAGGCATCCAGAATGATGAAGTCGATTTGCTCCAGCTGAACAAGTCGCAGCAGTGTCGGAAGAATGTTCCAAATCGGCTCGTGATGCGTTTGATAGATAAGCTCGGCGGCCTTCAGGTTTGGATGGCCGACTGCAATGGCTTCCCGGCGGCGGGCGTGCACGTCGAGTGTATCCTCATAGTCCAGAAAAAGAACTCGACCACGCACCGCACTTAGGCCGGCCACCGTTTCGCCCACAGACACCAGCAGCCCGATCAACAGGGCTAGTGAACTTTTCCCTAATCCGCCGTCGCCATAGAGAATGGTCACCTTGCGAGAGAAAACGAGCGGATTCAGCTGATAGCTGAGAGCCTCGATCCGGGTATAAGCGTTCAGCCGATGAGGCGGCTCACCTTCACGATAGCGGCGCAGCACAAGAACGGCGGTCGATTCGATAAGGATCGTCCAATCCGCGAACTTGTAGCGGCCGTCGTACTCATGCACCTTTTTCGCCAGGCGACTTTTGTCACCGTTCAAGTTCACCCGTTGTCCCTCGCACAAGGTCTTTTCACCATCGATGACGGTGAACTCTGCATAGATCCCGGCGGATTGGCGCGTGATGTACTCCAAGAGAAAACGCACGTTCCGTTCAGGCCAATACACCGAATACCCATTTCCCAGATCAGCGATATCAGGCCCGGCGTGAGACATCTAACCCCTTTCGCTCAACACGGCTGACTGAAATTGGTTTGCTGTTGGGAGGTATCAGGGCTCGAACTTCATTCTGCAGGTCGCGGAGCTGGCGACGCAGGTCGAGAAGCTCTTCGCGGAAATCCCCAACATTATGTGGCATGCGGCAGCCATTCCGTAGATATCGATCAAACTCACGATCTGGTAAGGCGAGCAGCTGTTTGATTGATGGCCTTGCGGGATAGCGTCGAAACCGGAAGCCTATTCGATATGGCCGCCGGCGCGTTTCCGAGACGAAAGTGTCTCCCATTGGGTAATCGAAGATATCGTCTTGCCGCTCGTCTGAACTCATCTCGCGGAGCCTCGATTCCGCTCGCGTTGCTGTCGGAACACTTCCACGACAGAGCGATCGAAGAGTCGAACGCCCGTCTCTGTGCGCCGTGCAGGAAGAGCGCCGCACCGCTCCAGCTGTCTAACCCGATCAGCGCTAATACCAAGCGAGCGCGAAACTTCTCCCGTAGTGAGAAAACTACAGGCTGGATTCTCTTGAAGATGGGTCATAACGCCTCCATGCTCATGTTGATGGAGGCCTTATACACGCAAATATACGCGGTGTCTTTTTCTATTCCTAAAGATGCGCAAATAAGGATTTAGGAATTATCAAGGAGGGAGGGGCTAGAACATTCGAAAGTCTGACATCTTGACAGTGGGACCGAACTCTTCTCGATTTCCTATCACGATAATATCTCGACAAACTGCTTCCGAGTTTTTCCCCTGGCGAAGCAGAGCCTGAACAAACTTTTCCATATCTGGTCCGTACACAGGATTGCCGGCACGCAATGCACCAGCGATTCTATGAACCACGGCTTTCTGAAGATCCTTCCCACGTGGAAGCGGAAACCTTGCCGGATTTATCGCATGGATCGCTCGCCAGGCCAGGATGCATATGGCTGAGGCAAGATTGCCCGCATCTTTACAACGCAACCGTGACTTCTTCGCAAGCGCCATAACTCGCTTGATGACCGTCGTCTTTTGCTTCTGCTGGATTGCCTTCTTAGCCCATGCCGATGCGGCAGGTCCCCAATAGTCGATATTCCTCCAGAAGTCAGCATCGCGTTTACTATTTCCTCGAGGGCGTTTTGAAGCAGAGCCTTTGAGAAGATTGGCCCGAACAGGCACAAGGGCTAGGGAATCCAACAGCAATGTCCGAGCTCTCTCCGGAAGCTTCGACAGCTTGAGAAAAGCCTCCCCATCAGTGGCAAACTTTACCCAGTGCCACTTGCCCGCCAGAAATACTTGCACCTCAACAGTGCCTCCACCGAGCAAGGCCTGCTTGTTTCTGTCGGGGTGAAAAAACACTCGTTCCTCACCTCGCTTGCTGTGCTTGGTTGGAAACTCCCATGGACTGTCCACAAGCCCTTCCGAATCATACCAATACTCTTTGGGTAGACCGGAAGGTGTATGAGATGAACCAGGCATATCCCCCTCCTCATGGGGCCTCGCGTGAGGAAGGGCCAGCCGACGCTTAGCCCTTCCGAGATCTCATCTCATCAAATTTCTATGCTCATCGTCATACACGAGTGTCGGCGCTCGCCAAGAAATGGCAGAACGGTACCCCGCTTCTTCCACAAGATCAACTGTTAGACGGAGCACAGCCGCCTCGGAACTGATGCGTCGATCCGTGTGTACACCACACGTGCAAGGAAGACCGTGGGGGAAAGACGCTTCATTCTTCTGAGCTCGTGTCCCGCTTGTGTTCTGTCATTGTAAAGTAGGCCTAACGGTTCCCACTGACCATCGGGAGCCGTGTCACACACTTGATACAAGATTTCGGATCGTGGCATCATTCACCATTCCTTTCAGGCGCAAACGCATCCCGCTCGTCTTTGTCCCTTCGCTTATCCCGGCCACTCCTGCGCCCGTTCCATCGGTTCCACCCCAAGAGCGAGCGTAGGAGCTGGCGTGAGGGTGCCGAGGATTCGCTCCGCTTGCTCGTCAAGCGCCTTGCGCACCGGTTCAATCGACAACCGCGCGTAGACCTGGGTGGACGTCAGGGAGGAATGGTTCAGTACCTTCTGAATGACCGGCAGATTCGCACCATCAATCGCCAGCCAGGACGCCGTCGTCCGCCGAAGATCGTGAATCCGGACGTCGTTCAGGCCGACCCGTGCCCGAATCTTGCGCCAGGCATGCTCGACAGAGGTCACGGCCCATTGCCGCGATTGATGCTTGTTCTTATTGTTCGGTTCAGAGGGAAACACCCACTCATTGAGGCGTGGGAATCGCTGAAACAGCTCAAGCAGCCGAGCGGGAATCGGCACGGTGTGAGGCACCACGGTCTTCGTCGTCGGCTTATGCCACAGGCCTCGCTCCAGATCGACATCCTTCCATTGCATGAGGCGGGCTTCATCTCTCCGACAGCCGGTGAGGATCAAGGTGAGAAAGTATCCCTGATCGCGTAGGTTGGCCTCACGGATCGAGGCGAGGAGATACGGCATCTCATTGGTTTGGATAAACCGCTGGCGAGAGAGCTTCGGAAACCGCTTGATGCGGGAGGCTGGATTCTTCCCAGCAAACAGCTCCCAATCGTCAGCTTTCGCGTACACCGCATGCAGCTGTTGCAAGGCGAGATTCGCGCCATGAGGACCATCGGTCTTGGCGATATCGTGGAACCACTCGATCACCTGGAGCCGCTTCAAGTCGGCTAATTCGACATGGCCCAGCCGCCCGACGTACTTCTGCAATCGCCGACTCGTGCCGAGGCTGCTCTTGAGGAACGCGACGTGGTTCCGTTCGTAGATGGTGAGGAATTCGCCGATGGTCATGGTCTGCTGGCCTCTATCGCGCTCCGCGTGTGGAGGTGATGCCGCCCTGTGTGCCCCTACTCGGCTGGCGTGCGTGTGCGAGGAGAGACTCGAGACGATCCAAGGTGATGGCTCGGCCCAGTTTCGATTGCAACCGAAAGCCGCGTCCGCCGACAATCCGCCCGCCTGCTATGGCGGTGCGGGAGTGTCCATTCGCTGGCCTGCGAAATTGTTTGAAGTTCATCGAGTAGCCCTCGTGCCTTCGACCGTCGCGGTTAGTCGAGGAATCCCTTCCGCAACACAGACCTGAGGGTTGCGCATTTTGTTTTCAACCTCATCGAGAAGCGGGCCTAGAGTGACTTCGTAGAGGAAGTCCTCCAGGAGTTCCAAGGCCTCCTCCTGGCTAGAGAACGGGCCCACGCGGCGCGGGTACAGGCCACTGATAGTTAACCGCAGAAACCACCCCTCGCGCCCGACCTCATCGGTTCCCTGAAACAACCACTCCTCGGAAATCGGACACTCTCGGAATTGATGTGGCGCCGATGGTTCTACCTTTGGCTTGGACCCGTTGCGAACGAGTGCTAACGCGTTCTTCGCCATGTGATCCTCCTTGTTGGTTGATAGTTACGCGGCCTTCTTGCCCTTGAAGTACTGCTCCAGCAAATGCCGGATGAGCCCCGCCGCACTGAGGCCACGCTTCCGTTCGGCGTCGAGCTTCGTCTTGAGGTTTGATGGTATTGAAATATTCATGCGTGCAGATTTCATAAAGCCTCCATCTGTATAATGATACATATATGTATCATCTGATACATCTCCGTGTCAACTGGTGCTTGAGGAGTCCAGTGGAGGCTGGTACTATCCTGGACTCATGCCCAAGAAAGACTCCGCGAGCCACCAAGGCACCATCAACATCCGCGGCGTTCCCAAGGACTTGGTATTTCGATTAAAACAAGCCGCATTGGCAGAACGCCGTACCGTGAAGGCCTTCCTGCTGGCTTTAGCAGAGGAGCGGATTCAGGAGCTCGAAAAGAAAGGGCAGCTGCCGAAGGGGAAGTGAGTTTCACAGACCGTCCAGGCACTCCGGAAGACACGTCATGCGACTCGCTTTGGTTCTGATCCTCACCCTACTCGGCGGATGTGCATCGAGCCGATGGTCAGGTGTCCCGACCACGTATTATGTCGCCACCAACGGCAGCGACCGTAATGCGGGGACGGAAGCCGCGCCCTGGAAGACCATTGGCCAGGCGGTGGACAGCATGGACGCTGGCGACACGGCCATCGTGAAGGGCGGGGTGTACATGGAAGAACGAGAGATCCATTTCAAGAGATCCGGCACGGCATCCGCCCTCATTAGGCTGATCAGCGCACCCGGCGAGTCACCCGTTATCGACTTCGCGTCCGCCACCGGCCCGCTGCGGCGGATTTTCATTCAGCACCGTTTCGGCGCGAAGTATCCCATAGGACACATTGCGATTGAAGGATTCGAGATCCGCAATGGCAGGATTGGCATTCACCTGTTCAATGCGCATGATCTCATCATTCGCCGGAACTGGATTCATCACGCGCAGGGGTCAGGCATTTTGGGCAATGGGAAAAACGTCCTCGTAGAACGCAATATCATTAGCCACAATGGGGATTTTGAAGGGTGTGCCGCCGGAAAACTGCATGCTCCTGGTCGCGGGGACTTCGGCACCATCTGTAACAAGGAGCACGGTCTATATCTCACCGGAACGAATTGGACAGTCATCAACAACCTGATTTACGACAACCTCGCGACGGGCATTCAAGTGGCTGGGTATCCATGGTGTGAGCGGAATGAGGGTTGTTATGGTGGGGGGGCCAAGACCAAGACGGATCCCAGTTATGCCGGTGCATCACACTGGCTGATCGCCAACAATACGATCGCCTATAACGGGTACGGACCCGGAATCATTGTATGGCAGGCCGGGGCGGTCAACAACAGATTCATGAACAATATCCTGTATGAGAACGGCCAGAAACTCTCCGCTGCAACCAGCGCCCAGGGGATCAGCTTTTATAATTGTGGTGGGGGTCATACTGTGCAGAACAATGTGTTTTACGCGACAGGGCCGGGAGGCGTCGGTGCCATTGGCGGAACGGCAGATTGGCAAAGCAAGTATACTGAGTCGGGCAATATCGTGAACACGGGTAATCCCAATTTCGTCAATGCCCCGGCGGAACTCTCGGGGACGCCAAATTTCCACCTGCAGGCCGGATCACCGGCAATAGACGCGGGCGTGCCACTGAGTGAAGTATCGGTCGACATGGCTGGTGACGCCAGACCTTCCGGCTCCGCTTATGACGCGGGCGCGTTTGAATTTAAGGCTTCGCCCGATGCCAGCAAGTCTTGTGGGGCTGCCTGCATTGAAAATTACCAATAAGAAAGAATTGGGTGAACCCTTAGAGTGAAGAGGTGCCGTCAACGCTCGCTATCCTGCAGCACATTCCTCAACGCCTGAATCGTCAATGGGCATTGCCTTCTGACCGAGTGTTGGTGAGCACAGAGGCACGCCGATTCTCAGCGACCGCCTTCTTCACTAGGTCCACCGTCTCATGTCGCATCTCCGGCAGCTCACCCACAATCTTCTCACGGGACTAGCTCGTTTCTTGTCACTTCAATAACGCATGTTCTCCGCCTCCTATCCCCCCTTTCGACGTACCTCGTAAGAATCTGGCTTCAATGCTCATACCTGATACGGTTAACTCATGCGCGACGCGATCACCACCCGGAGGACTGCAATGAACTGTACACGCTGTCAGGGGTTGATGCTGGAAGAACACATGATCGATATAGAAGGGGGCTATGGCGAGATGTGGAGCCGCAGTTGGCGATGTTTCAATTGTGGCCATCGAGATGACGCGGTCATGCGGCACCACCGTCAGTTACACGCCAAGCCGATCGTCGTAAGCCCTCAGGCCGTGACGGTTCTAGAGACTGCCGAGCTGTCCTGGGAATCGGAGCCGGTTGAACCGCGTGCCGCCTAAAGAGGCGGGACAAAATGATGAGGTCAGCCACCATTCTGACCATTATGGTGGTTTTAACGGGAGGGACTCACCATGCTTGTTCTTGTGATGACCTTGGCAAGTGGGCTTTGTTGCGGGATTCTTTTCACATTGGCTCTGGCGAGGTATGCGGCCTTGCCTCAGACGGACGTGGAAAAGATGGCCGCTCATTGCGTTAAGCAGTGTTCCCATCCTACTCCTAGATAAAACTAACGAAGGCTTCACGTCCTCCCCACCCACCGACCGCACCACAAAAAAGAAAACTCCGTCCTCTTTCAAGGGCGGAGCTTTATCGAACAGCGCAATTTTTGTATTCTGTGGCCGATCGCGTTTCCGTGACCCGCTCAAAATATTTTCGCTGCCCTGTTCGATTGTCACTCTATCTTACTCATGTCTGAGCATGTACTGGGACAACCCCCTGTAGTAGATGTCTTTGAATAATTACGGTGGGATGCCAAATATTGCTTGTTAGACGCTATTGTGCTCTGCTTCCGCCCTCAAAATCTCTTGCCAACCTGAGGGCATTTGGTAAGCTACCTGTGGAAGATGGGGGTACCGAAGTACACAGATACTGCCCGTTGACAGCTCCTTGGATGGGAGTTTAGGATTTGCCTTGGCTGCCTAGGACCACACCTAGGAGATACGTCAAGCAATTTCGTTATTCTACACAGAGGAGTGAAATGAGAGCTCCGCTTGTGCAAGGGAGAAATTACTGCGTTAGAAATCATGTCTTCATCAGTCACAGCTGATATCGTCGAAGGGCAGATCGACACGGCCAGCGGTCTGCTCCGTTGGATAGAGGCAGAAGCCGACAAAACACGTCGAGCTATCAGCGTAAGCCCTTTGCTTATTGCATTGACATACATTCTTGGCTCAATCATTAAAAAGTTCGAGAGCAAGGGTACATATAATTTCGACCAGCTCCATGCTGGATATGCCTCCTCAAAATTACTAGAGGTTCATCAAGCTATTCGTATGATGATTTCTCACAGTCGTCAAGCAGGGCTCTATGTTCGAATCCCTTGTAATCGTCTATTCGCCAAGGTCGAAGGGCAGGGGAAAGAGCTTGAAAAGATTGCGACCGCCCTTTACCTAGTTGATGAGAATTGGCAATCAGTAATTTCAGAAGCTGCTAGCGCTAAGATAGCCCTTGCTCAGAAGGAGGCGTTGAACCGGTCTGACCAAACTATCGAACTATTTGATTCCACAGAAGATCCTTCCCACTATCCCTCGGAAGATGCCATAAGACGCCAACTCAACAGAGCCGCCACCCTTGATACACACTAAATAATGTCCCCCACTCCGCTCCTCTTCGTCCGAGGCAGCGTCTACCGCATTAAGTTTGCAAGTGATGATCCTTTACGAGCTGCCACGATTGAAAAATATTGCCTATGCTTGCAACAGGGAAGCATTATTCATAAACGGCCATTCTTCGTTGGAGTAATCATGACAACGTGTAAGAACAACGATAAACCCAGAGTATATCCTTGGAGCGTTTATGTTTCGCCGAGCGAATCCCATACGGAATTTGGCATCATTACCGAGTGCAGTCAGATCTATACCGTCCCAAAGGTTGATGTAATTGAATACGCATACAATCTTTCTCCTGACACCATGAGAAAGGTCGATCAGGCCCTCCAATTCGGTATTGGAGTCGTGAACGTCGACGAGCTCAAAAAATTGCGCCCATCTTACGAATAGTCTAGAGAAAGGGACAGTCCTCAGCATCTGCGCTTTAAAGGCCCTCCCTAGGGCCTATGCCTCGACAAAACTACAAACTATGCGGTTATAACAGAGCCCTGGAACGGGATACGCCATGGATCCGCTACCCGTATGCAAATCGCCCTCAAATCCAGTTGGGGACACCAGCGCTACTGGTGTACAGCATGCACCTAGATCCGAGATTGAGCGATCTGCTATCCGGACATTTTAGGTGATGTGGTTACAACGAGAGGGGAGGGCGAGAGTGGATCCGGATCCTGTTCCGCCGTGGGAGTGGCGGAAGCAAGGCAAACGATCCAGAGTTCAAATGATCCCTTGACTCTTCGAAGGTTGAAGCAGGAGGATTGTGTACGTACAGCAGACTGATCGGATGAGAAATGCATCAAAATAATTCCGACTGCCGAAGGAGGTTTCGTATGATTCGTCTTCTATGCGCTCTGCCCTTTGCCATTCTGACGAGTGCTATGGTCGCTGGTTGCGCCGATGATTCTTTTTCGGGTCGACAACGCCCCGCGCCTGGCTATGACAACGTCAATATGGGATCGTCGCAGCCGGGCCAACAGCATCGTTCCGACGAATCTCCGCCGGCTTCACAACGTGATCCTTATAGCCGTAGCCAGCCTGGCCAGCCTGGATACTATTAGCAGGACGCCCTCGGCGGGGCATTACATCGTAAAGCGCGATGGTCTCGGGGGTGCAGTCAGTCCCTTTCACCCGAAGGAAGATCTCGGCAGGGGCTGGAGCGTCGTGGACGGAGAGGTACAACGTGCGTCCAGCAATCCGGATGTTCTCGGCGATGTGGTTTCGACGGGAGGGGAGAGAACGACGCGAGGATGGTTGTCCTATATAGGACGCGCTTGCTGTAACTCGTTGGAAATCCTTGCTACTCATCGGACATTCCAGAAGTATCATCCTGTTGATTTTCTGTGGTATCCTCTGTCCTCTCAAGGCTTAAACACGGGTTCGAATCCCGTTGGGACCACCACACCGCACTTCGTGTGGACCGCCCGCTATTCAGGCGAAGCCTCTCTTCATTGAGCGGGCGGATAAACGCCTCCAGCGCCTTCAGTTTTTGATACCGCACTTTGTATGTGGCCGGTCCCTCTTTTTGACGCTTATCGTAACTAACGCGGCCGGATAGAGTCTTCAACCCACTGGCTTCATGCTCCACACCAAGATTGCTCGTGCCTTCCCCCTCTTGATTGAGACGGACGGGCAAACATCTCCAGGAGTTATTCATTCCCAATGCAAGGCTCGCCCGACCAGGAGCCACTCCAGCGATCCACTTTTTGATGCTGCAGTCTGCGGCCAACCGTTCAATTCGCTACGCCACTTCGAGTGCGAGTTATCCGAAAAGGCCGCTCGCGAAAGCTCTATGACTCTGCACGGTCTTTCACACGTGGGATCCTTTCATTGACGCCTCTATTCTTGGTTGTGTATAAACAAATGCACACTTGAGAACTTCTCAGAGGATCGCATGTACCCACGCGAATTTCGTGACGGCGCAAAAGACGGATTGGAAGCGCTCGAACCGCTTGATCCCGACAAGATCACCTCGTTCAGTGATTTGCTTGAGGCCATGGGCAGGACGGCGTTCGGAGGGCGGCATGTCGGCAAGGCGTTCGATGTGCTCTGGGCGATGATCGAGGACCCTGACTGCCAGGTCGTGCTGACGTTGTCCGGCGCAATGACGATCGCCAAGATGGGCAAGATCATCACGAAGATGATCGACGAAGGAATGGTGCAATGCATCGTCTCGACCGGGGCGTTGATGGCCCATGGCCTCAGTGAGTCGGTCGGCAAGACGCATTATCGACACGATCCGTCGATGAGCGACGAAGAGCTCTTTCGCAAAGGGTACAATCGCGTCTACGACACGCTCGAGATGGAAGCGAATTTGAATTATGTCGAGCACGTCGTTGCGCACACCTTGAAGCGCCTCGATCATGATCGGCCGCTTTCATCGGAAGTCCTCACGAGGGAGCTGGGAAAAACGTTGGCGGAAGAAATAGACGGCGACGGAATTCTCAAGAGCGCCTACTTGAAGAAGGTACCGGTCTATATCCCGGCGTTCACTGATTCGGAAGTGGGACTGGACATGGGAACGTGGGCGATGGCTCGTGAGGTCGATCGAGCCCGATCTCAGGCAGGGCAGGGGAGAGATCTGGACATTTTACGAACGATCCATCAATCCTGTCCGTCATTCAATCCCTACCTCGATCTCAACAGCTATGCCGACCATGTCCTCTCCGCTAAACGACTTGGAATTTTCACGATCGGAGGAGGTGTTCCACGGAACTGGGCGCAACAGGTCGGTCCGTATATTGAAATCGGTAATCTTCGGTTGGGCCTGAACGTGAAGCCCCCTCGATTTCACTATGGGGTGAGAATTTGCCCCGAGCCGGACTACTGGGGGGGGCTCAGCGGCTGTACGTATCAAGAAGGACTTTCTTGGGGGAAATTTGTGGCACCGAAGGATGGTGGGCGATTCGCTGAAGTATTGAGCGATGCGACGGTCGTCTGGCCATTGTTGATGATGGGGCTTCTCGAAAAGAAGCGAGCTGGTGTGAGTCGCCGTTCATGAACTGGACGACTGGACAACGGTGGGTTCAGCTGATGGTTTATAGCGGCCTCCTCTGGTCGTCCTCCGTCTTCGGCGGAAATGCATCCGAAGCCGATGTGCGAATGCGAGGACAGGCCAATGCACCTCTGACCTTGATCGAATACTCTGATTTCACGTGCGGCTATTGCTTGAAATTTTTCAAGCGTACGTGGCCACGGATTCAGGCTCAGTACGTCGATACTGGGAAAGTGCGATTTGTTTACCGGGATTTTCCGCGTGGCGACCAAGGGGCTGGGCTGGATGCGGCGGTGGCGGCGCGATGTGCCGGTGCCCAAGGTCAGTATTGGGCGATGCATGATCGGTTGTTTTCCGAAGGGGGACAGCTGGACAAGCAGGTGTATTTACGACATGCCGCGGCATTGAGCTTGGATCGACCTGCATTTGAACGGTGTATGAACGACGGGCGGTATACGAAGCTGATTTTCGAAGATCGCCAGGAAGCCAATCAGTGGGGGTTTCACGGAACCCCTGGGTTCATCCTTGTGCGGACGGCCGCCGAGCCGACGGAAAAGGAGCCGGCGGTTGCGATCCCCGGAGCATTCCCATTCGAGATGTTCGCAGAAGAAATCGATCGACTTCTGGCGAGCGACAAAAAATAGCAGAATTGCGCCGGAGCGGAGTGTGTCTTCGCGCTTCATGTTGACATCGGCACGTAGGTACGATAGTTCTCTTGGTATAATCTAAGGTAGGGTGTCCATATGACTTCGATGCAATCCTTCTGGCCCGTCTCCCACCGTGATGACGACTTCTGGGTCTGTATGTCGTGTCTCACAGAAGTCTTCTACAGAAAAGTTCCGATGCCGGACTGTCCGTCTTGTCACGGTGTGTCGACCTACGAGGGATTTACCTTGGAGGCGATCCGCGATTGGGGTACGGAAGAATTAATTGCCAAAGCCGTTGCCGCACAAGAAGCAGCCTTGGTTGTTCAACCTGCCGCCGAAGCCGCTGCGTCGGTCGAAGCGGCGGACTAATACCAACCTCATCAGAGACTCCAGCGAGCCTTCCAGTGCAGGCATCCCGTCCGTTCCTCGTTCATGGCCAATGGAAGTCAGGCGAACTCTCGGCCTCGGTCGTAGATCCGTTCACCGGGAAGCTCGTGGCTCAGGTTGCGCAAGCGACCGAGTCCGATGTCGAACAGGCCATCGCGTCAGCTTCCAGTGCGACTGCTACCATGGGGCAGCTTCCGGGACATGCTCGATACAACATGCTCCAACAGATCGCGGCGTTGCTCTATCGACGTCGCGAGGAGTTCGCACAGACCATCACAGCCGAGGCCGGTAAGCCGATCACCGACGCGAAGCGGGAAGTCAGCCGGGCAATCCAAACCTTCACGGTGGCAGCTGAAGAGGCACGACGGATTCCGGGCGAGGTGGTACCGCTCGATTGGACCCCCGGCTCTGATACGCATCTTGGCCTGCTTCGACGTTTTCCGATCGGTCCGATTCTCGGCATCACACCGTTCAACTTTCCGCTCAATCTCGTGGCGCACAAGGTGGCGCCGGCCCTCGCGTCCGGCAACCCGATTCTCATCAAACCTGCCCCTCAAACGCCGTTGACCGCGCTGCTCCTGGGAGAGATCGCCTTAGAGGCGGGAGTTCCTCCGGGTGGGCTCAATGTGGTGCCGTGCGATAACCTTCTCGCCGAGCGGATGGTGGTCGATCCACGATTCAAATTGCTCAGTTTCACCGGCAGCGCGTCGGTGGGATGGACGTTGAAGGCCAAGTGTGGAAAGAAAAAAGTCACGCTCGAACTCGGGGGCAACGCAGGCGTGATCATCGAGCCCGATGCCGATCTTGAGCTTGTCGCTCAGCGTTGCGCGGTAGGTGGATTTGGGTATGCCGGTCAGACCTGCATTTCAGTGCAGCGGGTGTTCGTCCACCATTCGGTAGCCGATGTGTTTACGACCAAGTTGCTGATGCATGTCGCTCGGCTGAAAGTGGGAGATCCTGCCGATGAGACGACGAGCGTCGGTCCCCTCATCGATCAGGCAGCCGCTCAGCGGGTGGAGAACTGGATCGGCGAAGCTGTCGCGGACGGAGCGCGCGTCCTGTTGGGCGGGAAGCGGATGGGATCGCTTGTTGAGGCCACGGTGCTGTCGAATGTGAAGCCCGACATGAAGGTTTCCTGCAAGGAGGTGTTCGGGCCGGTTGTCACCGTCACGCCGTATCGGCAGCTCAGCGAGGCCGTGGCGCTGCTCAATCAATCGGACTACGGATTGCAGGCCGGCATCTTTACGCAGGACATCAACAAGATCTTTTACGCCTTTCGCCACGTGGAGGTCGGAGCCCTGTTGGCAAACGAGATTCCGACGTTCCGGGCCGACCATATGCCCTACGGCGGCGTGAAAGATTCCGGGTTAGGACGGGAGGGCGTTCGTGCCGCGATGGAGGATATGACGGAGCCGCGGATGCTCATCATGAATCTGAAAGACCCACACCACTTCCCCGAAAAAAGTGTCTAGCAGATATTGCGAAGCCGGTCCAATCTTGCTACAACAGGCGCCCGATACGGTCATTGATTTGGTCCGATGTTTTGTCCAGCTGGCCGCTTTGGAACACGTCGCCAAATAACTCCGAACAACCAGGCAGGCCGATTACCTGACGAAAGGGGAGACGATGGTACCTACGCATATGTTTTTAACGCGAGGTGTGGGGGTCCACAAGGAAAAGTTGGCCTCCTTCGAAGAGGCGCTGCGCAGCGCCGGTGTGGCCTACTGCAACCTCGTCAGCGTGTCGTCCATCCTTCCTCCCCATTGTAAAATCATCCCTCGGAAGCGCGGAGAGAAGCTGCTGAAACCGGGTGAAATCACGTTTTGTGTCATGGCGCGTTCGGAAACGAATGAACGGAACCGGCTCATCTCGGCGTCGGTCGGCCTTGCGAAGCCCACAGACCGGGGCACATACGGCTATTTATCGGAACACCATGCCCATGGTGAAACAGATGAGGAGACCGGAGAGTATACGGAAGATCTCGCAGCGCAGATGCTTGCGACGACCTTGGGTGTCGAGTTCGATCCGAACGTGGCCTGGAAAGAGCGCGAGCAGGTCTTTAAAATGGGTGGAAAAATCGTGAGAACCCTGAACATCACCCAATCAGCCGTCGGGAAAAAGGGTAAGTGGACCACGGTCATCGCGCTGGCTGTTTTCATCCCGCCGGAGAATGTGCCCGCCCGTTCTCGCAAGTAGAGGCTTATCGGTCTTGGCTGTATTCATATCGTCTCAGCCGTTGGTCCCGCCGAGGGAAGATCGCCCATGACGCTTCCCGTCGGTTGGGAAGGGCCGAATCACAACTTTTTGGGGATCGACGAGCCCTGGTGTCACCCGGACCACGCGGGTGTCTATGTGCTGCCGGTTCCCTACGAACACAGTTCCAGTTATATCCGTGGGTCGGACCGTGGCCCCTCGGCTATCCTTGAAGCTTCCGCCCAGGTCGAATTCTACGACGAACAACTCGGATGTGAACCATTTCGAGAATGGGGCGGAATCGCAACGGCTTCACCGTTAGATCTCAACGGGAATGTCGATCGCGCGGCCGTCGACGCGATCGAAGCGTTCGTCTCACCGCACGTAGGAACCGGACGGTTTGTAATTATGCTGACGGGCGAACACACTGGGGCATTGGGAGCGATTCGAGCCCATGCGAAACGATATCCGCGGATGACCGTTGTGCAGATCGATGCCCATGGAGATCTCCGGGATGCCTATCAAGGCAATCCGTTCAGCCATGCCAGCGTCATGGCGCGGGTGGTGGAAGACGGCTTATCCTTGGTACAAGTGGGTATTCGGTCGATCAGCCGAGAAGAGGTCGCTCGTATCGATGCCACGGCCCGCATCAAGACGTTTTTTGCAGCCACCATCCTGGATCCATCCGGCCCGTACGAAGGCAAAGCATCGAGCTGGATACCTGACGTGGTTGCGGCCTGCCGAACGCCCGTGTACCTGACATTCGACTGCGATGGGCTGGATGCGTCGATCGTTCCCGCCTTGGGCACTCCCGAGCCGGGTGGCCTCGGGTGGTATGATACCCTCAATCTCATCACGGCACTGGCCAACGGACCTGGTATCGTCGGCATGGATGTCAGCGAGATCGCTCCTATCGAAGGATTCGTGGCGCCGCAATTTTCCATCGCGCGTTTGATCTATCGTATACTGGGTCGCATCAAAGCTGGCCGGCGCGTGTATTAACGGTCGGCATCACACGTCCATCGCTCCCGTCTTGACGTGGCGCAATCCATTCGCATCAATAAGTTCTTCACGGAACATGGGATCTGTTCCCGGCGCGAGGCAGACGGTCTCATTGAGTCGGGCGTTATCACGATCAACGGCCGGGTGGCGAAGCTCGGCGACCAGGTATCGTCCAATGACATCATCGCCCGGGAAGGCTGTGTGATCCCCTGGGGCAAAGCGAATCTCTATATCAAGTATCATAAGCCGGTCGGCGTCACGACAACGAGCGAATCGCATATCCCCCGGAATATTATCGCTGAGATTGGGCATCCGGAACGGATCTTCCCGATCGGGCGCCTCGATAAAGATTCATCCGGTCTGATCTTGCTGACGAACGACGGCGACATCGTGAACGAAATCCTCCGCACCGAATTCGGGCACGAACGAGAGTACCTGGTGCAGGTCGATCATCCGCTTGACCAATCGTTTTTGCATCAGCTGTCACGGGGCGTGGTTATTCTTGGAAGCAGGACGAAGCCCTGTCGGACGAGACGCGCCGGGCGTGATCAGTTTCGCATTATCTTAACGGAGGGACGGAACCGGCAGATCAGGCGTATGTGCCAGGCGCTTGGCTATCGCGTGACCAAGCTGCACCGAACGAGGATTATGCATATTACCGCCGAAGGGCTAGGCGTCGGTGAATGGAAGGAACTCACGAGTCAAGAGCGCGAACAACTTATGCAAGCCGTGGGACGGTATCACGCAGGTTGGGTCTCATCGTGAGGTCGTGAATGGCGTCAGCCAAGCAGTTCTTGCCGCGCAGTCCGGACGAGAGTAAGGACGACCGGATGCTTAAGCCGTCTCTCTACAGTGATCGCGTAGAAATGCTGTGTGAGAACCTCCAGTTGCCCAACCACCTGCACCCGATATTGGCGGCAGATCTCCTTCTCCATCACGGACACACCGGGAAAGATCCCATATCCGTCCTGGCCGAATGCCTTTAAGGTCGCACTGTCATCGAACTCACCTACAATGTTCGGATGCAGCCCATGGTTGATCAGCCATTGGTCGAGCAGTCGTCGAAGCCCGGTATTGGATGCGGGGAGGAGGATGGGTGCACCCCTTAACGACTGCGGAAAACCCCGACGATATTGTGCCGTCAGCTTGGCCGTCGCAAACAGCGATACTCCCGATTCTCCCAAAGGATGACTGTAGGTGTGTTCTTTGCTGCTTGATGGGGCAGGTGTGTCAGCGATGATCAGATCCAATCGATGGCATGACAGATCGGTCAACAGTTGGCCAAGTGTATCTTCCTGACAGATTAAGCGAATCGGCCGATAGAGTTTCAGCGCTGATTTGAGAAGTCGGGTTGCCAGCGGTTTTGGGACTGCGTCCGCGATGCCGACGATCAACCGAGCCGGTTGTCCGTTCGCATGCCCTTTGACCGTGTTCATCAGCTCTTGACCGGTCGCGAAGATGTCCTCCGCGTACTTGAACACAAGCTGGCCCATCTCCGTCAGCGCCAGGCGGCGGCCGGTTCGTACGAATAACTTTTCTCCCAACGTATGTTCCAAGAGGTGGATCTGTCCGCTGATCGTGGGTTGCGCCAGACGGAGTTCTTCGCAGGCTTTCGTCACGGTCCCGTGCTTGGCGACGGACCAGAAATACAAAAGATGGTGATAGTTCAGCCAATCCATATGGTCCTAGGCCTCGAATGAGAGATGACACTATACATCGGATTTGCCGATAACTCCAATCCGTTTTATCTATTTTGAAAAGCGAACGGGAGATTGCTACTGTGGGCGCCGTCCGTCACCCGATGTGAAAGGAGCATCCCTCATGATTGCTCTGGTATTGGCCATTGTGACTCTCCTGCCAATGACCGCACTGGCGGAACCGGCGATCGACTCGAGGACCGTGCAGGCCCAGTCGACTCGCACCGCTCCACTGACCATCGATGAAGTGCTGGCTCGCATCGAGTTGACGCATCCGCTGCTTCGGGCGATGGGGGCCGAGCGAGTAAAGGCCCGGGCCAAGATCCTGAAGGCGCTCGCGGCCTGGGAACCGACGTTCAAGAACATTACAAAGATGGAACGTTATCAAACTTGGAATCTCACGACGTCTCCCCGTACATTTGATGGACAAACGGGGGGATTTTCCGACACCATCCTCGAGGTCGGGCATCCCTGGGGCTTCACGGTCGCTGGCGGGTTCCGCAGCGGCATCGGGGATCGCGGCACTCTCAACTTCACTGCTTTCCCCGCTGATGCGCTGCTCTTCTATCCTCAGCAGCAATTCTACTTCGGCGGGTCGTTCCATCTGCTGCGAGGCCTCATGATGAATGAGGAGAACGCCCAGTTTCAACAGGCCGAACTCGCGGGGTCGCAAGCGGAGATCAAGGTGGCGCAGAAACGGCAGGACCTCTATCTCGCCGGCGCCGTGGAGTACTGGGATTGGCAGGTCGCCGTGAAACAAGCCGAGATAGTGAAGCGCGCCTTGGCCGTTGCCGAGGAGCGCTTGGTCCAGGTCGAAGGGTTGGCCAAGGGCGGGAAGGTCGCGCCGCTCGATGTGATCGAGGCGAGCCAAGAGGTTCAGAAGCGGCAAGAGGCAGCCATCACCGCGCAACGGAAGGTGGAGTATGAGCAGTACAAACTGTCCCTCTATCTCTGGGAGAACGGCGAGCCGGTGACGCCGCGACCGGAGTGGGCGCCGGAATTCCAGGGCGAAACGCCGCTCCCGACCAACGACGAGGTCGCGGCCTATAAAGTGGAGGCGAAAGAAGCTCGGCCGGAAGTGCGGGATCTCTACCTCGAAGCCAAGCTGAACAATATCGACATCAAGCTCGCCAAAAACAAACTGCTCCCGGCGTTGGATCTTGAAGGAGGGCCGCCCTCTGGTGTCACGGACTGGATTATCGGAATCGGGTATCGGGTCGGCATACACGCTGAGATGCCGCTGTTCAACCGGGAAGCGCGTGGGAAGGTCATGGCCGCGGAAACGAGCCAGCAACAATGGGCGTTGAAACAGCGCTATGCCGAGCAACAAGTCAACTTCGACGTGGATAACTGGCTCTCGGCCCAAGTGCGCGCCAGAGACCGGGTGACGGTGGCGACGGAAGCCCTGCGGTTGGCCAAGACGTTGGAAGAAGGTGAGCGCACGAGGTTTAACCTGGGGGCCACCACCGTGTTATTCGTGAACCTCCGTGAGCGCAACGTGGTGGCATCGGCGTACCAGCTGTATCGGGCGCAGGCCGACTATGCGGTGGCCCGTGGAGGGATGCTGTGGGCAAGGGGCGCGTTGTCGCAGCCCTGGCCGACGGCGTCCTTGGCGAAGTATGGAAATCCGATGACGGCGGCGGGCATGAACGGGTACAAACAACCGGGCCGCGATTAATCCGGCACAAGGAGCATCCTTCGATGGCCGCTCTATTACTCGTGATTCTGATCTGGCTTCCCGTGACGACACTGGCGGAACCGGTGCGCGATTCAAGCGTGTTGAAAGCGCAGTCCGCCCGCACCGAGCTCCTGACCATCAACGAAGTGCTCGCCCGTATCGAGTTGACGCATCCGCTGCTTCGGGCGGCCGGGGTTGAACGGATGAAAGCCCGGGCGAAGATCCTGAAGGCGCTCGGGGCCTGGGAACCGGCGTTCAAGGCAAATATGCAGGTCGCTCGTTTTCAGACTTGGAATTTCCTGAGCACCCTCGATGAGAATACGGGGGGATTTGTAGACACCGAGCTCGAGGTCGGGCATCCCTGGGGCTTCCGGGTCTTTGGCGGGCTCCGCAACGGCTTTGGGGATGACCGTACGATGTTCATCCATGCTGCCATCCCTGATGCCCAGATGTTCTATTCTATGCAGCAACTGAACGTCGGTGGGTCGTTCAAGCTGCTGCGAGGCCTCATGATCAACGACGAGTACGCCGAGTTTCAAAAGGCCGAACTCGCGGGGCCGCAGGCGGAGATCGCGGTGGCGCACGAACGGCAAGACCTCTATCTCGCCGGTGCCGTGCAGTACTGGGATTGGCAGGTCGCCGTGAAACAAGCCGAGATTGTGAAGCGCGCCTTGGCCGTTGCCGACGAGCGCTTGGTCCAGGTCGAAGGGTTGGCCAAGGGCGGGCAGGCGACGCCGCTCGATGTGATCGAGGTGAACAAAGAGGTTCAGATTCGGCGAGAGGCAGCCATTGCCGCCCAGCGGAAGGTGGAGTATGAGCAGTACAAACTGTCCCTCTATCTCTGGGAGAACGGCGAGCCGGTGACGCCGCGACCGGAGTGGGCGCCGGAATTCCAGGGCGAAACGCCGCTCCCGACCAACGACGAGGTCGCGGCCTATAAAGTGGAGGCGAAAGAAGCTCGGCCGGAAGTGAGGGACCTCTACATCGAAGCCAAGATGAACAATATCGACATCAAGCTCGCCAAGAACTACCTGCTCCCACAGTTGGATGTTGGGGGGGGGCTACATCCAGAGGCCGCGGACTGGCTTGTGGGAGTCGGGTATACGTTCCAGTCGAGGTTTGCGATGCCGCTGTTCCAGCGGGAAGGGCGTGGGAAGGTCATGACCGCAGAAGCGGACCAGCAACAATTGGTCCTGAAACAGCTGTACACCGAGCAACAAGTCAGCGTCGACGTGGACAACTGGCTCTCGGCCCAAGTGCGGGCTAGAGACCGGGTGAAGGTTGCGACGCAAGCGCTGCGGTTGGCGAAGACGCTGGAGGAGGGCGAACGGACCCGATTCAATATGGGCGTGACCACCGTCCTCTTTGTGAACCTCCGTGAGCGCAACGTGGTGGAATCGGCGTACCAGCTGTATCGGGCGCAGGCCGACTACGCGGTGGCGCGTGGAGGTATGTTGTGGGCCAGGGGAGTCTTGTCGAAGCCGTGGCCCGAAAGCGAGTTGGCCAAGTACGGGAACCCTCTGACGGCGGCCGGCATGAACGGCTACAAACAACCGGGACGCGATTGATTCAGCAACAAAGGAGCATCCTTCCTTGATCCTTCTCTTGCTGTGCTCGTTGATGATTGTGCCGGCGACCGCGCTGGCGGAATCGGTGATCGACTCGAGTGCCCTGCAGGCTCAGTCGACTCGCACCGCTCCCCTGACCATTGAAGAGCTGTTCGCCAGGATCGAGTTGACCCATCCGCTGCTCCGGGCCACCGGACTCGAGCGGGCGCAGGCTCGGGCGAAAATCATGAAAGCGTTGGGTGCGTGGGAGCCGAAGGTTCGGAACGAGCTCGAGTGGGACCGGTTTGAAACGTATGATCTGACGAACGTTTTTGGCAGGAATATCATGAATGCTGGCTATAACGATACCTTTCTCAAGGTCGGGCACCCCTATGGGTTCGAGCTGATGCTCGGTATCCGTAACGGCTTCGGGGATAGAGGTGTTATCAATGGCCAGAGCGGCATCGGCGTACCAGATAGTGGCCCAATAAGTCCCGGGGTGGGGATCCCGCAAGACATGCAACTGTTCTATCCGCAGCAAGTGTTGATCATGGGCGGATCCTTCAATCTCCTGCGGGGATTCATGGTCAACGAACAGTATGCCGGGTTCCAACAGGCGGAGCTCGCCGGGCCGCAAGCCGAGGTCAAGGTGGCCCAGAAACGGCAAGATCTCTATCTCGCTGCCGCCGTTCAATACTGGGATTGGCAGGTTGCCGTCAAACAAGCCGATGTGGTGAAGCGTGCGCTGGCCGTCGCGGAAGAGCGCTATCGCATGGTTGAGGGGAGAGCCAAAGCCGGCGCGGTCGCTCCGATCGACGTGGTCGAAGCCCGAGAAGAAGTTCAGCAGCGTCGAGAGGCTGCCATTGCCGCGCAACGGAAGGTCGAGTATGAGCAATATAAGCTTGCGCTATTTCTCTGGGAAGACGGCCAACCTGTGACACCTCGCCCTGAATGGGCCCCAGAATTTCAGGGGGAAACGCCGTTGCCGAGCGAAGAGGATGTGGCGGCCTACAAGGTGGAAGCCACGGAGGATCGCCCAGAAGTGCGCGATCTCTACATTGAATTCAAATTGAACAATATCGAACTGAAACTGGCGAAGAATAGTCTGCTTCCAAAACTAACGGTTGAGGGGGGGCCGGTGACGGGCGCTATCTACTACCTTGGAGGGTTCTCCTACCGACTGGGTGCGCTCCTCAGTATGCCGTTGTTCAATCGGGGTGCCCGAGGGAAGGTCCTTCACGCAGAAGCGCAGCAGGAACGATTGACATGGAAAATCGCATACACGGAGCGACAAGTTACGGTCGACGTTGATAACTGGCTCTCGGCGATTGTGCGGGCCCGAGACCGAGTGAAAGCCGCAACCGAAGCCCTGCGCTTGGCCAAGACCTTAGAAGAAGGCGAACGAGCCCGGTTTAATATGGGAGCAACGAGTGTGCTCTTCGTCAACATACGAGAGCGTGCGGTGATCGCAGCGGCCTATGAGCTGTACCGAGCGCAGGCCGACTACGCCGTGGCCAGGGGAGGTATGCTCTGGGCGAGAGCGGCGCTGTCGAAACCACTGCCTGAAAGTGTGCTTGTCAAGTACGGCGATCCTATGATCTCCGCCGGTTCGTCCGGTCGCAAGCTGCCTGGCCGTGACTGAAGTGTAGGAAGAATGGGTACTACCATATAGTTCATTCGATGGGCTTGGCAGTAGGTTTTTAAACGTGATTAAGTGCAGCCGTGGTTAAATTCGGCAAGGGGCGTATGATCCACATTCTGACTTATTACTGGGGGTGCTCATGAAAGAACCTCAGGGCGAAAGTTATCAAGGCCTGTTCGAGGCGCTGATGAAGCAGCTTTCCGTGGCGATGCGGGCTGAGAAAAAAATCATGAGTCTGATTTTTTCTTATGCCCTAGCCGTTGGGTTCTTTTCTCTTATCATCCCGTTGACCGTGCAGGAGTTGGTCAGTACATTTTCCTACGCGGTTCAGCCGGTCATGATTTGGACTCTGACCGGCATTATGCTGGCAGTGCTGTTGTTCGTCGGCCTGTTCAAGACCTTCCATTTCTACGCGGTGGACGTCTTGCAACGCCGACTCTTTGCAAGAGTCTCGGTCGCGATGGTTGAGCAGCTTCCCCGGAATCGATTTAGAGGGTCGCAACATGAGCTTTCGAACTACTTTATCGAAACGGTCTTTATGCAACGGGCTTTGTCCACTCTGCTCATCGACCTGATGAACGTCGTGGTGGGTGGGACGGTCGGCATGATCGTGCTGATCGTCTACCATCCCTATTTTCTCGTGTACAACCTTCTGCTCATGGCCGGGTTTGGGATCACGTTTTTCGTGCTCTCTCGTGGTGCACTGAAGACAACCCTCGCGATGTCTCATGCGAAGTACGACGTCTTCCATTGGATTCAAGATATTTCGCGGAATTCATTGCAGTTGAAGGCCACCGACAGCCGCCCATTTCTCATCCAGAAGACGAATGAGCTTGTCAATCGGTATGTCGAAACTCGAAAAGCCCGATTTGTTGTTCTCGTGCGGCAATATATTGGTTCGGTAGCGGGGCAAGCAGTTGCACAATCTGGAGCCCTCGCCCTCTCAGCCTGGCTCATGGCATCGGGGCAGATGACGCTGGGGCAGTTGGTCGCTGTTCAGGCGGTTATCGGCGCACTCATCCTCAATTTCGATTCCCTCATCAAAAACATGGGGTATGTGTACTATTTCTTCACGTCTCTGAAACACCTCGATGAGGTCTTCAGCCAAGAGCAAGATTACGTCGCCCCCGAATCTGCCGTGGCACTTCCCAAGCATTTGACTCAAGGGGTCCGCGTCACCTGCAAAGGCGTGAGTTTGATTCACGGGGGAGTGTCCGTCTTCGATGGCTTCAACCTGGAAGTAGCACCAAGCGAGAAGCTCGGTATCTACGCGCGAACCACGGGAGCAAAAACCGCTTTGGCCAGAGTGCTGGGCGGCCTCGAGAATCCGACCAATGGTGTCGTTCAGTACAATGGCGTTGATCTTCGGTATATTGAGCCTAATGCCATCAATCAAACCCGGAGTGTCATGATCGACTCTCAGTTGTCGTTGATCAAGGGAACGATCGAAGAAAATATCGTCATGGGACGATCCTATGTCACCTATGATGATCTCAACTGGGCTCTCCGATTCACCGAACTTGAGGAAGATGTCGAGGGCTTGCCACGCGGCGTGAAGTCCGAGATCTCCTCGCTGGGAGAATCCCTTTCGCCGACCCACATTGTGCAGATTCTCCTGGCCAGGGCGATTCTAGGACGTCCACAAGTTCTCATATTTGACGGCTTGATTCACTCGCTTGAGCCATCGTTGCGCGAGCGTGTGCTGCGTCGGCTGTGTTCTAAAGATGAAGCATGGTCTGTGATCTTTGTGTCGACGGATCCCAATCTTACGGATCATGCCGATCGTCGCATTATGCTGCATCATGCTCATGCGTAAACGGATGGAATGGTACATCAACACCGGTAAATGAATGGAGGCTCCATGGCTAGCCTAGATCGCGGTGTCGAAGGCAGCGGGGAACGTGCGTTGGTCAAGCGAGGGGTGGGCTTGGAAGCGATCACCATCGAACAAGGCCCCACATTGGCCAAGTTGCCATGCTGGGAAGCGGTACAGATTCCAGGAGGAATGTTCACGGCATCTCGTGCAATTCTGACAATCCTCCTGCTTTTTCTGATCGTCCTTGAGTTCGTGCCATGGACGCAGACCATCTCTGCGAATGGGAAAGTTTCTGCTTATACTCCCTACGACCGACCGCAGAAGATCGAGTCTCGGATTACAGGCCGTGTCAAGGCTTGGCATATTTTTGAAGGAGTTAAGGTTAAGAAAGGCGACCTCATCGGCGAACTCGAGGACTATGACCCGACCTTTATGGCCCCTGAGATCCTTCCTCTCTTCGAACAGCGTAAGGTAGCTCTAGAACAAACACGCCAGGCAGCACTAGCCAGAGCGGATCAGCTGAATAAGAGGATTGGGGAGATGAAAAAGCTGGTCCAGGCTGCCGTGCCATCGGCCGAGGCCAGAGTGGTGGAAGCTGACAACAAAGTGCGAGAGGCACAACAGAAGGTTGAACAACTTAAGATCGATGTCGTCACGGCGCAACTCAATGTCGACCGGCATCGACAACTTGTCAGAGACGGGCTCGTTTCACAACGGGAACTTGAGCTAACGATTCAGACCGAAATCGGCACAAAAGCTGGTTTGCAGGCAGCACAGGCCGGTTTGTTGGCGGCTGAGCAGGCTCGGTCCGCCTTAAGCTTCGGGCGTGATCAAATCACGGCGGATGTGCAGCAACGGCTCATGGAGGCAATCGCACAGCGTGATAATGCTGTGGCTGAAGCCGCTAAGGCGACGGAGGGATTAGCGGATATCTCGTATCGGCAACAGGGGGTCCAACAACGAATCGAGGCCGCTAAACTCATAGCGCCTATGGACGGAACTGTGGTCAAAATGGCTAGGGTCGGTGTCAACGAAACCGTCAGACAGGGAGACAATTTGGTCACTATTTCTCCCCTCGCCACTGATCCAGCCATCGAAATGACGGCCGAAGGGTTGGATTCTCCCCTTTTGAAACCTGGACGGAAGGTGCGAATCTTGTTTTTTGGAGTGCCGGCCATCCCATTGCCTGCCTGGCCTTCATTGATGGCTGGTACTCGTGGGGGGGTCATCAAGGTGGTTGACCAGATCGATGATGGAAAAGGAAATTATCGGTTCTGGGTCGTTCCTGACCCAGATGATCCTCAGCCATGGCCGGATCAGGCTCAGGTGAGGCAGGGTACAAAGGTATTGGGTTGGGTAGTCATGAATCGTGTCCCTCTTTGGTACGAACTGTGGCGGCGCTTTAACTTCTTCCCGCCGGATTATATTGAACGGTCACCGAGTGTGTTTGAGATGTTTGCGCCCAAGGTGGCGGCCCCGGGCGGTAAATAGTCGATCGTGCCGTACAATCGATACGGCACAGAGTTCTCCTTCTTGAAGATGGCTCAGGGAATATCCTGGGCCATCTTCGCGGTTAGCGGTAGCCGTAACCGTTTTATTCCCGTCAATTTTCCGGTGTGACTTCCAACGCACAGCAATCGCAACCACGCCTAAAGCGACGACCTCATTAAAAGCCAGCGAATTGCTATTGACGCCTTCCTCCTCTGGTCAGTGCAGGGCGAGGGCCTTTGAGCGAGTAGAATCCACCGGGTGATCGCCCAGATTTCAATCTCCTTGACCTGGTCAGAGGGACTCGCTAAGGTGCCCATACGTATTCTATGGAGAGGGGAGATGATCAAGAGGTAGACGATGACCAGAATACAGCGGGCGACGAACCGGTCGCGGCAAAGGGCAAGCCGAGAGGTCGCGAGCCGTAGGCCGCTTGTGGGGATCTTGGGGGGCAGTAAATCCGACTTCCCCATCCTGGAAAAATCCGGAGCAATCTGTGACGAACTTGCTATTCCCTATGAACTGCTCGTCGTTTCTGCTCATCGGACGCCGGACCGCCTCTTCGAGTACGCCGAAAGTGCTCATGACCGAGGAATCGAAGTCATCATTGCGGGAGCTGGAGGAGCGGCTCACCTTCCCGGTATGTTGGCTTCCAAGACCCACCTCCCCGTGATCGGTGTGCCGATTCCTACAGAAAACCTTCGCGGCCTCGATTCATTATTGTCAATCGTCCAGATGCCAAAAGGCATTCCAGTTGCCACCGTGGCGATTGGGGGCGCCGAGAATGCGGGCCTGCTCGCAGGCCAAATTCTCGCAGGACGTCATCCTGAAATTGCTCAGCGCATCAAAAGGTATCGGATGGCCCAAACGGAGAGCATTCTCAATTCTCCCGAGGCCAAGGGCACAAGATGAGTCAGCGGCTGTGACCGAGCGAATCCTTGAGCCTGGCGCCACTCTCGGAATATTGGGTGGTGGACAATTGGGGGCTATGTTCGCCGGGACGGCACACCGCATGGGTTACCGAGTAGCTGTCTGGGATCAAGATGCCGAGGCGCCTGCCCATCGAATTGCCACCTACTCATTTCCGGCGCCATTCACGGATCATGGCGTCCGCGACCAATTCGCAAGCATCGTAGATGCAGTGACCCTCGAATGGGAAAATGTGCCTGCGGAGCTCTGCGGATGGCTGGAACAGCGTTGCCCGATGCGACCTTCCGGTGCTGTTCTCAGGATCCTGCAGGACCGGATTGAACAGAAACAATACTTGTCGTCACGACACCTCCCTGTTCCCGCTTTCGCCGCCGTCGAATCGGTACCTCAACTGAGCTCAGCCGTCGACTGCCTCGGGCTGCCCGCTGTCTGTAAAACAGCGAAAAGTGGCTACGATGGAAAAGGTCAGTGGGTACTCCGAGACACTCATGATATGAGGGAGGTAGAACAGGTATTGGAAAGGTCCGAGGCGAGTCATCGGTGGATTCTTGAACAGTTCATCGACTATGTCACCGAACTCTCCGTTCTTGTCGTGCGAAGCGAGAGAGGAGCGTGCTGTGTGTACCCAGTGGCCGAGAATCGGCATGAGCGGGGCATCTTACGAGAAACCTGCGTGCCTGCTTCCATTCCTCCTGCCATCGCTGAAAAAGCGACGGAACTTTCGAAACAAGCCGTAGCGGCGTTACAGGGCGTCGGGGTTTTCTGCGTGGAACTCTTTCAGGCTAAAGATGGTTCCCTCCTTATTAACGAGATTGCACCTCGTCCCCACAACTCCGGTCACTATACACTGGATGTCTGTACTGTATCCCAATTCGAGCAGCAGGTACGAGTGACTTGTGGACTCCCAGTGGGAGAAACAAGGCTCCTAAGCCCTGCGGTCATGGTGAATCTCATCGGTGAAGACGTACAATCTGTTACATCCAGCCAAGGGGCCTACGCACTCCATTCAACAGCAGGGGCTGTGCTTCATCTGTACGGCAAGCGGATGATTCGTCCTGGTAGAAAAATGGGACATATAACATTTACCGCTCCCCAAGCTCTGGCAGCAGCAGAATTGGCTCACAGGTTCATCAAGGGCGTTCTAAAGCCAGCCTAAGTTCGCTCAATACTCGCTGTATAGGTGGTGAAAAGATTCTTTGGCGGTAAGCAGCCTGCCGACGTTCGATTATGTCAACAATTCGTTCGGAAGGGATCGGGAAGAAGACAAAAGCCCCGGTAAATACCGCGACCGACCATTGATTAGAGAGGTATACAATTTGGTGTTTCTCCAATGCTATTGCAGAGGAGGTGCCAACGGCATGGGACAAAATTTGGCCAAAAGCGATTCCACTCCAGCATCCGTTAGACTCTACCGGTTGCTCACTGATCCAGGCTCACGCTACCTGGTTCTTCAGGGCCTTGTCACAATCATCTTGTCGTATGAATTGCTCTTCGGTGGAGAGTCAGTCCTTAGCCGAGGGATGAGCAACGGTCTGGTGATGGGACTATGGCTGGCGATTTTCGTTATCGCGATGCTGCTCAGGCTTTGCTAGGAGCCACGTGGTTTAGAGCCGGACTCGTGACCATCGATACGTTTCTAGTGACCGCCATTATCTATCTTTCCGGAAACGCCCGTTCCGATCTCTATATTGCTTATTTTGTGTTTATCTTGGTGGCGCGTCAGTCAGACGGCTGACTCATCTGCTCGGACTCTCCCTGCTCTTGAGCACTGGGTACGCGGTTGTGCTCTATGAGGGGGTTCAGCAAACCGGAGTCATGGCTACTGGACAGCTGCTGGGGATCCCGGTTCTTCTCGTCATGGCGGTGTTTTATGGGGTCGCACTGGAAAGAACGGCTGTTGCACAGAAAGAAAAGGACTCGCTATTGAAAGATGTAGAGGAGCTGAAGAGGACCGAAGAGGAATTGGAAACGGCCAAAACTCAACTTGAAGCGTGAATTAGTAGCCTGAAAGAAAATCTGAAAAAGGCGAATGCTGGTCTCCGTGAGGGGCAGGTTGTCAAACAAGGACTTGAACGACAGCTTCATGAAGCACAGAAGATGGAAGCCATTGGCCGAGTCGCGGGAAGAATTGCGGACGAATTCGGGACGTTGTTCGTGGTGGTCGGGAAACAAACAGGTGTCATGCTATCGCATATGCAACAGAATGACCCCCTCAGGTCATCGGCCGATGAACTCTTTAAAGTAGGTGAAAAGGCTGCCACCCTTACGGCACAGCTTATTGCCATGAACCTTGATTGTCTCCACCTTCGAAACACATTGTCCGTCCAGGCTGTCTTAGCAGATATACACAGAATGATCGCAGGTCTTTTACCGAATCACATTGACCTGACTATCCAGCTGGACAACCAGGCGGCCTATGTCGAAGCGGATCGGGAAGGGCTGGAAACCGTCCTTTATGCTTATTACTTTGACTCCGGTTAGCGCTTTGGGCACTCTCCAGCAATGGGGCGACTGGGTTATCCTCAGAACATGCGGGAGTTCCGTCAGCGATTCTCGACCTCCGAAGCCTGCCGTGAATACCTGGTTCAATGCCGGTGGCCCGATGGCTTCGTTTGCCCGACATGCTCGGGTAAAAAGGCGTGGCTGAATCAGACGCGCTATGTCTTCGAATGCCCACAGTGCGGGCGTCAAACTGCACCGCCCACGGGTACGATCATGCATCGTTCGCACGTCCCGATCCAAGCGTGGTTCTGGGCAGCCTACTTGGTTGCGACTCACACTCCTGGAATCAGCGCCGTGCAACTACAGCGACAGCTTGGGATTGGCGGGTATCAGCACGCCTGGCACCTGCTCCATCGGCTGCGCAAGGGGATGGTCAATGACAACCGCACAAAACTCTCGGGGCTTGTGGCGGTGGATGAAACACACATCGGAGGATCGGTAAAAGGCAAGAAGGGCCGTGGCGTTGCCGCAGGAGCGCAGAAGAGCCTGGTGGCCGGTGCGGTGGAAGTGCTGGTCTACACCGATGTCCAGGGCAAGCGCCGAGAACGCGCAGGCCGGCTCCGGCTTGCGCCGAGTGCCGATGCCAGCGGGATGGCGCTGGGGCGTTTCTGACGCAACACGTGGAAGGCGGCAGCCAAGTAAGAACCGCCGGTTGGCGTGGGTACTCGGAGTCCGCCCTGGAAGAGTACCACCATCACATCCGCGTCGTCGGTGCTCCTCGCCAAGCCGCGCGACGGTTTCCCCACATCCACCGCGTAGTCAGCAATCTCAAGGCGTGGCTGAACGGCACGCATCACGGGGTCGAGCCCAAGCATCTTCCGAGCTATTGGGACGAGTTTGTCGTTCGTTTCAACCGGCGTCAGACCCCGATGGCCGCCTTTCAAACGTTGCTGGGCATCTCGGCACAGAAAAGCCCCATTGCGCTCATCGAATTACTGTCACCGGAGTCAAAGTAATAAGCATACCGTCCTTTATCAATTGGTCGTCAATGCACGTGATGCCATGCCGAATGGAGGTCGGCTGACCATCGAAGTCAAGACCATCGAAGATTGCACCAAATCAGCCCGACCATTGCCGATTGAGTCTGTATCCCCTCGGATCTTGATTCAAATCACTGATACCGGAATCGGCATGAACCTGGATACCCAAGCCTATATGTTCGAGCCGTTGTTTTCAACCAAGGAAACCAACATCGGCCTTGGCCTCGCCGTGGTCTTCGGAATCGTCAAACGGAACGGAGGAACCCTGGAGGTGGACAGTTGACCAGGACAAGGGACCGTCGTCCGGGTCGTCTTCCCTGCGGTCCCGGCGCCGGAAGCACGGGAGGAAATGATGCCGAAAGCCATGCTGGCCAAGGGAGATGAAACGATTCTACTCGTGGAAGAAAACGAGATCGAACGGAAACTTGTGCTGTCGACCCCACAGCGTTATCGCTATCGAGTCTTGGAGGCGGCTTCTTCTGCCGAGGCGGTTATGCTCACACAGCGATATAACGGAATTGTTCATCTCACCGTGAGTCCCTTGGTAATGTCAGAAATCGAGGGACGTGAACTTGCCCGCCGACTCTTGAGGCAACATCCGACGATGAAGACACTGTTTATCTCAGGTTACGACGATGAAACGATTCAACATCATCGGATTAACCAGCGGTTTGTCCTGCAGCAACCCTACCGTCAGTCAGGATTGATCGAGAAGGTGAGAGAGACGTTGGATGCTGCGTGAACATCCTTGCGGGTTCTGCGAGGTATGTCCTCATGAACTCCACATCGACCGGCCAGGCGCAAAAAAACGCACTTCTTTCCGTTTGAAGAGACCGATCAGCGCCATACCAGCGATGAATCCACCGATATGAGCGAAAAAAGCGACGCCACCTCCAGTGGACCCCATGCTCATGCCTCCGCTGATCAGCTGCGTGATAAACCACATGCCGAGGACAATGCCCGCCGCCACTCGGGTCATCCCAATCATCGGCAGTAAGACCAGGACGTGAGCCCGTGGAAATAGCAGTATATAAGCACCGAGCACGGCCGAGATCGCTCCGCTTGCACCAACCATCGGTATTTGGGAGGAAGGGTCGGTAAAGGCATGGCTCAGAGCGGCGAGAATACCGGATAAGATATAGAAGACGACGAATTTCGTGTGGCCCATCACATCCTCTATGTTATTGCCGAAAATCCAGAGGTAAAGCATGTTTCCGAGTAGATGCATCCAGCTTCCATGAAGAAACATGCTGGTCACCAGGGTGAGGGCGGCCGGAATCGCGACCGCTTCCTCAGGAAGCGAAGCCTGGCTGAAGACAATGGCAGGGATGGCACCGTATTGAAATGCGAAGAGCTCCGCAGCCTGCGGAGGGAGATTCACTTGATAGAGAAATACGGCAATACAGATGCCGATGAGGATCATCGTGACGATGGGAGTCCGTTGAGTAGGATTATCGTCGTGGAGTGGAATCACGGTAGTCTGACATTATTCAGTTCGGCGGCGGCCCGCGACCGCACGAGGCAGTTTGGGATCACGCGGAGGTGTTCCGTCGATCTCGAGTGGAACGGAAAATCCGGCAGCATGAGTGTGGCCTCCGCCTCCGAGTGAGGCAGCGATCCTCCCGACATCCGTACCGTCGGATCGGGAACGCATGCTGAAATAGCGACGACCGTCGCGATCATGCCAGATCAGGCAAAAGGGATGATGGGGCGACAGACGCTCCCCGATCTGGCTGGTCAAGATTGAGCTTTGCACAGCAGGAACGACGATACCCTGGAATTCCACCATCGAAGCCTGTGCTGCGAGCTTCCCAACGAGCTCATGTTCGTACCGTAAGATGGCTTGACCATCATGCTCGAGCGTCGATTGGGTAAAGCTATCCCATACGTTGAAGTCGAACGGGTAGGAGGCCAAAGCCGCGTTGATTTCTCGACTCTTCGGCAAAGCCCAGGTCCATAAATCCTTGTCCTGGATATACTGAAGTAGCCATGGAGCCGTCGTGCCGTGAGCCCATTCCCAGCTCAGGACGGCGCCGGACTTCGTTTGATCGAAGTACGCGTTCGAAAACCCATCCAAGGTTCGGGCAGCAGTGATATGGTGGTCCAGAACAAGGAGTTCCTTGGTTTCGGAGGCCATGGCTTCCAAGACCGGCCGGGCATAGCTGAAGTCGACGATCACAACGCGGCGATCCTTGAGATCGGGAGGGGGCGGATGGCCGTGCTTGACGGGCAAAAAGCTCGCACTCGGAAACTTTTTCCAGAGGGCCCAGGCCGCTCCGAACCCATCAGAACATTCAGCATGGTACAGGACGATGTCCGGAAAGCCATGGAATGGGGGGGCGGAAGATACGGTACCCATAGAGTTGTGAGAGCATAACATGCTCAGCTCAAGACTAAAAAGTGTCTATCGTGTCCTTGCCTGCCATGAAGGGTGGCTCACAACTCGTTCAGATAACTGATCAGGTGACGAAGTCGCCCGGCACTGCGTCGATTAAAATAAAACACGAGTCTCGGCAAGTCACGCAAGGCTGGTTCATCGATCTCTTCTTCGAGAGCACCTCGCAGTTCGAACGTGCCGTCGGAGAGGAGATCGGAGAATCGCTGCCGAATCTCCTCAAGCTGCTCAAGGGAGATCGTCTGCTTGAGTCGCATCGCCAGCTGTCGTCCCACAAAACGTATGGAGTGGTAGCGGCGATAAAATCTGAGGATCCGGCTCACAGCTGCTTCTGCGGAATCGACGATTGAAAAAAGACTCATATCTTCTTCATTGATCAGCTTCCGCTTCAGCAGTTGTCTCGTCACGAACGCCGACCAATCATCCCAGTAGTCGCATCCAGGAGCCTGAAGACAGATGATCGGCTGAGGATCACTCTTGCCGGTCTGAGCCAGCGTGAGGATTTCAAAACCCTCGTCGTGTGTGCCGAATCCGCCAGGGAAGAGCGCGATGGCGTTGGCCTCCTTTTGGAACATCAACTTCCTCGTAAAAAAGTATTTGAAGGTGATCAGCTTCGGGTCGTCGGCGATCGTGGAGTTAGGCCCCTGTTCGAACGGCAGCATGATATTGACGCCGAAACTGTTTTCACGACCGGCACCCTCTTGAGCAGCCCGCATGATCCCATCTGCTCCCCCGGTGATGACCATGAATCCTTCTCGGACGATGGCTTGGGAGAACGTGTAGGCTAGTTGATAATTGGGATCGTCGGAAAGAGTTCGTGCCGAGCCGAAGATGCTGACTTTCTGACGGTTGCGATATCCGCGGAAGACGCTGAATGCATGCCGAAGTTCTTTAACGGCACGGTTTACGATTTTCACGTCCAGGAGGTCTAAGCGCGCGTCGTGGAGTTTCAGCAGCCCCGTCAGAAGTTCCGACATGAGGGCGGCATGCAGGTCGTCCTCGCGGCCGTCGAGAAGGGCACTGATTTGATGCAGGATCTCGTCTCGTGACAAGGTGGGACGGTTCCGAATCTGCGGAGGTCTGCCGGTTGAATTCATAGTGGTCCTCTTAAAGGTAAGTGAGACGGAAAATTGTACCAATGGATCGTATATCGGTCAAAGATTGCCGCGATCCGGTGCGCTCTAATCCAGCCGGATGTCCCCACCTGTAAAGGCGGGGGAATCTATGAGGGGTCGAAAGATTTAGGGAGATTGCTCAGCACCCAGGCCTTGATCCTGGACTGGTCTGCGGGAGAGAGATCAACGAATTGTATCTCTACTCCTCGATGTGACGTCATGAAGGAACCGGTTGTGCCAGACAGCGGGTCAACTCTCGCGTTATCCAAGACGGTCCCTCGAATGGTCAAGGGACTCATCATTTCAGAGAGGCAAAAGCTCAATATGATTTTGGTCCCCGACAGCAACAGCGCGGGAGATTCCACCGAGGCGCCGGCATGGCTGAGTTGTGAGATGGAGACCTGATGTTCATCTCCCATGCCCTCTCCCTCAATGACACTGATGGTGGCAGAGATGTTCGTAACGCATCGCTTTGGAGAAAGGAGCAGGTCTCTGGCGGTGAGGACGCCGACCGGCTGATCTTGCTTCGTGACGATCAGGATCGGTGTCCCGGTGGACATCATGAGCGCCGAGGCTTCGTCCATCGCTCGATCGTACTCGATAAATTGGACCGATCTTGTCATGATGGTCCGGACTTCGATGTCATCGGGTTCGAGGCCCTGCGCGACGACCTTTTTGACAATATCGGTCGGCGTCATGAGTCCGAACCGAGACTCTGTATCTTTGACCAGCAGGCAGGGCATTCGCTCGCGTTCCAGGAGCGATGCCGCTTCGGTGACGGATACATCTCCTGGAATCTGGACTACGCCGGGTGTCATCATGTGTGCAACCAGAATGGTCTGGTGATCCGCGGCTTTTGGCTGTTGATCGTTCTTGTCCACCATTTCTCAGCGAGGTCCTCTTTCTTCACGAATTTGCCTCCCTCCTGGCCGCAATGTATGCCAAGTATAGCAGAAGGTCCCTAGGGGCCATGAGAGGTTCAAAGCCTTGTCATTCAATGGTTTGACGACATACACTAGGAACGAATTTTGATCGCCGGCAAGAGAGAACTGATGGCGTCGAGCGGGCCTTACCACAGGGAGTTTCTTCGTCGGATCGAGGCAATTCCTGTGCATGGGCTGGGGCTCTCCGTCGATATTCATGCTCCGGATATCACAAGCTTGCGGCGAAGCCTACAAGAACGTCAAGTGCCACCTGCCTTTCTTGAGGTGTTCCGTACGATACCCATGGCTTTGGCATCCACTAAGAAAGAGGTCGATGACGGTCTGCTGGCCTATCATGGTGAAGGATTGTGGATCACTCAACCAGAGATGGCCGATTCTGCGGCATTTGGATCGGGGATCTCTGAGGCAGTAGGGCACCTTCTGCTCTTGCAAAGTGCCTGGCTGAATCATGAATGTGCGACAAAATATCTCGCCGGCTATTATTTCGGGACCTATCTTCCCCCCCTCTACACACCGTTAAGCGCAAAGGTGGTCGCCAATAATACACGATTGATCCAACATCTGCTCGATCAACAGTGCCGGTTGGCCAATGGGAGCACACCGTTGGTGCTGCTTGAAATGCCGCCACTTACGTACTTTGTCGCGGGGACGATGTCCATCCCACGGTTTTTTCAGCTCATCAGCGAACAGGCTCCCTGTGGGTTGGTCTTGGATGTGGGCCATCTCTGGACGGTGTTTCGATATTCTGGATCGCATCGAGCCATGTCCCTTACACGATTTGTCGAGGAATTTCTCAATGAGTTTCCCATGGATCGTGTGGTTGAGATTCACGTGGCGGGTCTGGCCGTTCATGAATCACACCGAATCCTCGATTCACGACTGAAGGGTGGTAGGGGTGATGATGCGCTTCCTGCCTGGATCGATGCCCATGCCGCCCCCATTCCAACCGTCTTGTTCGAGATGCTCGATCAGATACTATGTCATCCTCAGCTTACCAGCCTGAAGGGCCTTGCCTTGGAAGTGGATACGAAACAGGTCGAATTGATCGTGGATGAATTCGCCCAATTCTCCCGGCGTTATGAGGCGCTGTTCTCCCGGCTAGGCAAGGCCGAACAGGCCATATCGGATTTCGAGTTACGCTCAGTGTCGGAAGAGCCGAGGTCGATATCTGACAAGCAAACGCTTGGAGTGGCCTACGATCGATATGCACAGGTACTGGCTGGGAAAACCGAGCCGGTAGGGACGGAATGGAGCCAAGACCAGGCCAGTATCCAAGATTTAGACTTCTATCGCTCCGTCTATCTTCCTTATGAGATTCTTCACTGGGGAGGAAAGGTGGAGGACATGTTTGTAGAATCCTGTCGTCGACTCAGAGCACGCGACGTGTCGCTCGATGGATTTGTGGCGTTTTGGTTTAGTGAGGCCAGGCCTTTCTCCGGAACCTACGATTTCTTTTTGCTGAAAGTCGACCGGTTCGTGGAGTTTGTCCATCAAGTGGCGCCGGAGTTGCGAGGCATTGCCGAGAGAGAGGCCGAGGAGCTTCGGTGCGCCTACCGTTTTGCCAACGAACCCGACGTTCTGCTGTACGAGAGCTGAGATGAACTTTTGGCCGAGCCTGCCGCGCCCACTCATAGGGTTGTCCCCAATGGATGGTGTGACCGATGCCTGCTTTCGATCCGTGATCGCCCAGCAGGGGAAGCCGGATGTCAGTTTTACAGAATTTACGCACGTCCATGACGTCTGTCACGGACCGGAGATTCACTTGGAGACGCTACGGTACAGCGAGAGGGAGCGTCCAATTATGGCGCAGCTCTATGGGAAAGACCCGGATCTCTTTTATTTGGCGGCACTGGCGGTCTGCGAGCTGGGCTTCGACGGGCTGGATATCAATATGGGTTGTCCGTCGAAGAGCGTGGCGTCGTCTGGATCAGGCGCCGGATTGATCCGCACTCCAGAGCTGGCTCGCACGATCATGCGGGCAGCTAAACGTGGAATCGAGGATTGGGCCGAGGGACGGACCCTTGAAGAAGCGGGTTTTACGTCGGCGCGAGTAGCCATGTTTGAACGGCTGAATCGTCAGCGCGGCAAAACCGGCCCAACCCATCGGCGCCAAGTACCCCTTTCCGTGAAGACGAGACTTGGTTATGACTCAGTGACGGTTGAGGGATGGATCGAGGAGCTTTTGATGGAACAACCGGCCGTGATCTCGCTTCATGGACGAACGCTCCGGCAAATGTATCGAGGCACGGCGGACTGGTCGGCCATTGGACGCGCTGTTGCGTTGGTGAAGGGGACCGGAACATTGATATTGGGGAATGGGGACATTCAGAGCCTTGACGACATCGCGGTGCGAGTGCGTGAAACCGGTGTCGATGGCGTGTTGGTCGGGCGGGGCGTACTTGGAGCGCCGTGGTTCTTTCGCTCAAAAGAGCAAGCCCGCAAGCGAACCCGTGGCATGAAGGATATCGACGTCGGACCAGATCCCGGGGAGGTTTCGCTGAACGAGCGCTTCGCCGTGCTGCTCGATCATGCGCAACAGTTCCAATCGCTGGTCGGGGAAAAGCAATTCTATCGTATGCGTAAACATCTAGGCTGGTATTGTAAAGGCTTTCCACATGCCGCCTCCCTTCGCGCACAGATGGTGCGCGTCTCTTCCGTCGAAGCACTCCATGCCCTCCTCGCAGATTTCCACGATCGGCCGGAAGTCATCAGGGACCTACCCGAGGCCGAATCAGCCGATGAGTCGAGTCTGCTGGTCTCGCGATGCAGCTAGTGCTGGCGTCGAGTTCTCCACGTCGCCGGGAACTCTTAGCACTGTTGGGCCTTTCCTTTGAGGTGTGCCCGTCGGAGTTCCACGAGCAACCCGAGATCGGGTTGTCGCCTGTCGAGCAGGTCAGGCGCTTCGCGCGTGAAAAGGCGACATCTGTGGCACGTGTGAGACCACAGGCCCTTGTGCTCGGCAGCGATACCGTGATCGATCTCGATGGACAACTACTCGGGAAGCCGGTGGATCTTGCAGAGGCACGCGCCATGCTGGCACGTCTAGCCGACCGTTCCCATCATGTCCATACTGCCGTTGCCGTATGCGACCGAGCGCGACATATTGAGTCAGTGGAGGTTGCCACGGCGGAAGTCCGGATGAAAGCCGACCTCGATCATGCATATGAACGATATGTTGCATCGGAGGAATCATTAGGCAAAGCCGGAGCCTATGCCATCCAAGGACTCGGTGGAGATCTCGTGGAACGGATCGCCGGCGACTATACGACCGTGGTGGGATTACCGCTGAAGCTCGTGACACATCTGCTTCGATCGGTCGGTTATCCTCTTTTTGTGAATGTCGAAGACCTGTATCTACGCAAGCCCTATGCGAACTGGAATCGGTTCGCGGCTTAATTGCAAAGGCATGACGGTTCACCTACAATGCATGACATTCATCCGATTACCGGGTCCTTGAGACCTCTTCATGTCGCGCGATTAAAGGGAAGCATGACTGTTTGCAAACAGATTGCGTCGCTGTTGGGCCTGATCGGAGTCCTTGCGGCAGGGACCAGCGGCGTGTGGGCGATTGATATCAAACTGTCCTCAGACGAGGCGCACAAAGCGCTGGAGATTGGGCGAATTCCGATGGAAAAGGCCAATTCCCCCGAAGACGTGAAGAAAGTTCTTCAGGAAGCGTCCTTAGCGACCCGCGTTGGTGCCGACCCGGAGAAGGAACCCTGCGGCGCGAGCGCTGTTCTTCGCACCAAGCGGTATCGACTGGAAGCCTTTGGTCGCCAAGAGGCAGCAGAATCGAAGAAGCGGAAGACGGATGTGCGCATGCCCGAGGAGTTCATCCAGAAAGTGATGGACATGCCCAACATGGAAATGGAAGTGCAGTTGTGCGGCGATGACGAGTATTTTGCCGAGGGCGCCTTGATCGAATTGCAGCAAGGCTCGAAGCGGGTCAAGCCTATCGACATCGGCAAGGCCGAACGGGGGAGAAAGAACGAAACCAGCGGCCCAGCCTTCCGGTCACGGTTCACGGCGCTCTTCGGCTACGAACAGTTCGACCCCACTGCATCGTCCGTGTTCGTCGTCAATCTGCAAGACGGAAAAGAGATCAGAATTCCCGCCGACTTCTCCAAAGTGAAGTAAGCTCGACCATTCTCTGACCGCTGCGCTGTTGCTCAGAGCGACCCATGTTCCTGCTGGCAGCGCCTTGGGTCTTGCTCTTGAGCTTCCTGTCAGCCCGTCTCGTCATGCCGTCTTGAGGACGGTACAGGACGTGAAATGATACCAACACCTTTCCCCGTGCATCCTCGCTGCCGAGGTCGTAGATTATTGCCGTACTGCCGAAAGGCATACAATTTTGAGGTTGCATGGCAGGGAACCGCTGGGCTATCAGGCGATGGCGCTGTGCATAAGCACTCGGACATCGACAAGAATCCTATCGTCGCCATGGACATTCTTTGCCGAAATGGTGGACCATTTTGGTTTATGTGATGCGACGGCCAGTCGTCGGCAGGCAGAGCCGGGTATGCACGATACAAGATCTGACCCTTATTATTTCTTTTGACCCTTATTATTTCTTTCTGCTCTACCCAAGCGTTTCAAGTTTTAGATCAGCCGCGTAGAAAACCTCTTTGCTGCCTGTACTGCATCTCTATCGTCGCCCCTCCGCTTGTTAGGCTAATAGCGTATATGCTATTGTCTGACAGGAGAAAGAATGACCTATCCGTCAAGCAAGCCACCATTAACCCGACTGGTCTATGACGGCATGGTCCTCCGAATCGAGTTCTACGTTGCTTCAAATGGCATCATGCCAGCAGAAGACTGGATCGATCAGCTTCCTCATGCAGCCCAGCAGAAATTCGCGGCTCTGTTTGTGCGCATGGGGGACACTGGAAAGATCTGGAATGAACGCAAGTTTAAGCATCTAACCGAGACCGATCAGCTCTTCGAGTTCAAAGTCGAGGCTGATCGAATCCTCTGTTTCTTTTTTGTCGGACGGCGGCTGATTTTGACGCATGGATTCAGAAAGACCGGTGACAAAACACCAAAGCGAGAAATCGACCGAGCCGAAGCCTATAAGAAAGATTTTGAAAGGAGAGTGCGATATGAAAACTAAAGCTGTGGGAATTGGCAAAGGATGGCTGGATAGGAAGCTGGCGAATTCAAAGTTTCGCAAAGGATTTGAAGAGGAGCTACAAAAGTTGACCATCGGCGAGCAGCTCGCTCGGCTGCGCCAAGAATCAGGATTGACCCAGGCACAGGTGGCGAAACGTACCGGCACTACTGCGTCGGCGATCAGCCGTTATGAAAATGCGGAGTACGATCGCTATGAACTTCGCACGCTGCAAAAAATTGTCCGTGCCTGCGGCGGCCGGATGGAGATTTCCTTAGAGGCAGGACCAAACACTCACCGAGCGGCATAATGTAGTGAATATTAGGGTCAGCAACTGTCTTGGCTGTCAAGAGCCAACTTGGGTGTTTTGTGATTCACCCGTGAAAAAGTTTCGCCCACAATTGGTCTACGAACGACGATCTCCGTCGAGTCCGTGCCTGCTATGCCCCCGCCCAGGCCGGTTCCATCCCCTGCCGCCAGGGTGGCCGCTGTTTGAGCATCGCGGTCAAGATGACCAGCAATTTGCGCATGCACGCCGTCAGCGCGACTTTGTTGGCTTTTCCGGCCGCACCCAAGCGCTGATCGAACGCCCGACTGACGGGATTGAACCGCGTGGCCACGATCGCCCCCATAGAGAGGACCGCGCGAGCCGGCGCCCGACCGCCCCCGAGGGGGCGTTTTCCGCGCAGCAGCCCGCGATCGGGACTGCAGGGCGCCCCCCACCAAGGCTGAAATCTGCTTGTGCGTCAAGGTGCCCCGCTCCGGGATGGTCGCGAGCAACGTGGTGGTGAGGACCGGGCCCACGCCCGGTTTTGTCTTGCCTCGCATCATGATGAAGCCTCCTCCAAGATACAAGGCTTTCTGCTGTCTGAAGTCTGCTGCGTGAGAGGTGAACGACATCAGGGAGCGGTGTTATGCCGATCCGCATAAGCGCCTATGAGAATGCTCGCGCTCTTCATCTCGTTGAACTGACACACGATACTGGCGTATGATCATGAAATGCGATGGTGTTATACCTAGGGGTCGAACTCGGCCAATCGGCGATTATGCGGGTCGGTCTAAACCTTGTTAGGCAGCGAAGGTGACGCGTTGGCGGCGCTCGTAGCTCAGCTCAAACAGCCTGAAAGCCGAGAAGTGAGTGACGAAGCCGCGCCACAGGCGCGGCGAGTGTAAGCACCATGGTCGCTCGGAGTCCCGAGGTTTCCCCCGACGGCCGGTGAGAGAGGAAACGTTGTGCTTCCTTAGCCGGTGAGGCATCAGCGGCGTGACTGAGAGGGAGCCGTGGTGCCGAGGATCGATGAGGTCAGGAGCGAGTCCGCTCACGCAGGAGGCGCCATGCCGTGGCGGGGGCGTTAGCTCGAACGTTAAGCCTCGAAGGTAACCGCCCTCCAAGATATGACGGCCTCTATATGACGGTCTCTCCGCCCTGTTCTCCGTTCAAGCGCAAGAGGGGTCAGATCCCTATCAAGCCATCCGAACTTCTTACCCGAGCTGTGATCGTTGCGTCATCTGAACATCTTACCGAGGTCTGAAGACGCCGACGGTCGTTCATTTCCTCCCGACGCGCGCTCTACCACGTTACTGCACGGGGCAACGCCCGGCAGGACCTCTTCTTGGATGATGAGGACCGACAACGCTTTCTCGGAGTGCTTGGTAAAGTCGTCTCCCGCTTTCATCTTCGGCTGCACGCCTATTGCCTGATGGATAACCACTTTCACCTGCTGGTGGAAACGCCCGAGGCCAATCTGTCGAGGGCCCTGTGTCAGCTCAACGGCATCCATACCCGATCCTCCAACCGTCGTCACGGTCGAGTTGATCGCGTGCTGCAAGGTCGTTTTCGAAGCGATTGTGGTAGACCGAGGGGGCTACCTGCTGGAGCTCTGCTGGTATGTCGTGCTCAATCCGGTGCGTGCCAGGACCATCCGCAAACCCGATACCTATCCCTGGTCAAGTTACAGGACGACGACGGGACTTGTCTCCGTGCCGCCGTTCTTGACCGTGGACTGGCTGCTGTCCCAGTTCGGACATCAGCGTGCGGCGGCTCAACGGAAGTACCGGGCCTTTGTCGCAGAGGGGATCGGCCACCCCTCACCCTAGGAACAGGTCCGCAGACAGGTGCTCCTCGGGACCGAGCGATTTGTCGAGCGCCTGAGGGGTGAATTTCGAGACAAACATCTCCTCAAAGAAATTCCCCGACCACAACGGTTTGCGGCCCGACCGCCGCTACGCCGCTTCTTCTCCGTCAGGTCTCGTGCGGACCGTGCGCGACGCAATGAAGCCATCCTCCGGGGCAGATGCCTCGCGATCCCATGCTCACGTCGGGTTCCATTCCGCGGCAATGAATCGAAGCTTTCCACGGATGCCCGGGGTTGTGCTGCTTTCGAAATCGATCGGCAATTCGAGTTTCCCGCCCTTCAACAGGCGCGATGGGACAGGCTTGGTGGCTTCTCCCAGATTGTCGCTTTGCCAATCATATTTGACGACCCAGTCGGCGTCCTCCGTCTGAGGCGGAACCATTTCGATGACGGCGGAGTCCCTGAAGAGATAGCCTCCCTCGTAGTGCTGATTCAGCCACAACTTCCTTTCGATCTCGTAGTCCGGAACGCGGACGCCCAATGTCATGCTGTAGGCCAGGGAGGGTCGATCTTTGTTCACCCGTGCCCGGTTGGCTAGGTAAATCGTTGAGAGATACAGCGGCGCGCTCTTTTTCTTCTTCGCCGAGGCGGTCCAGTCTTGGTGGCTCAGGCAGGCGACCGAATCCTCTTCCGCGACCCGTCGCGTGAGATACCAGAGCTTGCCGCGGGGTGAGGCCAGGACCTCGAACTCATACAGCGCGTTCACCTCCTTGCCCTCAGCCTCGGCAATCCGAACCTCTTCCGGCAGCCGAATCTCTTCCACGTCAACCCAGATATCGACTCGGACGTCGCCGAACAGAAAGCGGACGAGATTTTGGTAGGACTCCTCGCTGTTGACGATACCGAAATAGCCCGAGTGCGATCGGTAGACGAACGCCTTGGCGCTCGAATCGGACGGTTGACCATTGGCCTTGACGCCACGGACACAGGCGTTTTCGATTCTCACCAGCCCGTCGCTGCCGTGGCCGACGAACGTTCGTGAGAGTCCTTGCGCAACTTCATAGTCGTTCCGATTCGTTCCGATGAGACAGAAGACCTTTTCCGACGGAAACGCGGTCTCAGGCAGCCAATCCACGCGTCCGGTCTTCTTGTAGAGAACCTCTAAACTCAAGTACTTGGCCATACGGTCTCGATTGAAGTTGTTCATGTCGTCGAGACTCAGCCATTGCGGAACGTTGAGACCTGCCACATCGATTCCATTGTGAGGCGTCGCGTAGGTGAAGAATTTATCGACATATTGCCGCGCCTTCGGCTTATCAAGCGCGGGATTCTGCAAGAGGGCCCGGCAGACCAAGCCTCCCATCGAGTGGGCGATCAAGTAACATCGAAACTGCTCAGGCGTGACATTGTTCTTTGGCTCTTTGCACACCAGATCTCGGACGCGCAGTATGAGATTGCTCAAGCCCTTGGCGAAGTCTTCGATCGGCGGAGTCTCCCCGGTTCCCAGCAGGGTCGACGCCGGGTCGTAGTAACGATACACGATGATCGACTGCCGGCTGATGCCTCCGATCCAACCATCGTCTACGATATCCATCCCGTCGGTGAACACATCTGTATAACCGAAATCCGATCCCAATCGGACCACGGGCGATTCAAAGATGAACTTTCGGGGCGGTCGCTCCTTGTCCGGGGTGGCGCGAAAGACCGTGGACCCGAGATTGAAGCCGCAGAATGGATCAGCGGTGGTTTCGTCGATCTCTCCCTTTGTCATGGCATAGCCGCGAACATAAATGATGGGATGCAACGCCGCGTCCTCCGAAGGCATAGTCACCTCCTCAGTACGTGATGAATGCAATCGATTGCTGACACACCACAAGATTCTGAAATGATGTCAGGAATCCTTTACGCACCAGACCACCCTGTTTCTGTCATCGACCCGGCCTATGTGGGACCAGGAGATCGCGCCGAGGCACATGGGGTAAGACGGAACACCGGTGGATAGATGTGAACATAGATTGATAACCCTTCGTGCCACCCTCACTTACGGGGCTTCTTCCGTACGACGTCCTGTAGACGAGCCGCCGAGGCTTCCGCTGCCTTGACCACCTCCATCACCGACAAGCCGGTAGACTGTCCGTTGGCCCTGAGGGCCCGGCCATGGACAAAGACGAATGTAACGTTGGACGGTTGCGCGTTAAAACGACACTGGTCGCGTCTATCACTGCCGCATCGTCGGCGGAAAGTCCCTTCCCCACCGCGACGATTGAATCTCCAGCGAAGAGCAGGTCCGCGTTCGCGAGTGTCCCCAATGGGCCTTCACCGAGCGTAGGATCCATCGTGATGAGGAGCCCGGCATTCTGAATGAGGGTGCGAGGCACAGTTGAAGCAGGCGACTCGTCGCTACGAGCCATGCTGGGCACGGTTCCCTGCCACAACGCCACGAGGAGGAAGAGCACGAGAAGCAAAGCCGGACCTCGCTACAGGTCGAATTACGTAGCATGGGAGTATGGCACAAGCGCTCCGCAAGGTGGAAGACAGAATTCCTGATTTTCTATAAAAGTACGCGGTTGGTCTGTGCTGACAGCGCGAAGAAAAGAGGAGCTGGACTTGCATCATACATATTGGAATTGGATACATGGTGAATCCTCAGAAAGAGGAGAATGCACGATTCAAGGTCCGACCCGAAGATTCACTCCGCTTGAGCTTGTCGAAGGGCAAGCGTCTTCAATTGGTTCCGTTCATGGTTCGACAGGATCACCACGAACAGAAGGTTAAGGAACTTATGGGGCACTACACTAGATCGTCCTGTTCCCATTGCATCAAACCCACGCCATATTCCCTTTCCATCCGCAAGCGAACGGTTCGCTTGCATCGCTATCGCCAATACAAAGGGTCCCGATTCCTGTTATTCGACGACTCGACTCCGATCGGTATGTTTTGCTCGGTCACGGCGGTGCCTCCTTTCTTGGTCGAGATCCCCCTGGCGAGGTTTTGCCATCCGAATGGTTGCCATCGCCCTTTTCTGGCGGCGCCAGATTGACAAAGATTTTGTACTTCATCAGAATAAATACGGTTTCTATCGACCAGATTGAGCAAGACCGCAGGGTGACAAGCAATACCTACAAGGCATCGAAACATATTCGCCTTAGGCTTCAGACCGTCAATCTTGATCGCATACCGTGGAGGTGGCCATGGTAACGTCGGCACTAAGACAAGCTCAATATGAGTGTGAGAACGAATCGAGTGTCACGTTTCAAGAGGTGCTAGGTCAACTGCGCGAGCGGTCCAGCGCCGTGGACCAAAGCGGACAGTTCTCAAAGACGAATTGGGATTTGCTTCGTCAGGCAGGCCTGCTTGGGCTGGTTGTTCCCGAGGAATACGGAGGACCTGCCCTTAGGCCAACACAGTGGCTTGAAGTAGTTCGTAAGATGGGCCGAGCTTGCCCCAGCACAACACTCTGCCATCTGATGCATCTATGTGCCACGTCTGTGATCGTGGCCACTGGCAATGCCAACGTTAAGCGACGCATTCTCCCACAAGTTGCCGAAGGTCAACTCACCGTGGCTTACGCTGGAACCGAACGCGCCACGGGAACAAATTTTTGGGCTCTGAAGAGTTCAGCAGAGAAGATCGAGGGCGGATGGCGAGTGCGTCTCACGAAGGACTGGGCCACATTAGCAGAGGTCGCCGACATTTTTGTTGTCCCTACGCGCGCTCATCCGACTGCGGCCATCGACGAAATCAGCTTGTTTCTTGTCGAGCGATCTGCGGGTGTAGAATCCCGCGACGCGTGGCGGGGCACGGGAATGCGGGGCAGCAGTTCTGGGCCTGTTCATGTGAACGCGGTTGTTTCAGACGATCACTTGATGGGCAATCCCGGTCGAGCTAACGATTACATTGCCACGGACATGTTCAACCTGCTGTTGCTAAGCCACGCTGCTTTGTACCTGGGGATTGCAGAGGAGGCCTTTGCCTTGGCAATCGAACGAGCCAAGGCCCGCTGGTTCCCCCATACAAATTCCGCACTGGCGGACACGTCGCTTTGGCAAAGCCGATTTGGAGCCCAATCGGCCAAGTTGGCTGCCGGTCGAGCCCTCATCCAGGAAACGGCCCGAAGATTGGAGACAGACGAGGGACGTGGGCATCTCATCAAGGACGCATTGGCTGGCAAACTTCTTGGCTGTGAGGCTGCAAGGCACACAACCGATCTCGCCATGCAGGTCTTTGGTGGCAGTGGCTACAATATCGGGCAGCGTGTCGAGATGTTGTGGCGAGATGCGCGGGCCGGCTCGCTGATGCGCCCGAGTGACGAAGTGACCGAGATTCTCTTGGGGAAATTGGAAGCGGATCGGACCCTGTTCCAAGAATAGCGACGTGCTATGACAAGTCAGTCCCAGCAGCCTTATGGTCTGATGGCTTTTTCAGGGTCCGACAATTCGTCAATAATGACTCTGATTTCGGGGACAAATTCATCAGCGTAGAGCCGTTTAAGGTCTGGCTCCGTATAGTAGTCCCTTTGAACCGTTCTTCCTCTACCGGGCAGCCATTGCGTTGCCTTCAGCCAATCCTCTTTCTTCCAATTACATCCTTCTAGAATGATGGGAAAGATGCGCATGCCTTCTTTTTTCCGTTTCTTCACCATCCTGGGCAATTCATTGTTCTTGATGTACGTGGAAGCAAAAAATGGCTTGCTCACTAAAACAATGCCAAGGTCTACGTCGTCAATATGGTTCATCAGTTCCTTGTGCCACTCGCTCGCCCCGATGATTTTTCGTTGCCACCAGTACCGGGATCTCTTTTTCTCGAATGGTTTATCATCCCACCACAGCACAACATGATCATCCTTGAGTCGAGGCTGACTCAGGCGGAAAAGGTCATTGAGAAACGCCGCATCCTTCCGTGCATAACAGATGAAGATCACAAAGAGCCAACCGACATCTTCAAGCGATCTTGTCAATGATTCGATATGGTCCTTTACTTCAGCGTAGACAGCATCCGGCATCTTACTCAGATTGTCTACTAAATCCCAGTGAGTTCGCGTCAAAGCACGAAGCACAGCTTTATCATGAGCAAGCGACTGGCTAGCCGGTAATGATTGGCGCATCATTATGGAAGGAAAACGCTCAGCGAGATCGAAAGCCGACCGACCAACATCACCGATAAGTGCCCGGCACCGTTCCAAGGTGGGTTTGCTTATAGGCCGCTTTCTTGCTGCCAGATCGCGAAGTCGGGTGAGAATGGCTAAGTCTTCTCGAAGTAACGTATTAACCGTCTCCCATGCAGCACTTTCCGTCCACCATCTGAACCGCTTTGGCTCCATATCCTGTTCGCGCTTTCTCAACTCAGCCGTAGCAGCATCAAGGCGCACTCGAACCCGATCGCACGACTGAATAAGCTGCCCGACCTCGGCACGGATCGCATTTGGGTGCTTCATGGTAGCCTGACCTTCTCGACATCGGAAAGATCGGTCACCATTCCCCTCAATCTCGTCACGAACTCCTCACAGTACAATCGTCTGAGGTTCTTTTCATCTCCGTAGTCGTGCATGACCGTCTTCCCAGGATGCGGCAAGAAATCTGTTGACCTTAACCATCGGTGTTCTTCCCATTTGTGCTTGTCGAGGATGACGGGAAAAATGCGCATGCCTTCTTCTTGCCGATCCCGGAGGATGTCGAGAAACTCCTGTTTCTTAATGTATTCCAAGTCGAAAAAGCGTTCGCTCACCAAAGTGATACCAAGATCGACATCATCAATGTGATCCAACAGTTGCCCGTGCCATTTATTTAGAGCCACATTCGTCTCCCACCAATGCCCTCCCCTGTTGTCAAATGGTTTTCCGTGTTGAGCGTGCATATCTTCAAATGAACGTCTGTCGCCGAACCAAAGTACCAGGTGATTGGCCTTCTCAAGTTGAGGCTGACAGAACCGAAAGAGATCATTAACGTACTTTCCATCTTCCTTCGCATAACAGATAAAGACTACGAACAGCCATCCAACATTCTTAAGCGCTTTTTCGATCTCATCCACGTGTGACTTCAACATAGGAGGGAGTTTCTCCTTCTCTTTAGCCATGGCGTCCACGACTCCCCAATGTTTCAGCGCCAAATCTCTCAAAACCACCTTGTCTGTCTTCCACTGAGTGAAAGACCTGGTAGATGCCAGACCGAGACGGTATGGCAAGTCCGATTTCGCTTTTCGAGCCTGCCTGTCTATTTTCGTGACAATATCCGACCATCGAGTAAGTTCCTTCGCATCCAAATCTTTTCGATTGTTCACCGCAAAAATCATCAGATTCACGAGAAGCATCAACTCTTCGTGAATGAGGTCCTCCATGGTGCCCCAAGCCTCGGTCCGGTCCAATCTCTCTCTTCGCTCGTGGAGCACCTCCGTCTCGTATGTCCTGAATTGACCCTGTGCCTTCCTAACTTCCTTCTGGGCCTTCTCGCAATGCTTGAGAAATTTGTCGTATTCATCTGCAGAAACCATAATGGCGTTCGCTCTTTTTTGGGGTAACGCTACTTGTTCCTTCTACGGCGTCCTGGCGAATGCTGAGCCCAACTCAACTCCATTGCGTCTCGGTACATTCTGTCCAGCAAATCCATTTTCCCTAATAACATCGTTCTGAGTTCGTCCAATCTAAAGGTTTTCCGCTGATCATCATAGATTTGCGATAGGGCATCGCCAGCCACGATATAAATTCCCGGGTCTTCGAGGTTCATCGCTAGCCAGGCGCGGAGTTTCATCATCTCTTCGTGGTGGTGCTCTGTTTCAGAGCTACGGTCCCCACCCCGACTAAGCTGACTTAGGAAGTCATCCACGACCTTGTTCATGACGATTAACATATGCCATCGCACTCGAATGAGCTCACAGATATCCAATAGACTCGGGAGAAAGTACTGTGCAGGATCCTTGTCTTTGTCCGGACATATACACAGCATGGACCGCCGTGAAATGCTGACAAAAAGACGAGCATCGACATTGACACTGGAGAGCCCAGAGCCAATACCCGGCGCTGGGGGTGAGAGATAACAGGGTTCAACGTGGAATTCTTTGCTCACCGATCGGAACAGAATGGGTGCTACTTCGGATTCGAATTCACGAATTCTCCGCATCTTCTCTTTCGCCCGATCTGCCTCTTCGCCACCAGAACTGCAAAACGCTTCTGCGACCTTGCCATCGACTTCTAGTACGGTCACCACCCACGGTGTTTGAACCTCTTTCTTGGCATCGATAAACTTGAACTGACCATCCTCGCACCAATTAATCCCGGCCTCCTTGCATCTGACGCGAACCGAGTCTCTGAAAAGAGGATAAACCGACTTCAATGGCTCATCTCGATCATCAAGAAACAATTTACTATGACCTGGAGTTTTGGCCTCTTTCTTCCTTAGTCGCACAAGACCGATTAGACCGAGGACAGCATTTGTATCCAGATCATTGTCGTCTTTTCTTGAAGTTTGAATAGTCAGGCAGCACGTGCCGCCAAGCGTAAACAACCGCGTGAATATGTTAACCTTCACCCTATAAGATTTATCGCCTTGCCTTACGGTTCCATCAAACTGTTCACCGTCGTGCCATGCGGATCGCGGTTTGAAGGTTAAATGGGGAAGAATACCGAGGCGGCTGGGAGGCAGGTCCGTTTTCCATCCTCGCCCATTTTTCGTTACCTCCCTTGGTTCCACAACATACGACCCGTTCGCTTGAATGCTAAATGAATAAACGAAATGCACGGCGGCGCCATTGCATAGAAATTTGGGAGACCCTTCCGAACTCAGTGCCTTCATCGCGTTCTCCGCTTTGAGACGAGAAGCTTGCTCCATGAGCAAGGAGTCCTATTTCCGCAAGGCCTCGTGTTGAAAAATCTCCAGTGCCTGTCGTTTCAGGATGGAAAAATCATTGCTAGCCATCTGACTTAACTCTTTTGGCCCTGTCAGCTTGTTTTCTAGAATCCCCGCAATTGATGCAGGGCGTTTGGTGAGAAAGATCGTCCGCTCCCCCAGATAGAGCGCAGTATCAATGTCATGCGAGACGAGTAGAATCGTGACACGCGAAGACTGCCAGATGAAGAGCATCTTCTCGTAGAGCGTCAAGTTGGTTTGGTAGTCCAATGCCGAAAACGGCTCGTCCATGATAAGTATTTCCGGTTCGATGACCAGCGCGCGAACGATTGAAGCGATCTGCGCTTGTCCGCCAGAGAGCGTATAGGTCCGCGCATTGAGGTCAAGCTTGAGATTAAACCGGTCCAACAGGGCCTCGACTTTTTCAGATCGGCGCGCTTTGGGAACGTTCTTGATCTTCAGAGGAAAGGCGATATTCTCGGCCACGGTCAGCCAGGGCAGCAGGTTCCCCCGGTAATCCTGAAACACGTATCCGACGCGAGGTACGCCATCGGGAGAGTTTATGGTGAGGGACCCTTCGTCTAATGTCTCGATGCCGGCAAGTACGTTCAGCAATGTCGTCTTGCCTGACCCGTTGGGGCCAAAAATCGTGACAAATTCGCCACGCTTGACCTCCAGACAGATGTTCTGCAAGACGGGCGCCCGAGTGGCTCCGCTTCCAAATGTCTTACCGGCGTGCTTGATGGTGATGTGGGATGATCGGTCGGTCATTCTCCTGTCCAGAAAACGATACGTCTTTCTGCGGCAATGAACAATCGGTTTATCAAATAGCCTAACACTCCTGTGAGGACCAGAATGGCATAGAGTTCTTCAGTCAGGTTGAGGGTATAGGCATCATAGACGCGCTGCCCGAGACCTATCCTAGTGCCAATAAACATTTCACTCACGATCACCACGATCAGGGCAAGCGAGAGCGACGTGCGCATGCCGACGAGTGTCTGAGGCAAGGCCTCGAAAAATACGACCCACTTGAACACTTGCCATGGCGATGCCCCAAAGACTCTTGCCGCCCGAAGACGCGCTTTCTTGGCTTGTAGGACCCCGTAGGCGCTGTTCAATATAACGACAAACACCGTGGCGACAAAGGCCATCGCGATCTTAGAACTATTGCCAATCCCAAACAGCAAGAGAAACAAAGGGAAAAGTGCGGTCACCGGCAGCGAACGAAAGAAATCAAGCAAAAAGAAGCTTGCTCTATAGAGCCCAGGTGAACTTCCGATTAGAAGTCCAAATGGAACCCCAATAAGACATCCCAGAGAGTACCCTGCTCCCCAACGGTAGAGTGATGCCCAGATATCCGGGAGGATATCGCCGCTCCGGAGCATCTGGGTTAGCAGCTCCAATGCGTTTATCGGGTGTGGAACAAGCAGTTTCGGCACAAGCTGAAACTCTGTCACTGCTAGCCAAACGATGAACAAACACAACGGCCCTGATACTGCAAGACCCAATCTCGCCCAGCGGTTGGAACTCTCGCTCGTTACGTCCCCCCATTTGTTTTGTAAGGCGGTGGTTGACATGTCTGTCGGCCCTAAGTGACCTTGATCCGCTTCGGATCAATCTGGCGAAGGAAATCGGTGTCAAGCACATCTTCGTATGACGGCACAGCTTTCCCTCCAAAACCTTTTTGCGTTCTCATGATCCATTGACCTTCATCCCTGAACGTTCGAACTAACCCTTCATCCAAATCCACAGTGAGTTGATATTCGTCCCAGACAGCCTTGAGTACGTTCTTCTCAGTATTCAATTCCTCGCTCAAAATGTCGATGGCTTCATCTTTGTGATCGCGAATAAATTCTTCAGCCTCGATCAGCGCACGGAGAAAAGTTGTAATTTCCTTCCGTCTTTTATTTGCCAAGCCTTCTCTGATCGCAACGAGCGAGTAGGCCGTATAGATACGCTTGTCATTGAATTGAATAGCTTTGTTTCCTAATTCTCGCTGGACGTTGTACCGATAGGGTTGCCACACTGAGCCTGCTTCAATGTTTCCATTAATGATCCCAGCCTGAATGCTTGGAGGGCTGAGGTTGAGAAAATGTATTTTCTTTCGGTCGAGGTGGTAAAAGTCTACAAACAGATCTGCGAAACGGTGAGAGGTGGTCCCAGTGAGGATTGCCAGAGTCTTTCCCTCTAGATCTTGTGGTTTTTGGATACCCCGATCCTGACGGGCGACAATGGCGTCATCGTGCTTTTCGGCAATACTAGCAATTACCTTGATGTCAGACCCATCCTGGAACTTGATGAATGCAATATTGGTGTCCACTATGATTCCGAAATCCAAATCCCCACTGATTATGGCGTCCATAGCTACCTTGCCCGTTTGCACGTAGTTTGCTTTAACGCGAAGGCCTGCTTCTTGAAAGAATCCTTTCCGCTCTGCAATGATGGGAATCATGGAGATGTTTTTTGGTCCGCCCCATGTTAGGGGTTTCAACGATGCCGACTCATCCCGCCGACATGCTTGAACGAGCATTAGCACTGTCACGATAACAAGAATTCCCACCAAACTGGCGAGCGAACAATGGTAGCGCTTCACCATTACCTCAAAATTCGTATCCACAAGATACAGACAGGAAAGTTATACAGGCAGGAAAGTTCATGCTACGAACTGTATGTCAAGAGTTTGGTGCGGACTATACCCCGAATAGCTTTTTAGAATCAATGCAATCCATGCAAAGCTTGATCTCCTGCCCAATCGTTGTTGAGCTGTCAAGACACACTCCTCTTTGAGACTTCGCATTCTTCCCGTTCGGTGTAAAACTGAGGGGCAGATCTTGTTTTGTGCAGATTGAAGTGATTGATTGCGCTCTCTGGCGCGGCCGCTACGTCTCGAATTTCCCGGGCCCTTTCCTATGTCACCAGCTTCAGGGATACCCCATATGGACACCGTTGTTGCCGACGAGGAGCGAACGACTTTGCCAGCCCCCACTTGCTCATATGATCGATCGGTTTAGCTGACAGCACCGTTATTCCTTTCATCCCCAGGCCTTCTTCCCCCGTTTCAGTAACGTTTTGAACAGCGGTTTCATGTCCTTGCGGATGGTGTCTCGCCGATGCCGTTGCCGCTCGGCCATGCGTCCTGCGAGAAATCCGGCGCGGACACTCGTCGAGTATTTCAGAAACTGTCGAATGTGACGTTCCGCTTGGATCGCATCCTGATGGATGCCCAGTAGATCCTGGACTGCGCGCGTCGACTTGATAAACCGGCCGGCTGGTTTGTCCATCGAGCTGCACGCGAGTTCCGTCGCATAGCGGGCGCGTTTGGCCTTGATACGGACCTTATGAAGTCGGGTGTCTGATGGCGAAGGACCTAGCCGGCAGATCGCTTTGCGCAGTTTCTTGAATTCTCGCTTGGCGAGTTGGCGGACGGTTAGGGAAGACTCCACGATCGAGGAGGGGGCCTGCGCCGCTTGTTGCAGCCGCCGGATGAGTTCGAAGTATCGAGCGCTCGTGAGTTCGCTGAGGACCATCTGCTGAACGGCCGCTCGTTGAGTGCGCAGGTGGGAGATAAATTGTGCCAACAACTTGCGATCTCCCTCCCCCAAATCGGCAGATTCCTCCGTGAAATAGGCGATCTGGACGTCGAGATCGCGGGCTGGTCCCAACAACTCGCTCAGCCACTTGAGCTCCTGTTGCAGTGACGTCATCCACGCAGGGAGGAGGAGGGGTCGCGCTGTGCGGAGCACCGCGCGCAGGCGTCTTGTCGCGACACGCATTTGATGGAGGCTCTCAGGCTCGGTTCCAAGCCTCGTGCCGGGATCATGAGCGAGGAGCCATCCGACGTGCTGAGAGAGTGCCCACTTTATGTATTCGACCACCGGCGCCTCCGTCTGAGGCTGCATAGGTGAGGTACGGGCCGGGAGGGAGAGGGCCTGAAATAACTTGGGCCTCCCGTCGTGATCGAACGCACCCGCTTCTCGCAGCTGCCGTTCGAGGGAACGGAGCGAGGCTTCGTCGCCCTGCCGTTGTTCGATCTCGAGTTCGTGAAAGCGCTGGGTGGTGCGGCCGTTCTTGTCGACTGACACCGTGTCGAGAGCGATTTCCGCGACGGGTACTTGGCCATGACGCACCAGGAAGCCCCTTCTCCACACGCGCATCGTCACGACTGGCATCAGTTTCCGATGTCCGAGATGGAGAATCAGTAAGTCGCGGAGCGAGGCCGGTGGATCGGCCTCGCCGTCGATCACTTCTATCTCCTGCCGATCATCGCCCAACGGAATTTTCAGCTGCCAAGACTTTTTCCCCCGTTCGATTCGGTGGCGAAGAGTAATCCACGCATGGGCCAAGTCGTAGGCGGCCGTGTCGTAATAGGTGGATATCAACTGCCGCCGGGGGAGCGGTGTGCCGGGAAGCCGAGGCATGCGAAAGCCGGGAGCAACGGCCAGCTTGAGTTCATGCTCGGTCTGCGACGAAATCGAACCTGAGCGGTAAAGAGGCGCGAGATGGGTGTCCGACCGAGTCATCGTGGAATCCTCATGGCAGAGCCGACCTACCCTATAAGTGTCAACGCAGCGGAGAGGGAAATGCAAGTCAGGGGGTGGGCAGGGAATAGGAGGGCAGTTCGCCCATGCAACTGGCGACATGGAGGCGAAGGTAAGGGCTGCCTAGCTCGTAGGCGGCGGGCTCAAGAAAGGCAGGGTCGTTAGAAGTCGTCGAGCGACACCGGTCGGAGAAAATCCCGAACCGACACGAGGCCGATGAGCGCACCTCCTTTGGTCACGCCGAGGTGGAGCGTGCGATGCTTGTCCATGAGATCGGCGGCTTCCGTCAACGGTCGTCGCTCTTCGATGCCGGGCACAGGACTGCTCATGATATCCTCCACCGGCACGAAGTAGGACGCTTTCTCGACTCCCACGAATTTTCTGACAACATCCGATTCCGTTACGATGCCGATGATCTGCGCTTGGCGGCTTACCAACACACTTTCGACGTTGCAGGCTTTCATTAGTTTCGCCGCTTCGACGACCGACGTGCCTGCATCTACCGTCACCGGTTCCTTCTTCATCAAGTTGCCGACTGTGACCATACTGCTCCTCCTTTTTGTTATTTGTGATTTGACATCAAGCCTATCGCGGATATATTGCGTCGGGGTTAGGATGGCGTTACAAACCGGTAAAATCCGAATGGAAGAAGACTATCTTACCCAGATTTGGGGAGCAAACAGGGAAATCGCTTTGTACCGGTTCCTCAATCGTGTACAAGATGCCGCGTGATGAGAGGACACGGAACGCTCAGTGACCGACCCCTATCGGGAGAAACGGAAGGGCGATGGAAAGCGTGATCAAAATGATGATAATCCACTCAAGCACCTCCATCCGTCTGGTGCCGGCTCGGTCCGACATCTTGCCGTAAATGCTTTCCAACGTCTGAAGTTTGCGCAGGATGCTCGCGTCCCAGGCCTCCAAGTGAAAGCGCTGCGAGACCAGCCGATAGACCCGCGCAAGATACTGGTCGCCCAGCAGCTTCAAGGTGTTGGTGACGCGTTCAAAAATCAACGCGCTGTCGACCTGAAGCTGCGCAATGTGCGTCATGTCCTTTTCATGAGAGCCCGGCAGAGACAGGAAGCGCGGTTTTCGAGACAAGGCTTCGTAGCCTTCGTCCAGTGCACGATCGAGTTGTTCGTCGAGTATTCGCATCTCCAGCAACTCGACGTTGGCGAATTCTAGCACCGCCCGGACGTCGTCCATCTCCTTGCCGAACAATACCGCTGAATGCCAGTCGATGATCGCAGCATCCTGTTGACCGAACGAGATCCGGCAGGAGACCGCGTCGGCCACTTCTTGCTCGGAAAACGGCGTTCGTTCTGCGCGCAAGAGATGAGCTAAGTCAGGTTCGTTGCTCGTCCACAACGGAGGCTTCTCCGGTACAGAGGACTCAATCAAGAAAATAATGTAATCTTCCACCTCCTGCGCAATGGACGGCCGCTCGACTGCGGGGCCCAACACTTGGAGCAGCTGTTCCACGCGAGCGCGCGATTCGGTCAGAAGTTGTTCATGCTCGTAGAGCGACTCGCTCAGATCCAGTAACCGATCGAACGGTCCGTCGATCGGGAAGCGATAGGTGATGGTCACAGCCCCGAAGTCATACACCATCGCTTCGACCGTCGGACTGGTCTGATACTGACTGACGTCGAACACGCTTCCTTCCTGAACGAGTCGCAGGGGAGCCGGTCGATACTCGAAATACTGAGGGGCTCTGGTCTTATGGCGCAGTCGCCCTCGCTCCGTCCCGGCGATAATCCGTCGCTCCGCATCAGTCAGGTTGATGGAGAGGCCGACATCGTAGGCGAAAAGGGCGAAACAGGTCCCTTTGGTGATGATCACATGTTCCGGCATGGCGATTCCGCGCACGCGATCATTTTAACAGTTTCACATCAGGGGAGATTGTCCGGAACACGTCTTAATTCTATGGCAGGCCGTATGATGGCCTGACATAGGGGGTTCGCTGGGGGACGCAACGCTTCTTGTGCCGTCCAGCATGTCGCGACCGAAGTTGTGAATCACTGCGGAACTCCTGAAAGGGCGTAGAATTTAAATTCGCATGATAAGGACTGCGGTACTATCACGTGATGGTGTTATACATGACATGCTCGGACCGACATGAAGTCCATCGTTGCCAAGGGCAGTCCTTGACGACATGGTTGATCATCTTGGCATGTCTGACGCGACGGACAGGTACCGGCTGAAACAGGCACGGTAGGTTATGCACGATACAATTCCTGACTCGGTTGTCTATTTTCGGTTGTCTATTTTACGTCGCTGTCCAGCTGTCATCCTCATAACCCTGCTCCTCATGTGGGGGATTGCGTTTGTTGAGGCGCGGGCCGATACACCAGACAGCAAGGGGGATGAAACGCTGGAACACGTCGCCCTCCGACACAAGGGCACGCCGAAAGGGGTAATGAAGCGCCTGCTCTCGGAAGACTGGGGGTTGCGGTTGTATGGATATCTCGAGGGCTCTTACACCCAAAATTTCAATAATCCGTCCAATAACATCAATGAGCTTCGTATCTTCGACGTAAATTCGAACCAGTTTCGGCCGAATCTCGCGCAGTTCGTGTTGGAGAAGGAAGCCAAAGCCGATGGAAATTGGAAAGATCGCGCTGGGTTTCGCGTGAAGTTCAATGCCGGCCGTGATTCTGATTTCATCGGTGGCGTCGGGCTCAGCACCTGGGCCGACTTCCAGGAATTCTATGTGCAGTATGTCGCGCCGGTTGGGAATGGACTCCACATACAACTCGGTCAGTTCAATACCTTGATCGGCTACGAAGTCGTGGAAAGCCCGCACAATCCCAATTATTCAAGATCGTGGCTCTTCGGCCTCGGGCAGCCGTTTACGACTCGAGGAGGGCGGGTGTCATATGACATTACGGAACGGGTCTCGCTGTCGGTCGGAGCGATCGGCTACATCAACTCGGCGCGAGCAGACAGTCAACATGACCCATTGGTGGAATCAGCGCTGACCATCACTCCGTCTGAACGGGTCAAACTCACCTTGTACGGCTTGGCCGGGCCTCGGCCTGGAGCGAGCGGGACGCCCGGCGGGGACCTCCTATTGGTCGGGGGGTTTGCCAGCTTCCACGCGACAGACCAGACTTCGCTCGTCCTTGAGTCTTACTATGCGAATCAGGCGAACAGCAGCAGGATCAGCCAGGCAGGCAATGCGCGGTGGAACGGAGTGGCGGGCTATGTGATCCATGATTTCACCAAACAATGGGGGGTACGGCTTCGCGGGGAACTGTTTGAGGATGCCGGCGGATTTGTAACCTGCGAAGGAACGACGGCTTACCAGCCGAGAGCCAACGTCTGCTTCGGGGCCACCTCGACGACACCCGCACCGCCCGTCGCGCAAACCCTGTGGGAAGTCACCTCGACATTACAATACAAACCGTTCAAATCCCTCATCACCCGGCTGGAATATCGGTACGACAAGTCCAACCAGAACGTGTTTCAAGTCGGCTCACGCGCGACCAGCTATCAATCGACGCTGTCCTTGGAGGCCATCTATCTGTTCTGAACAGACCGATATCGCTGAAGATTCTCCTCCGGCGTCGCCGCATCGGCCGGCGCCACAGGAATCAGCGAAGGGAAGCCGAATTGAGGTCGGGAGAGATCGTGAGTCTTTTCTCACGAGCTCTTCGGTCGGCCCAGCGGCCTGAGCGCGGGCTCTAAGCCTAACTGCCTGGCCGACCGTGCGATCCAGGTCACTAAATGACTCCCCACCCCTTTGTTGTCTCTAACCGTTGGGCCTTCCGCACGATCCATGTCACAGAATGACTCCCGATCCTTGTTCTGTCTTCCGGGTGGGCGTGAGGGGCTGAGCTCTCGATGCCCAACCCAGACCGGAAGAAAGAACTAGCCTCACGAATCAATGAGAGGAGGTCTACTTCGAGGCTCATGATACCTACCCCGGAGCGTCCTGTTTCGTCTTCCGCAGTTCCTCTCTGCTGAGGCATCTTCAAGGAGCGAGCGTGCCGCTGCGAATCATGAAAGCGCGCGTAATTCGTATTCAAAGCCACGTCGCTCCAAACAGATCAATGTTTGACGGCTGAGCTCATCCACGAGCGAGAACACCTGACTCCAGGTGAGCTCGGGAAAGCAGAGTAGGAGTTCATCAAGCAGAATACATTGCCTCTCTTGAACGATTGCCAGTAGTTTAGTCGCAAGTTGTTGAGTCATTGAGCACCTCTCAAGTGTTAGAGATCAAAGCGCATGGCATCATGAAGCCCTGTTCTTAGTGTCGGACTCCATCGAACAGCCATGACACGAACAACGCTGAGAACAAACAGAATCCCTAAGAGGGCCGTCAGTGCTTGCCAGTCTCCTCCTTTGAACCATTGGGAGATCACCTCGGTCAGCATGACGACCAGGATCGTATCTACGATGAATGTCACCTTGACGCGTCCCTCCCGGAAGTAGGTGACGGTGGTCTTGAAGACCTCGACGAGCGCCAGCAACATGAGCGTGTTGACGATGACCTGGCGCAGGACAACCTCGGCTGAATGATCGATGAGGAGTCGAATCTCCCAAAGCGTCTTCAGCGCGCCGCCGGTGAGGGCGGTGAGGATCATCAACATCACCAAACTGAGGACCCCTTTTATGGCTCTGGTCCAGACCTCTAAGAGATCGAGATGAGAGAGCCGACGCCATAGGATCGCACCGTCAAACAGACGAATCGTGTCCAGCGCTGACATGGCTTCCTTTCTTTCTGTTCCGGTCAAACATGAGGGTAACGGACTATCGTTCCGAAGCGATCACGAACAGGTAAAACTTGTGTTAACTGCATTGTCCCTCTGCGGTTGGCTCGTTTCGGCTATGTCGAGGATGGTTAAGGACTGTATTCTGGTTCGTCATGGCATCGCTGTGGAACCTGATGGATGGGAAGGGGCGGAGGAGAATCGCCCTCTCACGGAGAAAGGGAAAAGGCGTGCTCGACAGGCTGCCGAAGGGTTGGCCGCACTTGGCTGTGAGCCGACCCACCTGTTTACGAGCCCGTATGTGCGAGCCTACGATACGGCAAGGCTGTTACGGGCGGTCATCCGTCCGACTCTCAAAGTCGAGACGCGGGAAGAATTGGCTGTCGGAGCGAAGCCAGAACGACTCGTTACGCTTCTCCGCACGCTTTCGTCTAACGCAGTGGTAGTCTGTGTGGGCATGAACCTCAGCTTGGTGAAGTTGTGAGTCTGTTGCTCTGTGGAAAAGCCCTTCGTAACTTTTCACTCAAAACGGCTGGGGCTGCGCGGGGGGTATGGAAGCTGCGAGGGAGAGGGTACGAAAGAACTTTGGCTGTCCATCATGACCAGACGCACCGGCTTCGCGCATGTGCCGTTCGAGGGAACGAAGCGCGGCCTCATCGCCCTGCCGTTGTTCGATTTCCAACTCACGGAACCGCTGGATCACGGAGCCATTCTTCACCACGGTCACATTATCGAGGGTCACTTCAGCGACAGGATGACGATGTTGTTGTACCAGGATGCCCGACCGTCTGACTCGCAGGCTCACGACCGGCAACAGTTTCCGATGCCCTAAATGGAGCATCACCAGATGGCGGAGAGAAGCCGGTGGATCTCCCTGATCGTCAGGCACTTCCACTTCCTGCCGATCATTGCCCAAGAGAATTTTCAACTGCCAAGACTTTTTCCCCCGTTCGATTCGATGGCGAAGAGTAATCTTCGCATGGGCCAAGTCATAGGCAACGGTGTCGTAATAGGTGGAGATCAGCTGTCGTCGGGGGAGCGGCGTTCCGGGAAGTCGAGGGATGCGGAAATTAGGATCGACGGCTAGTTTCAGTTCGCGTTCTGGTTGTAATGAGATTGGGGAGGAGCGATCACCAGTAGCGAGATGTTTGTCCAATCGGATCATCGCGGAATCCTCATGGCAAAGCCGGCACCCTTCAGTGTTACGCAGAGGAGAGGGGAATGCAGCTCAGGGGGTGGTCAGAGAATACCAGGGAAGGTCGCCCATGCGACTGGCGACATGGAAGAGCAGGTAAGGGCTGCCTCGCCACGTAGGCAGCGGGCTCAAGAAAGGTAGGGTCGTTAAAACTCGTCGATGGAGACGGGTCGGAGAAAGTCCCGAACCGACACCAGGCCGATGAGCGCACCGCCTTTGGTCACGCCGAGGTGGCGTGTGCGATGTTTGTCCATGAGGTCGGCGGCTTCTGTCAATGGTCGTCGCTCTTCGATGCCGAGTACCGGACTGCTCATGATGTCCTCCACCGGCACGAAGTAGGATACTTTCTCGGCCCCCACGAACTTCTTGACGACGTCCGATTCCGTTAGGATGCCGATGATCCGCGCTTGGCGGGCCACCAGCACACTTTCGACGTTATAGGCTTTCATCAGTTTCGCCGCCTCGATGACAGAGGTGCCTACGTCCACCGTTACTGGTTCCTTCTGCATTAAGTTACCGACTGTGACCATGCTGATCCTCCTTTGTATTATTTTTGTATTAGCTCTAACCTATCACTGTGCTGTTGCGTCGGCGTTAGATGGGCATTACAGGCCGGTAAAATGCTGGGGAAAGAAGGAGAGGAGGCAGTTCACACGAGATTAACGATTCGGCAATGAGGCGGTGACGCACAAGGAGCATGATGGCCCTGGTGGCGGCACAGGTTTTCCTAAGTAAAGGAGGAGGGACATCATGATCGCCGAACTCCGCGCCGGCTTTCTGCTCTTTGTGTCACTGGCGTTCTTCTTACTCATTATTGCCATTTTCGTCCTCAGCATGGTCATGAAACCAGACCGGTGGAGTGAGCGCGCCCGTCTCGCGAGTGAGCGACGATCGACCGTGGACAATAGGTTATCGGCGTCGGTAGGACGCTAGGTTGATTGGTGTTGGTTGGTGGGTGATCACAGGTGGAATTGGCTGCGAAACAGAACGTGAAAATCTACGTCGATGCCAATTCAGAGCACAACATCGAGGCGAAAGCAGAGGTCGGGGTGACGGAGGTGAATCTTGTCTGATTGCTGAAGACGAATCATTTTTCCTGACGAGAGTCGGTGGGGCGAGCATGCCCCATTCCGACTCTCGTCTGACCGTTTCCGTTCACAATTGCGTCTCCTTTTCTCGCGAGAAGTTTCCCTTACTCGCGACCCGCATGAAACGCCTTAAACAGCACGCCCAAAAGGCTGCCCAGCACGAACGTTCCTACGATCACGACCGATGACGTCATCATAGATCCTCACCCCCTTTCCTGTTGGGATAGCTACATGGGAGTTCGTCGCAGTTCCGCCTCTGATGAACACGATGCAAGCCTATCGGATGGCTGTTTCACCCTCGTTACGATCGTGCCAATTCTGTGTGAAGAATGATGCGCTGGTCGTGAGGACAGGAGACTAGGTAGCAATTAACAGCTGTTAGACATCATTTCCTACAGGAATACAGCGTTCGGTTGGGCAGGTCGGAGTCATTAGAGCCCTGCTTTGCTGTATGGAGATGAGCCGTGAGTATAGCTGCCCCTCCAACCCGGCGGTTTGTCACTTGCGGGTTTAAGAGTTGGCCGCGAAAATCATTGATGCCGAGCAGCCGCATAACGGCGAACACAGCAAACCTTTTCAGGATGCCATCGAAACCCATAGGGAAACTCCTTTCGTCCCGAACGTGGTTGAGAGGCTACACGTCATGCTGTTCGACACGGCTTACCAGTCAAGTATCGAGGCAGTCGACGCTAGGGTCTTAAATCAAGTGTGTGACTGCTGTGTTACAAACTGGTCGCGGAGCAGTAAATTCTGGATTAAAACCTTAGGAAGGGCCTGCCGAGTAGTGCCAATGCTTGCGTGTTCAGGAGCTCCTACTTGGAAACCTGACAAATCAACTGCCTTGAGTATCTGGTGAAAAAGTAGGGACATCGATTACTCGAATTCCTCCCATCCACTCAAGCGGCTGCCGAAGACCAGTGTGCGCCTGGTGGTGGAAACGAGGATGAGGCCGTTTTCGTTATCCACACCCACGATTCGCTCATGTACATCCAATGGCTTCGAGGCGAATCCGCCGAGCAAGGGGGTGAACCCGATTAATCGCTCATTGGTGATGAAGACCACTCCATAGTCGTTGCTGTGGAAGCGAGTCACTTTTTCCCGCACACCTAACGCTTCTTCGAGCCACAGGCCATTAGCACCGCGAAATCCGTACAGATGCCGATCCGTCCTGATGAGGCTGAAGGTTGGGAGGATCTTCCGTTCGAGGACTTTTTCGTTCACATCCAGCTCTTTCTTAGCCCAGGTCAGGGCACGGCTTGAAAACCCTAAGAGCCGACGAGACGTCACGACAATGCCATTGATCCCGTTCGTGCCGGAACTGATCACAACTTCCTGAGCGCCGAGAGGGATTTCCCTCCGGCCGCTCAGCGGACTGGTCGCAACGGCCATACCTGATTCATGCCACACAGTCACTTCAGACTGGAGATCTGCTCGGGTCACGTCTTGCGACAGGATGCACGTCAGAGCAAAACTGATCACGAAGCACGAGCAGATCAGACGAGAAGCGCTGTTTGTCGCTCGCAGTGCCGACTGAGCAGATTGAAACTGTTGCTTGCGGACTTTCTGCACGATACCTTATCCCCGGATAGACGTGTTCAATCTGCGAACGACCGATTCTAGCCGAGAGAACAGGATCCACTTAGCGCACGCCGCTGATCGGGAAAAAAGGCAGGGCGATGGAAAGCGTGATTAAAATGATGATGATCCACTCAAGCACCTCCATCCGTCTGGTGCCGGCTCGATCAGACATCTTGCCATAGATACTGTCCAGCGTTTGCAATTTCCGCAGAATGCTGGCATCCCAGGCCTCTAAGTGGAAACGTTGCGAGACGAGCCGGTACACACGCGCAAGATACTGATCGCCCAGCAGCTTCAGGGTGTTGGTGACACGTTCAAAAATCAAAGCGCTGTCGACCTGAAGTTGGGCAATGTGAGTCATGTCTTTTTCATGAGAGCCGGGTAATGATAAGAGACGTGGGTCTCGGGACAACGCCTCGTACCCTTCATCCAGCGCCCGATCGAGTTGTTCGTCGAGCATCCGGGTTGATGGAGAGACCGACATTGTAGGCGAAAAGGGCGAAGCAGGTCCCTTTCGTGATGGTGACATGGTCCGGCATGGTAATTCCTCGCACGCCAACAGTTTCACCTCTTGCTCTCTGATAAGCATGCCTGATTGCCTGAGACGAATGCATTCTTTCTTATTGTGCCTGAATCGATAACTTTTTACGGGGTCGTTACCAGTTGTTGACCATTGTGTAATGGTCCGATGCGAGAGTCATCAGGGTCGCAGAACCGTCGAGGTCGTGATGCCAACGATACGTTCATCCGAACTCAGGTAGGAGGAAGTTCCATGTCGATCATCGATGACGAGGGCGTGAGTAATCCTTCCGGCAACGAACACTTCCAAGACATTGTGCAGGCTTGCTTGTCACGGCGCAGCTTCTTGACGGGCGGTTTTACGGCGGCAGCAGCCGTGTCGCTTGGAGGCGTCGAAGCGCTGTTGAAGGCCGTGCCCGCCGTGGCACAGGAGACGGAGGAAGCCGAAGACACAGATGCGGGGGTAGGAAGCCATGGGGCCGGCGTCCGGTGGTCGCGTTCGAAAGTGTGCCGGTTTCTTCTGCCGACGAGATTGTGGTGCCGAAAGGGTACACGGCGGAGGTCCTTATCGCCTGGGGCGATCCCGTCTCAAACGGCCCGGCCTTCAAGCAAGACGCAAGCAACACCGCCGATGATCAGGCACGTCAGTGGGGCATGCACAACGACGGGGTCGTCTATTTTCCGATCTCTGGATCACGACGTGGATTGATCGTCCAAAACAATGAATATACCGACGACGGTTTGCTGTTTCCGGACGGGGTGAACAATTGGACGCAGGAAAAAACCAACAAGTCGCTCAACGCTCATGGTGTATCGATTATTGAAGTGTCAAGGCGAACCGGCTTTTCCTTTGACGTACGGCGTCGCCGAGGCAAGTGGGATGTCGTGCGGCCTTCTCACTTTGCTCGCCGTATCACAGGCATGACCCCGATCGACATCGGAGGGCCGGCAGCGGGCGATCCGCGCTTGGTGACGAGTGAAGACCTGACCGGCAAACAAGTGTTGGGCACGCTGAACACCTGTGCCATGGGCTACACGCCCTGGGGAACCTATCTGGTCTGCGAAGAGAATTTCAATGGTTACTTCCGCAAAAACGGCCCGCAGACGAACCTTGAGAAGCGGTACGGCATCAGTGCCACCGGATTCGGCTATCTCTGGCATACGACCGATAAGCGGTTTCGGGTCGACGAGGAACCCAACGAGCCGAATCGGTTTGGTTGGGTGGTAGAGATCGACCCGTACCGACCGCATTCGACGCCGGTGAAGCGCACTGCGCTTGGCCGACTCAAGCATGAAGGGGCCTGCGTACAAGAGGCGCAGAACGGCAAAGTCGTCGTGTACATGGGCGACGATGAGCGCAACGAGTACATCTATCGCTACGTATCCAACCTTCCTTGGCAACAAGCGCTCCAGCAAGGTATCAATCCTCTTGACGACGGCATCCTGTACGTTGCGAAATTCCATGCGGACGGTACGGGAGAGTGGCTCCCGCTGACGTCGGACAATCCGCGCCTGGCCGGATGGACCCTGAACGATATTCTCATCAATACGCGTGGCGCTGCGGATGCTGCTGGAGCGACGATGATGGATCGCCCAGAGTGGATCGATACGTTCCCTCGAACTCTGACGGCGGTCGCGATTCTGACCAATAACAACCGGCGCGGCACGAATCCACCGTCGGTGAACAATCCTGATGGGACGACCGCGGCCGGCTCTGCCCGTCCTCCGGTGGATGCAGTCAATCTTCGCGTTGCGAATAACTATGGGCACATCATCCGTTGGTACTATCGTCAGGATTGGACCGAGCCGACCTTCGGCTGGGATATCTTCGCCCTCTGCGGCGATCCAGCGAACCCGGCTCACGGCTCCACGATCTTCGGCGATAAATACGGCTCGCCGGACGGTATTTATGTGGATCCCAGCGGCTTGCTCTGGATCCAGACCGATGTGTCGACCTCCACGATCAACGCGGGCGCCTATGTCGGTTTCGGCAACAATCAGATGCTGGCCGCGCATCCTGAAACCAGGGAGACCCGCCGCTTTCTGCTCGGACCGAGTCAGTGTGAAATTACCGGTGTTTTCATGACCCCGGACCGGCGCAACCTGTTTGTGGGAATTCAGCATCCGGGCGAGCGGCCGGATGACCAACCTGGCGATCCGCTGAATCCGAAACAGTTCAGCTCCTGGCCTGACGGTCCGAGTGGTGGTCGCCCTCGCTCGGCGTTGATCGTCATTACCAAAGATGACGGAGGGAAGATCGGCAGCTGAAAAGAACTGGAGATGTTGCGGGCCTTGCGCTGGCGCGGAAGCGCCTCGCCCCATAGTCTCTGGATGGGGTGGTGGAGGTCAGTCGCTCATGAGGGAAACAAGCGGGAGGGAGCACCCCCGCTCTTCAGGAGCACAACCACCATCCCGAATCTCATGGGTCAGGGCATGGACGACATTCATACCCTGACCATATTTTCTCAGGACGCTCGGACTGCTACTGATGTCGGCGCACCGAACATGTCCGGATCGGTCTCGGGCTTCGCTTTCGATAACCTGTCTCGGAATATCCGAACGTTTATTACCAAAGGAGGCCAACATGCTTCGTGTCGCAAGAAGCAAGATGCTACCCGCAGTGACATCGCTTGTCTGTCTGACGGCGGTGGGGGTGAGCGCCGATGAGGCAGAACGATGGGAACCGGCTTCATATGACCAGGACAGATACGACCAGGACAGGCCCATTGTGATCGCACACCGGGGGGCGAGCGGATATGTGCCCGAGCACACGCTGGCCGCCTTTGCGATGGCGATTCTTCAGGGAGCCGATTTTATTGAGCCGGATCTCGTCATCACGAAGGACGGCCATCTGATTGCTCGCCATGATAATGTCCTGGATCTGACGACAGACGTGTCGAGCAGGCCTGAGTTTGCCGGACGCAAGACCACCAAGACCGTCGATGGTGCCGCGGTCACAGGCTGGTTCAGCGAGGATTTCACGCTGGAGGAAATCAAGACGCTACGGGCCATCGAGCGTATCTCGGATGTCCGGCCCGTCAATACAAGGTTTGACGGTCAATTCGAGGTTCCGACGCTACAAGAAGTCATCGATCTCGCACAGGCCTATGAAAAGTTCCTCGGACACAGAATCGGGCTCTACCCCGAAACCAAACATCCGACATATTTCGACCGTCTGGGGCTCCCGCTTGAAGAACCCCTGGTGAACGTGCTGCACCGGAACGGTTACGAGGGGCGCAACGCTCGGGTCTTCATCCAGTCATTTGAGATCAATAATCTGCGCAAGCTGAAGAGCATGACGAGAATTCCTCTGGTTCAACTTCTCTGGATCGAGGGTAAGCCGTTTGATGTGGAAGCAGGAGGTGGTTCGCTCACCTATGAGCAAATGGCGACTCCGGCGGGATTGGCCCAGATCGTTTCGTACGCCAAGGGAGTTGGTCCTGAGAAGCGCTTCATCATCCCCCTCGACTCTGCAGGGAACCTAGACCCCTCCCGCGCCACACAGTTTGTCCAGGATGCCCATGCAGTGGGGCTCCAGGTGCATCCGTACACCTTTTGCTCCGAGAACGTCTTTCTGCCGACCAATTTCAGATCGTCCAGCGATCCCAACGCGCTGGGCGATGGCGTCGGGGAGATCAAGACTTTTTTGAGGACCGGGATCGATGGCTTCTTCACCGATCAGACCGATCGCGGCATCGTGGCCCGCGATGCCTTCTTGAAGATTCATTGACAGAGTGCACGAACTCTATTTCAGCGTTGGACGACGTGATGCGGGGTGGGCCTTTTTCAACTTGTATCCCAGACCCCACACGGTCTGGATGACCGGTACAGAATCGGGAGCCATCTTGAGGCGCTGTAGCTTTCTGCGGATGTGGGCAATATGCGCGTCAATGGTTCGCATGCTGACAGCGGTATCTGAACCCCAAACACTGTGTCGCAAATCTTGTCTCGTCAGCAAACGTCCCGGTTGAGACGCAAGCAGCGATAAGAACGCTAGTTCTGTTTTCGTGAGCGAGACTGCATTGTGTCGGTAGCGAAGCTCACGGCGCCGGCTGTTACATATGACTAAGCCGATCTTCAGCTGGGATTGCAAGCAGTCAGCACATCGCTGATGGACCTTGCGGAGATCAAGAGTTGGCGCATTCCTGGGACTGCTTCTTTGCAAATCTTCACACTTATTTAACTTGCCTACAGTCAATGGTTGGCGTAACAAGTGCGTGAACGATTGGTTAATTTCCTGTTAACACTTGGTCACCGACCGAGGAACCACAGACTCGAAAGGAGGCAGCCATGTCACTGTTCGAGGATATATTCAAAGGTTCATGGGGAACGGCATTGGTGGGAGTCGGGGTCGCGCTGGTTGCCCCAACGGTATTGCCGGCGGTCGGCGCGGCTCTTCGTCCATTAGCAAAGGGCGTCATCAGGGGTGGCGTACTGTTGTACGACACGGTCAAAGAAACTATTGCGGAGGCCGGCGAGCAGGTGACCGACATGGTGGAGGAAGTCCGGGCCGAAGTCGAGGAAGAGAGCGGAGACACGGAAGCGACGCCCAAACGGAGAGCCCGATCCCGGAAAGAATCGGAATAGAAGACTCTGAGGGGATGCCATTGAAGCTAAAAAACATTCGCCTTGTCCACTCCCTTCGAGGGAGGATTCGCTTCAAGCTGGACAACATCAAAGGAAATCGTAAGCGAGCGCGGGATATCGAGACGCGCCTCGCCGCTGTTCGCGGTATGCATCATGTCGAGGCCAGGTCGCTGACGGGAAGTGTCGTGGCGACGTTCGACCCGACGCTTCTGGAAGCGCTGGACATTCACTTCGCTGTCGCGAAGGCGTTGGGCATCTCTCCCTCCGATCTGAATCCGGAGTACCTGGCGAAATGGCAGGCGAACGAATCAAATGGGACACTCGTGCCGACTCAGAACCTCGGCGAGAATTGGCGCCTGTTGGTCCCGTTCGGGCTGTTCGCTCTCGGCGTCCGAGGTCTGTTGGCCGCCGAAACGTTGGTCGTCCCTCAGTGGTATGACTATCTCTGGTTTGCGTTCGGGACCTATCACGCGTTGAATCCGTCCGAGACATCTCCCTCCCGGGTAATCGAACAGGCCTCGTGAAGATGTCCGATGCGGATGGGGGAAGGGGGTCGTGTTGTCTTTTATAGAGTATAAATATTGAGCATAAATACTTACGTATATAATCTGACATTGGTGAGGAGGGGATGACCGTGAAGCAAACGGAAGCTGCCTTCCAACGAAGGCAGAACGCGAGAGGAGATTCTAAACGAGTGAACATCGTTCGGCTCTCCAGCGGCAATCATCAGCTCACCGCGACCGGCCGAAAGATTCAAAAACCCTCCAGGAGCCGAGGGCGTTTCGCGAGAAGCATCCGGAAGGCCTCGTCTCACCCCGATTGGGCCGTCACCGAGATTCTCCATTCGATGAAGGGACGCGTCAGACTCAAGGTCCCGGCTCTTAAGCGCCATCCTGCGCTGGCCCAGCCGTTGGAAACCTTTTTGTCCGCCTTGCCCGGAATTCTTGGCGTATGGGCCAATCAGAATTGCGCGAGTCTGACCATCACATTCGATCCGAAGGTCTGGTCGGCGGGGGCACTGAGCGTCCGGTTGAATCGACTCTCTTCCGATACGCTTCGTACCGTCTCCAAGGCCGCCGGTTCGGGCATGGATCGAGCCTCACAGCAATCAGGAGAAACCGGCTTCGAGCTGGTCTTGTCCACCGCAGGTCTTGCCTGCGTGGCTGCGGAGTTCCTCGCAGCTCCTCTCATTCCTTTTTTCTTATTGGGCAGCGCGCTGCCCATGTTCGCCCGCGCCTTCGATGCCTTTGGCCGTCGTGATGCCTTGACGGTCGATGTTCTGGATGCTTCGGCAATTACGCTGCTCGCCTGTCAGGGACAGTTACCGATGGCATTGTTCATGGTCTGGTTGGTCAATCTGGGAGATTACATTCGGGATGTCACGGTGATGCAGGCGCAGGATGCCGTCACAGAGGTGTTGGCCTATCGACGTACACCGGCGTGGGTCGTTCGTGAGGGTAAGACTGTGCAAATCGAAGTCGACAAGGTACAGATTGGAGAGACCGTGGTTGTGTACCCTGGGGAACGAATTCCCATTGACGGCACAGTACTGAAGGGCAGAGCCACGGTGGATCAGCAGGCCCTGACCGGTGAATCATTGCCGGTTGAAAAAACCGCCGGGCATGTCGCGCATGCAGCAACCGTGGTGCAGGAGGGGAAACTCTATGTGCGCGTCGAACGCGTCGGAAACGATACGGAGGCTGCGAGAATCGTGCGTATGGTGCAGGATGCTCCGGCGCATGAGACGCGTATCCAAAACTACGCCGAACGGTGGGCTAACGAACTCGTTCCGTACAGTTTTGCCTTCGCCGGGGCAAGCGGCGTCCTCTCGCAAAACCTCTCGTCCTGCGCATCGGTGCTCATCATCGACTATGGAACCGGTATCCGCATCGCCGCGCCGACTGCTGTCTTGGCCTCGATGACCAAAGCCGTCCGGCATGGAATCCTCATCAAAGGCGGCCGGTATATGGAACAGTTGGCAGGGGTCGACGCCATTGTCTTTGATAAAACGGGAACGTTGACTTCCGGCTCACCGCAGGTGACGGAGATCTATACCTACAACGGAATCAACAAAACGGATGTCCTGGGGTTTGCAGCAGCTTGCGAGCAACGGTTGACGCATCCGGTGGCGAAGGCCATCGTCCTGGCCGCCGAAAGTCAAGGCATTGCCATTCCCGAACGGAGCAACTCGCATTACACGATCGGGCTTGGCGTGGAAGCTGATGTCGGCGGGCAAGCGGTTCTTGTCGGGTGCGAGCGGTTCATGACGGCAAAGTCCATTCATGTCACAACAGAGGTTCAGCGACATTTGTACGAGCTCGGCCGAGAAGCCATGTCGCCGGTCTGTGTAGCGATAAATGGCGAACTGGTAGGAACCTTGGCCTACGCCGACCCGATACGCCCGGAATCGGCCGATGTCGTTGAGCAGCTCCGAGGAAAAGGAATTCGTCACATTGCGATGCTGACGGGCGACCATTCGCACGTGGCGAGCAGGGTGGCACAGGCGGTGGGCATTTCCGACCTCATCGCCGATGCCTTGCCGCGTGACAAGGTCACCTACGTCAAAGACTTGCAACAGCAGGGCTATCGAGTGGCCGTCATCGGCGATGGCATTAACGATTCTCCGGCCCTCGCCCATGCCGATGTGGGCATCGCCGTCAGCGGCGGCGCAGATGTGGCGGAAGCGACGGCCCATGTCGTACTGTTGAATGGCGGGCTCTGGAAGGTACCGCTGGCTTTGGACATCAGCAGAAAGGCGTTGGACTTGATCGAGCAAAACTGGAGAATCATATCGATACCGAATACGGTGGCATTGGGCTTGGCTGTCTTTGGTGCGATTGGTGCGGGAGCGGCCACCTTGCTAAGCAACGGGTCGGCTATTCTCGCGACAGCGAACGCGCTGAGGCCGCTGATGGCACGCGGACCTCTTGTCAAGAGTGGAGGAGAGAATTAAATGAGGGCAAGAATGGCGCGTTCGATCACCGCTTGGGCAAGCGGGCCTACCACGACTTCCGACCAGCGTGCGGAATGGCGACGCGAAGGCGCCTGCTTTTCATTCAGGCAACCCAGGTCTTTCAGTGTTCCGATGATATGGTAATGGTTGGTCAATTCCGGATCGAACAGCACCAAGACGTTGCCCGTCAGTTCATTGGTTGTGATATGTGAAACGCCCTTCAATTGAGAAACAGCGGATTCTACTTCCACTGCTTTCTCTGGAGATCCTTTGATTTCGGATGCCTTGATACGCAGGCGTCCTTCCAACATATGAACATAGCTGGTTCCCTGCATACATCCCCTCCTTGTTGATGGCTCTCTTAATTTAAACATTGAGATACCAAGAAGCCTTGCTGGTGAGCATACCGCTGGACAGTTACAATCCGGCAAAGCGTATGTTACTGCGGTGTAAACTTTTGCAGGCGGGCTCGATGATCATAGGCAGAGCACAGCCTGAATTCTATAATGATGCAAACGGTTCAACCCCGATGTCACATGGGATGATTGGGAGTGGCTTGTGCTCAGTGCGTTTGTATTGACCGACGGGAAGCTCATGCAGGTCCAGGTCGGCGTCGAAGAGGATCTGTCCTGCAAGGAGATCATCTGGATTGATCTGGCCTATCCGACGGAAGAAGAACGCGAGTTGGTGCAGTCGGTCTTTCGACTGGAGCTGCCGGAAGACGAGGAATTGCAGGACTTGCAGGCGAGTGCGCGGCACTACCAGGACGAACACGGGGTCCATATTCGCTCGACCTTCATCCAGAACAGCGATGAGACTCCTTCAAATGTTACGATGTCGTTCACGCTGCATGAAGGCCGACTCCTTACGGTGCATGACGATGATCTCGCCATCCTGCGTCTGTTCCGGATGAGAGCACGTGCGGGGCCTGGGATGGTGGGTGATGCGGTGGACATCCTCCTTGGCTGTTACGAGCTTGCCGTGGAGCAGGATGCCGATGTGTTGGAAGAGATGTACATAACCCTGGACCAAGTCGCTGCTCTCGTCCTGAACAGGGGCAAGGAGATCGCCGGTCATGTCATGCGCGACAACATAGAACGGATTGCCGCCCAAGAGGACCTCAATGGGAAAGTCCGCTTGGATTTGATGGACAACCGGCGTGCCCTGTCGTTCCTGTTGAGGAGCCGCGTTCTGTCACGCGAGCATACGCAAGAGGTCAAGGGTATCCTGCGTGATATTGAATCGTTGAACGGCCATACGGGCTTCATTGCCGATAAGATTAATTTTCTCATGGATGCCTTACTCGGAATGATTAACCTGGAACAAAACAAGGTGATCAAAATCTTTTCGATTGCGGCGGTCGTGTTTCTTCCCCCCACCCTTGTCGCCAGCATTTACGGCATGAATTTCGACATCATGCCGGAGCTTCGGTGGCCGTGGGGCTACCCGCTGGCGCTCCTGCTGATGATTGTGGCCGGCGCCGCTCCGTACCTGTATTTCAAACGGAAAGGATGGCTGGATTAAATGGCGTCGACGGAACCTTCGGCTGAGAATTCGCATCAGGTCACGGAACCACAGGCGGACCTCGAGAATCCCGGCCTGTTCTTGAACCGTGAGCTTAGTTGGCTGCAATTCAACCTGCGGGTCTTGGAGGAAGCGGAAGATGTGCGACGTCCGCTGCTGGAACGAGTGAAGTTTCTGGCGATCTTCGCCACCAACCTCGACGAATTCTTCATGATCAGGATCTCAGGCCTGCGACGCCAGGTTGCCGGCGGAGCGGGAGAAACCCCACCCGATGCCATGACGCCATCCGAACAAATGCTGGCGATATGCCGGGAGGTGACGATCCATCTCGAGCGGCATCGGACTTGTTGGCAGGAGGATCTGTTGCCAAAACTGCGTGAGGCCGGTATTTATGCGCTCTCGTATGGTGACCTCGAGCAGGCCGAACGGGACGCTCTTCGTCAGTACTTCGTGCGTGAAATTTTTCCAACGCTCACCCCGTTGGCCATTGATCCAACTCATCCCTTTCCGCATATTTCAAATCTGAGCTTCAACCTGGCCGTGGTGATCAAGGATCCTGAGCGGGGTGACTGCTTCGCGCGCGTCAAGTTGCCTGATTCCTTTCGGCGCTTGGTTCCGGTTCCCGCTCAAGAAGGATCCACCCCGCAGGAGAAAGACCTCGGAGGAATCGGGAAAGTTCAACGTTTTGCTTGGTTGGAAGAGATCGTGGCGGATAATCTGGATCTCCTGTTTCCCGGCTTGGAGATTGTATCGTCCTATCCGTTCCGTGTTACGCGGGACGCCGATGTGACGATCGAGGCCGATGAAGCACCCGATCTGATCACGGCGGTGGAAGAGCAGCTCGATTTGAGGGATTTTAATTCCGTGGTGCGTTTGGAACTGGATGCGACCACGCCGGACCATATTGTAGATATTCTGATCCGCAATCTACAGATCCCATCTTACCTCGTTTACACGGAACATGATCCGATCGGCATGGCGGGGCTTATGGAACTCACCGCACTCGAACGTCCCGATCTCAAAGACGCGCCTTTTCAGCCCGCCATGCCCGCGCTGCTGAGCAAACCGGGTGGTGTGTTGGATGCTATCAGGCAAGATGATCTCTTGCTGTACCATCCTTACGATAGTTTCACGCCGGTCGTCGAATTTGTGCGTGAAGCGGCCCACGATGCGAATGTCCTGGCAATCAAGCAGACGTTGTATCGCGTGAACCCGAAATCCCCCATTATCGATGCGTTGATGGAAGCTCGGGTCAATGGGAAGCAGGTGGCCGTGCTAGTAGAGCTCAAGGCTCGTTTCGATGAAGAAAATAACATCGAATGGGCCCGAAAGCTCGAAGATGAAGGAGTACATGTCGTCTACGGAGTGCGCGGCCTCAAGACCCATGCGAAGGTGTGTCTCGTCGTTCGGCGCGAACCGGAGGGGATCCGACGGTACGTCCATCTCGGAACCGGCAACTATAATGTGCTGTCGAGTCGAGTCTATACCGATCTGAGTTACTTCACATGCGATCCTACGATCGGCAGCGATGTGTCCGACTTGTTCAATGCGCTGACCGGCTACTCCCGGAAGGATGGCTACGCCAAATTGCTGGTCGCGCCGGCGGCATTGCGGCGGGAGCTGGTCGATCGGATCGATCGCGAGATTCACTGTCACCGGAAAAACGGCGATGGACATCTCGCATTCAAGATGAACGCATTGGTCGATAAGGCACTCATTCAGGCACTGTACCGTGCCGCACAGGCCGGTGTGAAGATTGAATTACAAGTACGCGGTATCTGTTGTTTACGGCCCGGTGTCCCCGGCGTGAGCGAGCGGATTACAGTGACGTCCGTGGTCGGACGATTTCTCGAACATGCCCGGATCTATTATTTTCATAATGGGGGACAGGATGAAGTGTTTCTTGGAAGCGCTGACCTCATGCCGCGCAATCTGGATCGCCGTGTGGAAATCCTCTTTCCGGTGGTTCACCCCCGCTGGCGGGAGGTCATCGTGCATGACATTCTCGCCGTCGCGCTTCGCGATAATGTCCAAGCCAGGCGGTTGCGTTCAGACGGGACCTACGAGCGTCTTATGCCATTGGTCGGGGAACCAAGCGTCAATTCGCAGGACTGGTTTCTCAATCGCTGGAAAGCCAGATCATGAGCTGAAGGTCCTTGATTGCTTGTTGTGGAATGTCCGGATGATCCTGATGAGAAGGGTGTGCGAGGATTGGTTGAAAATTGACGAAGTGGCCGCCTTTGTGGTGCTGTGCGGTGACGTGGATTAAACAACCAACACCAGCGAAAGAAGCCGATTCATGACAGAAAATAAGGTGCGAACGATCCATTGGAAGGCGGCGGACGCTGGTCTGTACCGCAAGATCCTGGACGGCCTGAGCAGCCGCCTGTATGAAGCCTGTGCGGAACCGGGTCCCGGCGGCGTTCGGGCTGAGTGCCTCCATCGCCGCGCGGCGCTTCATTCGGGCCAGCGCTCAGCAGTGAGGGAAACTGAGCGAACGCCGCTTAGAGGAGGACGAGGTGGTCATGCTCCCATTCGACGGCACGACCTTCGCTGAGGATAGCATGGTGCGCGCTGACGCTTGATCCGATCGGACCAAGATCCTGAATGAAGAACCCGAGACCCTTCAGGCTTCACAGGTCGGTCGCGGATCTGACCAGCCGGGCTGGCGAATCGCGGATTCGCTGCTGCGACGAGCCTTCGACGGGCGGGCTTGCCGCTCGCGACCTCGACGTACTGTTTCAAGTACGCCTCGGCCTCTCGGGGCTCCACGCGCCCGTCTCGCCTGGCGTCTTGGCGGTTTCGTCACGAATCGTCATGAATAATGTGGGCTAGGGCGTGCATACCGGCGGCGTTGGCGGTTCATCGTGATGACGCTATCGATCACGTCACCACAGTGAACGCAACGCATCGCTAATGCTCTGGTGCTTCCCTCAGCGATGATTTCGGATACTCTCATGCCGGTACAGCGCGTGCATTGCATGGCAGTCTCCTTAATCTAAGGTCTCAATTGGAATGTCGAGTAACTCGCGCTTGCCCCTTCTCCTGAAAGAAGGGACAAGCGTGGGGGAGCCAGGGGCTGAGCTGGGAGGGTAGCTCCCTCGGGACGTGGCGCGATCCGACATAATTGCGCTACCTTCTGCTCTCCATGGGTGCAAGACAAGAAACGCAAAAGAGCGCATCCGGTTGAATCGCCAGTCGAGCATAGGGAATCGCCTCGCGACATTGCCGACACCAGCCATAGCCCTTGGTCTGCACCAACCGCAAAGCGTGCTCGATCCGTTTGAGCCTTGCGATCATCCTTGTCCTTACCTGTATGGCTAGATCTTGATCGAAATCGCTCGATGCCTGATCTGCAGGATCAGCATAGAGTGCTCGCTCGGACGGCGGAGCAAGCGAGAGGTTCCAGTCGGTCAGCAGAGCGGTTCGTTGCCGACTGAGCTCCTTTCTCAATCGTAAGCGCTCGGTCATATGATGCACTCCCCGCGAGTGTGGTGGTCTGTTGTTCGGCTCACGAGGCTGATATTTTGCTTGTGCAGTGGTTGCCATACCACTGATCTCCTGCGATCAGTGATACAGCATGAATGGCAACAGGTGGTTACGGAGGGCTTACACCTGTGTAAAAATCTCGCCGCGATTTGCAGTTTGATGTAGGCAGCTTTGAGGTTGACTAATCAATAATACTTGATGTATAGAAGAACCATGACAGCAACCCGGACAAAAACCATGAAGAAGGCGGCCCGTCTCTTTCATGCGCTCTCGGATGAGACGCGCGTGGGAATCCTGGACCGACTTAGGGACGGGGAGCAATGTGTGTGCGATCTTACGGAAGCGTTCAACACAGGCCAATCACGGCTCTCTTTTCATCTTCGTGTCCTGAAGGACGCCGGCCTGGTCATCGATCGTCCGGAAGGTCGATGGATCTATTATTCGGTCAACCAGGATGCGATTCAGGAACTAGATGACTTCATCACCTGGCTCAAGGAATCTCGGCCGATGGCGTCAAAACCGGCCGTGCCCTGTGCGTGACGCTATTTTTTTGATTTGAATCATCAAGAAATGTTGATGGCATAGCACTACCGCTCCGTCATCATCATGTAGTCAATGGAAAGAAATTCAGGATGGACATAGCCATGACATCGGGTCCACCGACTCAGTCTCTCGAGAAGCGGCTGAATCTGTTCGAACGGTATCTCACCATATGGGTGGCGCTGTGCATGATCGCGGGGGTGCTGCTCGGTCGATCGGTTCCCGGTCTCATTCAATGGTTGCGCACGTGGGAATTCGGGGAGGGCAGCCATGTGAATGCCTCCATTGCCCTGCTCATCTGGCTCATGATCATCCCCATGATGATGAAAATCGACGTGGCCTCCGTCCGCCATGTGGGGAAGAGGCCGACGGGATTGCTAGTGACCCTCTTCGTAAATTGGATCGTCAAGCCGTTTTCAATGGCGTTCTTCGCATGGGTATTTTTTCGACTGGTGTTCTCCGCCTGGATAACTCCGAGCGAGGCGGATCAATACATTGCCGGAACCATTATTTTGGCTGCAGCGCCTTGTACTGCGATGGTGTTTGTCTGGAGCTATTTGACCGACGGCGATCCAGCGTACACGCTCGTCCAAGTCTCCGTGAACGATCTTATTATGCTGGTGCTCTTCGCCCCCATCGTCGGTTTCTTGGTCACCGGTGCTTCCGCTTTAACGGTTCCGCTCCCGGTCCTATTCTATTCAGTCTTGGCGTTTATCGTCATTCCGCTCATCATCGGCGTGGCATTGCGGCACTGGTTCATTTCGCAACAGGGTCAAGCATGGTTCGAGGACCGATTACTTCCGCGGTTCGCCCCAATCACCATCCTCGCGCTGCTTGCCATGGTGGTGTTGCTGTTCGCATTCCAAGCCGACAACATTACCGGCAAGACATGGCATGTGGCGCTCATAGCTGTCCCCATTCTCATCCAGGTCTACTTTAATGCCTCCGTGGCCTATACACTGATGAAGTGGCTCAATGTGCCTCACTCCGTGGCAGCGCCGGGGGCGCTGATTGGCGCGAGCAACTTCTTCGAATTGGCGGTCGCCACTGCAATCGCCTTGTTTGGGCCGGAGTCGGGCGCTGCGCTGGCAACCGTCGTGGGAGTGCTTGTGGAGGTGCCGGTCATGCTCTCCGTCTGTGCCTTCTGTAATCAGACGCGGACTTGGTTTCCAGCGGAGCAGTCGGCGTGAAACCAGCCGTCCTCTTCTTATGTACGGGCAACTCCTGCCGCAGTCAGATGGCGGAGGGATGGTTACGCCACTTGGCCGGAAGTCGGTTCGAGGCCGTGAGTGCGGGGACCAACCCGGTTGGGGTGAATCCGCGAGCCGTTGAAGTGATGGGGGAGGTGGGAATCGATCTCTCTCGTCACCGCTCAAAGCACGTTGCCGAGTTTCAAGGTCAACATCTCCACTATGTCATTACGGTCTGTGATCACGCCCACGCCTCATGTCCGGCGGATCCCAGAGGCGATGCCCAGTTGCATTGGAGTTTTGACGATCCCGCTGATGCACAAGGTTCCAATGCTGATCGCTTGCAAGTCTTTCGCCGAGTACGTGATGAGATTGCTGAGCGGATCCGAAGGTGGCTGAATACAACAGCACCATCATCGGAATCTGATTCAAAGTCTTTGCCCGAGGTTAAGGACCGGAGGAGACGGCGATAGAGTGGAGAGGATGAGCGAGGTTCGTTCCTTCGCAATGTTATTGATATTGCAAAAGTGCGGGGACAGTTAGGATACCCGAGGCTGGTCCAATAGTTTGTATCCAAGTGTCTTGACCGAGACGATCGAGTCATTGAGAAGCGGCACTTTCAGTTTCAATCGCCGAACATGGACATCGACGGTTCGCGTGGTCCCATAATAGTCGTAGCCCCAAACTTCATTGAGGAGCACCTCCCGCGTCAAGACCCGCCCGGGTTGACGGAGCAAACGCTCAAGCAGTCCGAACTCCTTCGCCGTGAGCAGCACCTCTTTACCTTTCACCGTCACTTCATGTCGCGTCAGGTCCATTTGGAGGGAACCGTACACTAAGGACATTGGTTTTTGATTGTTTGTCCGCTCTAGCCTACGGAAAAGGGATTTGATCCGAGCCATCAATGTCTTGGGGCTAAAGGGTTTGGTCACGTAATCATCGGCTCCGAGCTCAAGTCCGACGACGGTATCAGATTCTTCTTTCTTCGCCGTCAACATGATGATAGGCAGCAGCGCCGTTTCAGGCTTCTGGCGGAGGGCTTTACACACCTCCAATCCATCCATCTCAGGCAGCATGAGGTCAAGAATAACTAAATCAGGATGTTCAGATACCGCGAGGTTGAGTGCTTCAAGCCCGGTTTTGGCGATGTTCGGATGAAATCCTTCCTTCTCAAGATAATGCATGACCAACTGCGCGATGTCCTGTTCGTCTTCGACGATCAGAATTTTCTTGGGACGTTGCGAAATCATGAGATTTCCCTCCCGTCGTATGCATGGAGACCCGTAGAATCATACGCGCTTCGTGTTACAGGCCTGTTAAATGCCTTGGAATATCGGAAGGTGAGGTGGGCCTTGTCACTGAGTGACCGATCTTACGTGATCGGCTCATTCAAACGAATGGTATAGAGGTAGTGGTACAGCCCGTTGCGGGCCATCAATTGGGTGTGGGCGCCTTCTTCCACCAACTTCCCCTTGTCCAAGACCAGAATTCGGTCGGCACCTTGGATGGTCGACAGTCGGTGGGCGACGACGAAGGTCGTGCGACCTTCCATGAGGCGTTGAAGGGCTTCCTGAACCAGCCGTTCCGATTCGGTATCCAGCGATGAGGTCGCTTCGTCCAGCAACAAAATGCGAGGATTCTTCAAGATCGCCCGAGCGATCGCAATTCGTTGACGTTGTCCGCCTGAGAGGTTGACGCCCTTCTCGCCCACCAGAGTTTGATACCCGTCCGGCAAGCTCGTGATGAAGTCATGCGCATGGGCAGCTTGGCTCGCCTCCAATACTGCGGCTTCATTCGCTGCCATATTGCCGTAGCGAATGTTGTCGAGAATGGTGCCCCCAAATAGGATCGTTTCTTGTGGGACGAGAGCAATCTGTCGGTACCAACTCTCAACGGTCACATGGCGCAAGTCTTTGCCGTCGATCGTGATGCGCCCTTCCGTCGGATCGTAGAAGCGGTGAAGCAGGTTGATCACGGTGGTCTTGCCAGCGCCCGTCGGTCCGACTAACGCGACTAGTTCGCCCGGCTTGGCTTCGAACGACAGGTTGGACAATACTGGATGACGAGTATCGTAGCTGAAGTTGACGTTTTCCACCCGCACGTGGCCCTCGACGGTTTCCAGCGTCTGGGCGTCGGGTCGATCGCAAATGTCCGGCTGAGCATCCAGAATTTCGAAGACCCGTTGCGTCGCTCCTTGGGCTTCCTTGACCTGCGCAAACACTCGTGCTGCCGAGCTGAAGGGACCGATCAAGATGCCGGCGAACAAGACGAAGGCGAACAGATCTCCAGGTGTGACGACCCCATCGATGACCTGTCTGCCTCCGTACCACAGCACCGCCGTTGCCGATGAGAACGTCAGGAGGCTGATTACCGGAATGAAGACGGCCATGATGGCGGCTCGGCGGAGTGTGAGATGAAGCGTGTGATCGACCTGATCCGCGAAGCGATCCTTTTCCCGTTGCGTCTGGACGAAGGATTTGACGATGCGAATGCCGGAAATCACTTCTTCGACGAGGGTGCTGAGCACGGCTGTCTGGTCTTGAATCGAGGTGGAAAGGGATTTCAACCGGCGACCGAATACCTTGGCGACCAGGACCAGTAATGGGAGCAGGATGAGGATCAGGAGGCAGAGCCGCCAATTCATCATGAGCAGGAATGTGATGCCCCCGACGAATGTCACGAGTTGTTTGACGCCGTCGATGGGGGCTTCTGTCACGATGGATTGGATCACCGTCACATCGGTCATCAATCGGGAGAGCAGTTCTCCCGTACGGCGCCGAGCAAAAAAGCTGACCGTCAGCGTCTGCAGGTGGCTGAAGAGGTGCTTGCGAAAGTCGGCGACGACTTCTTGAGAGACCCATGCAGTCAGATAACTATGACCCATCGAGCAGAACCCCTGTAGGATCACCAGGACCAGGAACAGGCCGATCGACCGCGTCATCTTATCGGCATCGTGCTGAACGGTGATGATATCCCAGAGGGTGCCGGCCAACCGAACCAAAGCGAGATTAATGAGTGCAACCCCGCTCACCAAGAGCCCGGCCAGTATCAAACGCGCCACATAAGGGCGCACGAACGGGAGAAATCTTTTGAAGATCGACATCGTGGTCAGGCGGTGTGATCGGACAGGAGATCGTGTTCCGTTTTACGGCTACGGTGAAACAAGACGCTGACGGGGGTGAGATGAATCGACTAGAGTTGAGCGATCGACTCGATCAGATTCTTATTGACCGCCACGAAGTCCGACCGGTCTTTATCGTTGATCACGACGTCGGTCAGACTGATGAAGAGACGTGCTTCTTCGTTGATCGCATCGGAGACGCGATTCCGCATCGGAGGCACCAGAAAGTCTCCCACATAGGTACAATTGACCGTTCGTACGCGGATGCGGACTTTCTTCCCCTCGGCCACGGTTCCCTCCTCCCGCCACGCCGGCTGAGCTTAGCTTTTGCGGCGAAGAAATTTCTGACGCTGGCGCAACTTCTTGTACTTGTGCTTCCGCATCTTCTTTCGTCGCTTTTTCAGGACGCTTGACATGTTCTATATCTCCTAAGGAGGGCCGAGTCTAAGTGCTTTCCGCCGAAAATGCAAGCTCACGGCGTTCTTTTGCCCTGTGCTATACTGCACTCCCATGTTCGTCCGAAAATGTGACCCTTCACCGTCTACATTCATCTTGTGGCTCATACTACTCCCTCTTGTGTTGGGCGGATGTCCATCGAAGACCGTCCAATACCCAGCGGAACATGAGCGCCTCCTCCGCATCGATCAAGCGTTGGAATCCTTACGGCGCGCCTATCAACAAAAGGATCGAGCCGGTTTTCAAGCCATGCTGTTGCCGCTGAATCAACTGGATGAACTGAAACGGCAGGTCGACATGGATTTCGAAACCTTTTCCACTATCACCCTGGAATTCAAGATTGAACGGGTGGTGATCGAGAAAGACGATATCGATGTCTTCATCCACTGGCAAGGGACGTGGAAAAGAGATGCCAGTGACATGGGTATCCGGCAACGAGGGTACGCACGATTACAATGGGCTGGTACGCACACGATTCTCTTGCGCAGCGCGCAGGGAGATTTGCCCTTCGGAATGAAGACGAAACAGATGTTGTCGGAACCTCTCTCGCCGCCGACTCAACCACAATAACGATGTCGCGGAGTACGTTGGGAGCAGATTTTCTCGTCATCGGCAGCGGAGTCGCCGGACTTCGCGCCGCCCTGGACCTCTGCCGAGTAGGGCGGGTGATCGTTCTCACCAAGGGACATCCCTTACAGAGCAATTCCATCTTTGCACAAGGCGGGGTGGCCGTGGCCTTGAGTGAGGAGGATGATGTCGCCATCCATTTGACGGATACTGTGAAGGCAGGACACGGCCTGTGTCGTCGTGAGGCCGTGCGGGTGTTGGTTGAGGAAGGACCGGATCGGATTCAAGAGCTCATCCGCTGGGGCGCGAAATTCGACAAAGCCGGTGGAAAGTTTGCTTTTGCACGCGAAGCGGCTCATAGCCGCAGCAGAATCCTCCGTGCGAGAGGCGATGCGACAGGAAACGAGATGGTGCGGGTATTGATGGCGCAGGCCGCGCGGCAAAAGCGGATCGTCCGGCTGGATTACCACTTCACCGTCGATCTTGTGGTTGAGGAAGGCCGCTGTTGCGGAGCGGTCGTGCTTGATGAACATTCAGAGGAACGCCTCATCATTCCTGCAAAAGCCGTGGTCCTGTCGACGGGGGGTGCGGGACAGATTTTTGCGCGTACCACAAATCCACCCAATGCGACCGGCGACGGCATGGCGATGGCATTTCGTGCAGGAGCGGAACTCCAGGACATGGAATTCGTCCAGTTTCACCCGACATCGCTGTACCTGCCGTCGAGTCCGCCTTTCTTGTTGTCGGAAGCCATGCGAGGCGAGGGCGGTCAGCTGCGCAACAATAGAGGAGAGCCGTTTATGCAGCGGTATCACCCGCTCGGCGTCTTGGCTCCGCGGGATATCGTCGCGCGGGCGATCTGGGCAGAAATGGCGGCCACGCGGGCGCGGCATGTCTACCTTGATGTGACTCACTTGGGATCGAGTTTTGTCAAACGACGATTTCCGACGATCTATGCGACCTGTCTACGTCATGATATCGATATCACGGAAGAATGGATCCCGGTCTCTCCGAGCGCCCATTACATGATGGGGGGAGTTGCGACCGATATCAATGGAGCCACGACATTGCCGGGTCTTTTTGCGGCGGGCGAGGTGGCTTGTAGCGGTGTGCACGGCGCCAACCGACTGGCCAGCAATTCATTGCTGGAGGGATTGGTATTCGGAATGCGGGCCGGCGTTGCCGCTGTAGGCTGGGCCTCTCGCAGTTCGATGCCCGATTTGACTCACCACGTGGAGCGCTTGAAGCGCGTTCGATTGGAACGATTGGAAGATGCCGAAAAGGTACGGAGCTCCCTTCGACGGACCATGTGGGGGCAAGTGGGGCTCGTCCGTTCTCGGGAATCGCTCGTTCGCGCCACGGCCCAGCTTGCCCGCTGGGAACGGATGGTATCCAGGTCCTTTGCGGGGAGAGCCGACCTGGAGGTCAAGAACATGGTTCAAGTGGCCCATTGCGTGGCGGAAGCTGCGCTCTGGAGAGAAAACAGTGTCGGCGCCCATTACCGGTCCGATTTCCCAGGATCCAAACGGCCGGGCT